>NZ_JBSFUO010000014.1:0-177396 GCF_053591835.1 Streptomyces sp. NPDC002911 | reverse complement strand
AGCAGCTTCCGCCGCGATGACCGTGCTCCGCGTCGGGAGGACGACCGTGGTGGGTACCGCGGTGGTCAGCGTGATGACCGGGGTGGCAGCCGTCCCTCCAGTGGTGGATTCGAGCGGCGTGACGACCGGCCGCGTGGTCCGCGCCGCGACGACAACCGCCCCAGCGGTCCCCGCCGCGACGACCACCGCGGTGGCAGCACCGGCGGCGGTGGCTTCCGCCGCGACGACCGGAGTCATGACCGGGACCGCGGTCCGCGTCGTGACGACGACCGGGGCAACGACCGCGGTGGCTACCGCGGCCGCGACGACCGCGGCGGTTACCAGGGCCGCGACGACCGGGACCGTGAGCCCATCAAGCGGCTTCCCATCCCCGACGACGTCACCGGCCACGAGATCGACAAGGACGTCCGGCAGGAGCTGATGAGCCTGCCGAAGACCCTCGCCGAGGACGTCGCACGGAACCTTGTCATGGTCGCCCGTCTGATCGATGAGGACCCTGAGCAGGCTTACGGTTACTCGCGTATCGCTTTGCGTCTGGCCTCGAGGGTCGCCGCAGTGCGCGAGGCGGCGGGCTTCGCCGCGTACGCCACCCAGAGGTACGCCGAAGCCCTGGCCGAGTTCCGGGCGTCGCGTCGGATGACCGGCTCCGTTGACCTGTGGCCCGTCATGGCCGACTGCGAGCGCGGACTGGGCCGTCCCGAGCGGGCCATGGCCATGGCCGGCGAGCCCGAGGTGCAGAAGCTGGACAAGGCCGGGCAGGTCGAGATGCGCCTGGTCGCCGCGGGCGCCCGCAGGGACATGGGGCAGATCGACGCCGCGATCGTGACGCTGCAGAGCCCCGAGCTCGCCTCCAGCGCAGTCCACTCGTGGACGCCGCGTCTGCGTTACGCCTACGCTGACGCGCTGCTGGAAGCAGGTCGCGAGGACGAGGCCCGTGAGTGGTTCGGGAAGGCCCTGGAGGCCGACAAGGACGGTTCGACCGACGCGTCCGACCGGCTGGCCGCACTCGATGGGGTGGAGTTCGTCGACGTGCTCGGTGATGACGACGAGCACATCGGCGACCCGGCCTCCGCCGGAGGCCTGGCCACGGGCGTTCAGGACGAGGACGACGAAGGCACCGACGACGAAGACGATTCGGACGACCAGGATGAGGACGACGAGGACGGCGACGCGGACGGATCCGCGAAGGCCTGAGCATCACTGAGGCGCAGGACATGAAGGGGGCGGCACCCACAGCGGTGCCGCCCCCTTCTGTGTTCCGTGCCTCAGCCAGGGCCAACCGAGGCAGGCCTGGTCGGTCGGCCTGACGAGGAGTTCGTTGACGGCCACGTGGCGTGGACGGGTGACGCTCGCGGACGCCGTCGCGGATGCGGTCCGTGAGTTCGGTGGCGAGGGCTCCGGGTTCGAGGAGCTGACCCGGACGTGCCGGTCGGCGAGTTCCTGGCGGAGCGCCTCGCCAGGTGTGACGGCGTTCACCAGGTCGGCCACCCCGCGCCCTTCGCCCAGGGCTGCGGCGGCCAGGTGCGGCAGGCAGCGTGCGTCAGGTTCAGCAGGGCGGAGACGTTCAGCTCGACATCGTGCTGCCATTCGTCGGCAGGCGCTTCCAGAGCCGGGCCACGAGCATGATGCCCGCCGCGTCGACCATGATGTCGAGCCGCCCCGTCTCCGGCGGGACGCGGTCGACGAGCGAGACGGCTTCGCCGTCGTCGGTGGGGCCTCGCCACCGGGGTGCGCCGCCCCCTGGAAACCGCCCACGCTGCGCGGCCCTTCGGGAGAGCACCCCGACGCACACTTCGGACGCGTCGTACGTCAGCCGGCGCCGAGACTGCGCAGGACCAGCCCCGTGGCCGGCTTGGGGCCGAACGAGGTCGACTTCCGGGGCATCGTGACGCCCTGTCTGGCCAGGTCCCGGACCACGTCCTCGCGCACCGGATGCATCAGTACAGCCGTGGCGTCGTGCCGTTCCGCCTGCTCGACGGCCGCCGCAGCGTCGTGGATGTAGGCGATGTGCTCGGGGGCGTCGGGGATCCGCCACACGTCGTCGAGGAGTGTGGAGTGCAGCACGGTCGCGTCCAGTGAGCGCCAGGCAGCCGGGCGGTCGGCGGGCACCGTGCGGGCCAGCAGCTGTTCGTCCGGCCGGTCGATCAGATGGAAGCGGCCGTCGCCCGCGAGAAGGAACGCATTGCCTTCCGTGGTGGCATCCGCGAGAACGTCGAGTGCCCTGTGCAGCCGCCCGTCGACGGGCCGGACGCGGAAGCGGCCGTCGAGGGCGCGGAGCGCCTGGGCTACCGGGAGGCGGTGCAGCAGCCGGTGGATGGCGCGCACCCGCAGCGGATAGCGGGCTGTGTCCACGAGCAGGACGAGACCGAAGTCCCAGGGGCCGGGGAGGGACTGCTCCTGCTGGAGCCGCAGATACGTGGCCCAGCGATGGTGGCCGTCGGCGATCAACGCCTGGCGGTGGGAGAGATCGGACTCGATCTCCGCCTGCTCCGCAGGATCGGTGACGGCCCAGAGGCGGTGGCTGAATCCGTCCTCGGTCGTCGTGGTGAGGAGCGGAAGCCGTGGAACCACCCGCTCGATCACGGCCGTCGTACCGCTCGGCCCGCCGTCGCCCGCGTAGCTGAGAAGCAGGGGTTCGAGGTGAGCGGCTGCGGTGCGCATCAGGTCGGCGCGGTCCTCCACGACGTCGGCCATGACGTCCTCGTGCGGCAGGACCACGCCCTCCGACGCGGGGGAGAGCGCCAGGGCCCCGATCACACCGCGCTGGAGGATGTCGCCCGCACGCTGTTCGTAGACGTAGAGCACGGGCACCGGGTCCGGGGCGAGAACGCCCTCCGCGAGCCAGCGCCGCAGGGTCTCGGCGGCCTGCCGGTGACGCTCTGCGGCCGTGCCTGCCTGCGGGAGGATCAGTCGCACGATGTTGTGCGGGTCCGCGGACTCGAGGTGGTGCAGACCGTCCGGACGTACGACGACGTCGTACGGAGGTGAGGTCACCGCCGCCAGACTGCCGACCCGCTCGGGGACGTATCGCAGTCCGCGGAAGGGGATAAGCCGTAGCCCCTGGCCGGCGCCGCACCCGGTTGTATTCATCCGGGCATCGTATGTGCGCTCCGGCGATGCGCGATGATCGGGGGAGAGGCATGGAAAGAGGAGCACAGGCATATGAGTCAGCAGCAGTACAGGTCCCGGCCGCTCGGAAGCGCCGTGGCGCTGAGTGAGGCGTACGACACCGCCCTGCTCGATCTCGACGGGGTGGTCTACGCGGGGGGGCATGCGATCGTGCACGCCGTCGAGTCGCTGGGCAGCGCGCGTGCAGACGGCATGCATCTGGCGTACGTGACGAACAACGCGCTGCGGACGCCGGACGCGGTGGCGGAGCACCTGACGGAGCTCGGGGTGCCGGCCGATGCTGCTGATGTGATCACGTCGGCGCAGGCGGTGGCCCGGCTGATGGCCGATCAGCTGCCTTCGGGGGCCAGGGTGCTCGTGGTCGGCGGCGAAGGGCTGCGGGTCGCACTGCGTGAACGGGGCCTGGTGCCGGTGGAGTCGGCGGACGACGACCCGGTCGCCGTGGCGCAGGGGTTCGGGGGGCCCGATCTGGCGTGGGGCCGGTTCGCCGAGGCGGCGTACGCGATCTCGCGTGGGGCCGTGTGGTTCGCGTCCAACACGGACCTGACGATCCCGGGCGCCCGGGGCATCGCTCCGGGCAACGGTGCCGCGGTGGAGGTCGTACGGATCGCGACCGGCGCCGAGCCGCAGGTCGCGGGCAAGCCGCTGCCGCCGATGCACCGCGAGACGGTGCTGAGGACCGGGGCGCAGCGGCCGCTGGTCGTCGGGGACCGGCTGGACACGGACATCGAGGGCGCGTTCAACGGCGGGGTGGACTCGCTGCTCGTCCTCACCGGGGTGACCGACGCGGCGCAGCTGATCGCGGCCGAACCCAAATACCGCCCGGCGTATGTGGACCGGGACCTGCGGGGGCTGCTCACGGGGCAGCCCGAGGTGTCGGAGGAGGACGGGGGCTTCCGCTGCGGCGGCTGGACGGCCCTGGTGCGGGGGGACGCGCTCTGGCTGGAGGGCCACGGCGACGCGATCGACGGGCTGCGGGCCCTGTGCGGAGCGGCGTGGACGCACGCCGGGGCGGGCTCGTGCGGGCTGGACGCGGGGAAGGCCGTGGCCGGACTGGACCTTTAGCACCGGAGCTCGTGCGGCACGGGGGAGCCGAGAAGTGAGAGGGCAGGCCCCCTGACTCGGTGTTGGTCGAGAGTTCTTCTGAAGCGTTCGCCGCCGGCGCGGCCGCGCCGGACGAACCTGTGCGGCCGGTCGCCATGCCGTACGAGCCGCGGGCCTGCTGGTCGCGGTGGGCGTGCTGGTGCTGCTGTGCCTCCGAGTGGCGCGATCGGCGCCAAGGCCCCCCGCCCTCCGAGGTGTGGCACGGCTGTTCCACTGTTCGGGCACCCGCGCTGACGTCCTCGTACGAGATCCACGGGTCCCGCGCACCGTGCTGGGGCTGATCGACGACGCCGCCCACGCCCCGGGCGTACAGGTGCGACGCACTGGACGGGCAGTCCATCCTGCCCCGGTCCTCCATAGACCCGGACGGCATCACCGCCGCCGATCTCGTCCCGCGCGGCCGCTACTCTCTACGTCGACGAGCTGTGCGGTGGTCAGCGCCGGACCGACGTACGCGACCTCTGCGCGGAGCACGAGACGCGGGGCCGCACGCTGGTCGCCGTGCAGCCGGTGGAGGCGGTATTCGGATTGCGGTGCCAGGTCATCGACGACCCCGAGACGGGGACACCGCTCGAACGTCCCCGCCGCCCGCACAAAGCGAACGCCGCCTCCGTCCGAGTCCCGAGGGCTACAGCAGTGACTTGAGCTTCAGCAGATCGCGGAAGCCGGCCTCCAGCCGCACCCGGCCCGACGCCCAGGCCTTCGCGAAATTCAGCTCGCCGTCGACCATGGCCACCAGGTCGTCCCCGGTCATCGCGAGCCGGATCTCGGCCTTCTCCCTGGGCGGGCCGTCGTACGTGTCCCTCACCTGGATCCGGCCGTCCGCCAGCCGTCCGGTGAACGTCACGTCGAGATCCCTGATGTGGCAGCTCAGCGAGCGATCGAGGTCGGCGGCGCCGCGTACGTCGCCGTCGGCCCCCGCCAGATTGCCGGAAAGTGTGTCGAGTGCGCTGCGGCACTCCTCCATGGTCGCCATCGTCACCGACGGTACACCGGCCCTACGAGGTAGCGTTCCCGCATGAGCGACTGGATGCCGGGGCCGGACACGGCGCAGCGGGACGAGGCGGACGAAGCGGTCGTGGCGCCGCCCGCCGCGCCACCCGCACTCTCGTTCGGCCCCGTCCCGCCCGCACCCCTCGGGATCGCACGCACCCCCACCGGGCACCCCGGTGTCGACGCGCGGCTGGAGCGGCTGGCCGACGTGGACCACCTCTCGGCGGACGGCCACGCCGAGGTGTACGAGGATGTACACGGTGGGCTGCGCGACGAACTGACCGCGCTGGACGCACGGCCCGCACCCGCACCGACACCCGCGAACGACATCAGGAGCTGAACCGAACGTGGCAGGAGTGGCACGTCGCCGCCTCGACGCCGAGCTGGTACGCCGCAAGCTGGCCCGCTCGCGCGAGCACGCGAGCCAGCTGATCGCAGCGGGGCGGGTGACCGTCGGCGGGAACACCGCGACCAAGCCCGCCACCCAGGTCGAGACCAGCGCCGCGGTCGTCGTCGTCAAGGACGACAGAGACCCGGAGTACGTCTCGCGAGGCGGGCACAAACTCGCGGGCGCCCTCGCCGCCTTCGTTCCCCTGGGACTGAAGGTCGAGGGACGGCGGGCACTGGACGCCGGGGCCTCGACCGGTGGCTTCACCGATGTACTGCTGCGGGCCGGCGCCTGCCACGTCGTCGCCGTCGACGTCGGCTACGGCCAGCTCGCCTGGTCACTGCAGTCCGATGAACGCGTGACCGTCAAGGACCGCACCAACGTACGGGAGCTGACGCTGGAGCAGATCGACGGGAAGGCGGTGGACCTGGTGGTGGGCGACCTGTCGTTCATCCCGCTCGGCCTGGTCCTGCCCGCCCTCGCGCGCTGCGCCGCCCCCGACGCCGACCTGGTGCTCATGGTCAAGCCGCAGTTCGAGGTGGGCAAGGAACGCCTCGGCAGCGGCGGTGTGGTCCGCAGCCCCGAGCTGCGGGCCGAAGCCGTACGGGAAGTGGCACGCCGGGCCGGACTGCTGGGCCTCGGTGTCCAGGGGGTGACGGCGAGCCCGCTGCCCGGCCCGTCGGGAAATGTCGAGTACTTTCTGTGGCTGCGGGCCGGCGCACCTGAGCTGGACCCCGCGGATGTCGACCGTGCAGTGGCGGAGGGGCCCCGTTGACGACGCATGCGGCACAACCCGAGAACGAGGAACGCACTGTCTTCCTGCTGGCGCACACCGGCCGCCCGGCCGCGATCCGCAGCGCCGAGCTCGTCGTCCAGGGCCTGCTGCGGCACGGCCTCGGCGTCCGGGTACTGGCCGTGGAGGCACAGGACCTGCCGCTGCCGCCCTCCGTGGTGACGGTCACGGACGCGACGCCCACGGCCGTGGACGGCTGCGAACTGCTGATCGTGCTCGGCGGGGACGGGACGCTGCTGCGCGGCGCCGAGATCTCGCGCGCCTCGGGCGTGCCGATGCTCGGCGTCAACCTCGGACGGGTGGGCTTTCTCGCCGAGGCGGAGCGTGACGACCTGGACCAGGTCGTCGACCGGGTCGTCACCCGGGCGTACCGGGTCGAGGAGCGCATGACCCTCGACGTCGTCGTGCACAGCAACGGTGACGTCGTGCACACGGACTGGGCGCTCAACGAGGCCGCCGTCCAGAAGGTCTCGCCCGAGCGGATGCTCGAGGTCGTCCTGGAGATCGACGGCCGTCCGGTGACCGGCTTCGGATGCGACGGGATCGTCTGCGCCACCCCGACCGGCTCGACCGCGTACGCCTTCTCGGCGGGCGGCCCCGTCGTCTGGCCGGAGGTCGAGGCCCTGCTCATGGTGCCGATCAGCGCCCACGCGCTGTTCGCGAAGCCGCTGGTGACCTCGCCCGACTCCGTGCTGGCCGTGGAGGTCCAGCCGCACACCCCGCACGGGGTGCTGTGGTGCGACGGGCGCCGGACCGTCGAGCTGCCCGCCGGGGCCAGGGTGGAGGTGCGGCGCGGAGCGGTGCCCGTACGGCTCGCGCGGCTGCACCGGGCGTCGTTCACCGACCGTCTGGTGGCCAAGTTCGCGCTGCCCGTACAGGGCTGGCGGGGCGCTCCGCACTGATTTCCCGAGCGGCTGCGCACACCCGCGTGAGTGAATCCGTCGCAGGGGTCCGTCGCACACCGGGCTCCGGACCTCGTAAGGTCATGTCCGTGTTGGAGGAGATGCGGATACGGTCGCTCGGAGTCATCGACGACGCGGTGGTGGAGCTGTCACCCGGTTTCACCGCGGTGACGGGTGAGACCGGCGCGGGCAAGACCATGGTCGTCACCAGCCTCGGGCTGCTGCTCGGCGGGCGCGCCGACCCCGCCCTGGTGCGGGTCGGTGCCAAAGCCGCGGTCGTCGAGGGGCGGATCACGGTGTCCCCGGGCGACGCGGCGGCGGTGCGCGCCGAGGAAGCCGGGGGCGAGATCGAGGACGGTGCGCTGCTCATCAGCCGTACCGTTTCGGCGGAAGGGCGCTCCCGGGCACATCTCGGGGGCAGATCCGTGCCCGTGGGAGTGCTCGCCGAGCTCGCCGACGAACTCGTCGCCGTGCACGGCCAGACCGACCAGCAGGGACTGCTGAAGCCCGCCCGGCAGCGCCAGGCTCTTGATCGTTACGCCGGCGGAGGTGTGGAGGGCCCGCACACCGAGTACGCCGCGGCCTACCGGCGGCTGCGCTCGGTCGTCACGGAGCTCGACGAACTGACCACCCGGGCCAGGGAGCGGGCCCAGGAAGCGGACCTGCTGCGCTTCGGTCTCGAAGAGGTCGCCGCCGTGGAGCCGCTGCCCGGGGAGGACACAGCCCTCGCCGCGGAGGCCGAGCGGCTCGGCCACGCGGAGTCCCTCGCCTCGGCGGCGGCCCTGGCCCACGCGGCGCTCGCGGGCGATCCGGAGGACCAGGAGGGCGTGGACGCCACCACGGTGGTGGCGGCCGCCGGACGGTCCCTGGACGCCGTACGGGCGCACGACCCGGCCCTGGCCGCGCTCGCCGACCGGATCGGCGAGATCTCGATCCTGCTCGCCGACGTCGCCGGGGAACTCGCCGGTTACGCCGATCAGCTGGACGCCGACCCTCTGCGGCTCGCCGCCGTGGAGGAGCGGCGTGCTGCGCTCACCGCGCTCACCCGCAAGTACGGCCAGGACACAGCCTCCGTGCTCGCCTGGGCCGAGGACGGAGCCTCCCGGCTGACGGAGCTGGAGGGCGACGACGACCGCATCGGTGAGCTGACGGCGGAGCGTGACGCGCTGCGTGCCGAGCTCTCCGTCCTCGGGCAGGAGCTGACCGACGCGCGGACGGAGGCGGCGGCGCGATTCGCCGCCGCCGTCACGGAGGAGCTGGCGTCGCTCGCGATGCCGCACGCACGGGTCTCCTTCGCCATCCGGCAGACCGAGGCGCCGGACGCGGCGTCCGGCATCGACATCGGTGGCCGGAGCGTGCTCTACGGGCCGTCCGGTGCCGACGAGGTGGAGCTCCTGCTGGCACCGCACCCAGGGGCCCAGCCCCGGCCGATCGCCAAGGGAGCCTCGGGCGGTGAGCTGTCCCGGGTGATGCTCGCCGTCGAGGTGGTCTTCGCGGGCTCCGATCCCGTGCCGACGTATCTTTTCGACGAGGTCGACGCGGGTGTCGGCGGCAAGGCGGCCGTCGAGGTCGGCCGGCGGCTGGCGAAGCTCGCCAGGTCCGCGCAGGTGGTCGTGGTCACCCACCTGCCGCAGGTGGCGGCCTTCGCCGACCGGCAGCTGCTGGTCGAGAAGACCGTGGACGGCTCGGTGACCAGGAGCGGCGTCACGGTCCTGGAAGGAGAGGACCGGGTGCGCGAACTCTCCCGGATGCTGGCGGGCCAGGAGGACTCGGAGACCGCCCGGGCGCACGCCGAGGAACTGCTGGAGACCGCGCGGGCCGACGGATAGCGGGCCGACGGGCGTCAATTCCGCGCCGCCCTGTTCACTCGTGCGAGTGGGGCGGCCTGATCCGCTGTTGCCGCGACGACGGGAAGAACGTTTCGTCGGTGCCGGAACGTGCGTGCGGACTGGCATCCTTGGCGCTGTACATACCGCCGACTCGGCAGCCCCGGGAGCCAATCAACGTGTCACAGCTGCGTACGGTCCAAGTCCTGGGCGGCGGTGCCGGAAGCAGCGCTCATGTCAGCTCGCTCGCCGCGGGTCTGGTCGCCAGAGGTGTGCAGGTCACCGTCTGCGCCCCGGCCGGTTCCGGCTGCGCCCATGGCCTCCCCGCGACGGGCGCCCGCTTCGTGGCGGTGCCCCGGCGCAGCGACCCGGCGGCCGTCGCCGCGCTCCGTACAGCCTGCACCGGGGCGGACATCGTCCACGCACACGGGCTGCACGCCGCCGTACGCGCCGGGATCGCGCTGAGCGGCCGGGGCACCCCGCTGGTCGTGACCTGGCACACCCGCGCCCATGCCGAGGGCGCCCGCGGGCGACTGCTGCGGATGATGGAGCGAAGGGCCGCCCGCGCGGCCGCCGTCGTGCTGGGCAACTCGTGGGAGCTGGTCGACCGTGCCCGCCGCCGAGGCGCCAGGGACGCACGGCTCGCGCCGGCCGCGATCCCCGCGAGCCGCTTCCCCGGCGCACCCGATCCCCCGGACGACGGCAAGACACGCGCCGAACTGGGCGCGCTCGGGAGGCCGTTGCTGGTGTCGGTGGCTCAGCACGGTCACGAGACGCTGCTGGACGCGGCACGCGAATGGAGCGCAATGGACCCCGTGCCCCTGCTGGCCGTCGTGGGGGAGGGGCCCCGGGCCGGTGCCCTGCGGCGCCGGATCGCGGCGGAGGGGTTGCCCGTCGTCGCGGCCGGCGGCTCGGCGGGCATCGGCGAACTACTCGCCGCTGCCGACATCGCCGTGCTGTCGGGACAGGGGGAGGGCGGGCCGCTGCTCGCCCGGGAAGCCCTGCGGCTCGGCATCCCGCTGGTCGCGGCCCGCGCCGACGGCCTGCCCGAACTCGTCGGCGAGGCGGCCGAGTTCATTCCCTCCGGGGACGCCGGTGCGCTGGCCCGCGCCGTCGTGCGGCTCCTCGGCGACCCGGGGCAGCGGGAGCGGCTCGCCGTCTCGGGGCGCGCGCAGGCCGCGAGCTGGCCGACCGAGGACGACACGATCGCCCATGTGCTTTCCGTCTACGACGAGTTGGCGCAGCCCCTGGCGGGTTAGGCCTCAGTCAGCGGGTGTGGCGGCGGGCCCGCATGGCCAGGCTCAGGGCGAGCACCGACTGCGGGTCGTCGAGATCGGTGCCGAGCAGCTCGCCGACGCGGGCCAGCCGGTTGTAGAGCGTCTGCCGGTTCAGATGCAGTTCGCGTGCCGCCTCCGCCTTCCGGCCCGCGTGGGCGAGGTACGCCTCCAACGTGGGAAGCAGCGCGGGGCGCGATGTCCGGTCGTGCTCGCGGAGCGGCCCGATCGCCCGGTCCACGAAGGACTCCAGGTCCGGATGGTCGCGCAGCCGCCACAGCAGCAGGTCGATGTCCAGGCGGCGTGCGTCGTGCCAGGGGCGCTCCGCGAGCCCCTGCGCGGCCGTCGCCGCCTCCGCCGCGTGCCGCAGCCCCGCGCCCGCCGCCGCCCAGGCGCCTGCGGCCCCGACCACCACGACCACCGGCGTACGGTCCCCGGCCCCCTCCAGGCCCGCCCGGTCGGCCCCGGCCCGCAGCGCCGCCGCCACCCGGTCCGCCAGCGCCGCGCGCGTCGTCCCCGGGCGCAGCGCCAGCAGCAGCGGAACCCGGCCTTCCACCGGGCGTACCCCCACCAGCACGGGCGCCCCCACCGCGGCGAGCTCCTCCGCCACGGCCCGGGCCAGCAGCGCCCAGCTGCCCGACGGAGCCGGCTCGGGGGCGAGCCGCATCACCACCGGCAGCAACGGGTCCCCGCCCGGCCTGAACCCCAGTACCCCCGCCTGTGCGGGAGCGTCCCCGGGAGCGATCCGCCCCTCGGCGAGGTCCGTGAGGAAGTCACCGCGTCCCCGCGCCGCCACTTCGTCCTCCTGGCGGGCCTGCATCAGCACGACCGCCAGGATGCCCGCCGCCCGCTCGGCCGCCATCCGGTGCACCGTCACCAGCGGGCCCGCCACCGCGAGGAGCACCAGCCGGGCCCGTACGGAACCCGTCCCGAGGCCACCTCCCGGCACCTCCACCAGGACCGCACCGGCCGGTGGCGCCTCACGGGCCGCGGGTGCCCCGCGCAGCCCCTCCCAGACCTGCAGTGGTTCGGCGCCCACCGGCCCCTTCCCGGCCCCCGCCGCGAACAGCAGCCGGCCGTCCGGAGTCTCCAGGAAGACCGGGTTGGCGGCGAAGTCCGCCAGGATCCCCAGGACCTGCGGAACCCCACCGCCGCCCAACACCGCCTCGGTGCACCGCCGGTGGACCTCCTCCGCCCGCTGGAGCAGCGCGTAGTGACCGTTGACGATCTCGGTGTGAATCTCCTCGGTCACCGCCACGAACGGCACCTCGCGGTGCAGCTGGACGAGCGGCAGTCCCGCCGTCCGCGCCGCCTCCACGATCGCCGCGGGCAGCCGGCTGAAGCGTGGGCCGAGCTCCACGACCAGGGCGGCGATACCGCGGTCGGCCAGCTTGCGGACGAAGGCGCGCTGGTCGCCGGACCGGGACCCGAGGCCGAGCCCCGTCGTGAGCAGCAGCTCCCCGCCCTTGAGCAGGGCGGGGATGTTCGGCGCCTCACCGGCGTGCACCCAGCGCACCGTGCGGTCCAGCCGGTCCGCGCACGTCAAGACCTCCGGGAGCCCGCCGCGCAGCCCCGGCAGCCCCAGCGCCCGCCGCACGGTGATCCCGCCCTCTGTCTCCACCGGCTCCGGCCTCGTGCTTCCGTTTCTGCGCCCGCGCGCTCGTGTACATGAGGCGCGAACGGCCTCGGTCAGAAGCTACCGGGCCCCGCCGGGGCTCGTCACACCATGGCCACCGCGGGCTTGACGTTGTGATTGAGGTGGAACAGGTTGTCCGGGTCGTACCGGGCCTTGACGCGGGACAGCCGCTCGTAGGCGCGCTCACCGAACCCGGCCACGACCCGTTCCTGCCCCTCGCGGCCGATGAAGTTGAGATACACCGCGCCGTTCGCCCATGGCATCATCGCGCTGCGCACCTCGCGCACCCACTGTCTGACCTGCTCGTCGTCGGACTCGCTCTCCCAGACGCCGAAGGGGTGCACGGCCCACGGCGAGGAGCGCCACGGCAGCGGGTAGTCGGCGGGTCCCCGCGCCACCGCGCCGCCCATGGGAAACAGCACATGCTGGGAGTTCGTGGGCACGGGCAGCGTCGCCGCGCCCGCGCAGAAGGCCGCCGTCGCCTCGTCGGGGAATCCGTCCAGATACTCCGCTGACCAGTAGTTCCGCATGCCGGGCGGATCGTCGAGCATGCACTGCAGGTCAGCGTACGGAATCGTGTCGACGACCTCCGACTCGTGCTCCAGCGCCAGCAGAGGCGCGGCCACGTCGCGTGCTTCCGACTGCGTGCCGGCGAAGGTGATCAGCGTCGCGCACACGAGATGGCCCACCAGGGTCTCGGGCACCCACTCCTCGGGCGGCCCGGTGATGTAGATGCAGGCGCCGCCCGCCGCGTCCGGGGCGGACTCCATCACGTCGCGGTACGTGCGGACCGCTTCGGAACCGTTCTCCGGGCGGAAGAGCAGCAACACCATACTCATCGCCGGCAGGGCGTGCAGCTGCAGCGTCAGTGAGGTGACCACGCCGAAATTGCCGCCGCCGCCGTGCAGGGCCCAGAAGAGTTCCGGATTCTCGTCCGCACTCGCGTGTACGGTGCCGCCGTCCGCCGTCACCACGTCGGCGGCCAGCAGATTGTCGCAGGCCAGCCCGAAGACACGCTCCAACCACCCCGATCCGCCGCCCAGGGTGAAGCCACCGACGCCGGTGGTGGAAACCCGGCCGCCCGTGGTCGCCAGGGCGTACGGCTGGGTGGCCCGGTCCAGGTCGCTCATGACGGCGCCGCCGCCGACGCGAGCCGACCGGGCGTCCCGGTCGACGCTCACCGAGCGCATGCGGCGCAGGTCGATCACGAGACCGCCTTCGCTCAGAGCCATCCCCGCGACGCTGTGACCACCCCCGCGCACCGCGACCTCCAGCTCCTGGTCACGTGCGACCGCGAGCGCCCGCGCGACGTCGGCCTCCGAGGCGCACCGCGCCACCACTGCGGGTCTGCGGTCGATCATGCTGTTGAAGACGGTACGGGCCTCGTCGTAGCCCGTGTCCCCGGGCGCATGGACCTCACCGGTGAAATCGGAGCGGAGGGCCGTGAGGGCGGCGTCCGGCAGAGATTTTCGGGGCGTCATGCTGTGTCCCCTTCGCCGTGCGTGACAGGGCCCTTCCATCCTAGGTCCGGCCGGGGACATCGGCCCTTCCGCAGCGTCCTGTCGCGTCCTTCGGAAGGGACTTCGCCCGGCCTTCTCCACGGCCGGACCGGTCGGTCACCACTGACGGTGCGCAGCTGCCTCTCCGGCCGGTCACCGGGCTCGCCGGCGGGACGTCATCGGTCACGACCGCGCCGGGGTCCTGGCCTGCCCGGCCGTGCACGCAGGCGACGGCCGGGCAGGCCGCCGATCAGCCGGCGTACGCCCCGCTGGCCGTCAGCCGCAGCGCCGTGTCGATCAGCGGCACATGGCTGAACGCCTGCGGGAAGTTGCCCACCTGCCGCTGGAGGCCGGAGTCCCACTCCTCGGCCAGCAGGCCGAGGTCGTTGCGGAGGGCCAGCAGCTTCTCGAAGAGCCGACGGGCCTCGTCGACCCGGCCGATCATCGCCAGGTCGTCCGCCAGCCAGAACGAGCAGGCCAGGAACGCACCCTCGTCCCCCTCCAGGCCGTCGACGCCCGCGTCGTCCCCCTCGGTCGGGTAACGCAGGACGAAACCGTCCTCCGTGGACAGCTCCCGCTGGATCGCCTCGATCGTGCCGATGACGCGCTTGTCGTCCGGAGGCAGAAATCCCATCTGCGGAATCAGCAGCAGGGACGCGTCCAGCTCCTGGGAACCGTAGGACTGGGTGAAGGTGTTGCGTTCGGGGTCGTAACCCCGCTCGCAGACATCGCGGTGGATGTCGTCGCGCAACTGGAGCCACCGCTCCAGCGGCCCCTCCGCGTCCCCGGACTCGATCAGCTTGATCGTGCGGTCGACGGCGACCCAGGCCATCACCTTGGAGTGCACGAAGTGCCGACGCGGCCCGCGTACCTCCCAGATGCCCTCGTCCGGCTCGTCCCAGTGCTTCTCCAGATAGGTGATCAGCTTGAGCTGGAGGCCCATCGCGTAGTCGTTGCGGGTCAGCCCCGTCATGTGCGCCAGGTGCAGCGCCTCGGTGACCTCGCCGTACACATCGAGCTGAAGCTGGTTCGCGGCGCCGTTACCGACCCGGACCGGGCCGGAGTTCTCGTATCCGGGCAGCCAGTCCAGCTCCGCCTCGCCGAGCTCGCGCTCACCCGCGATGCCGTACATGATCTGCAGGTTCTCCGGGTCGCCCGCGACGGCCCGCAGCAGCCACTCGCGCCAGGCGCGCGCCTCCTCCCGGTACCCCGTGCGGAGCAGGGAGGAGAGCGTGATCGCCGCGTCCCGCAGCCAGGTGTAGCGGTAGTCCCAGTTCCGTGAGCCGCCGATGTCCTCCGGAAGGGAGGTGGTCGGGGCCGCCACGATGCCGCCGGTCGGTGCGTAGGTGAGCGCCTTCAGCGTGATCAGCGAGCGGACGACCGCCTCACGGTAAGGACCGTGGTACGTGCACTGCTCGACCCACTCGCGCCAGAAGTTCTCCGTCGCCTCCAGGGAGGCCTCGGGTTCCGGCATGGCGGGCGGCTCGTGGTGGGAGGGCTGCCAGCTGATGGTGAACGCGATCCGGTCACCGGGGGACACGGTGAAGTCGGAGTACGTGGTCAGATTCTGACCGTACGTGTCCGTGTCCGTGTCCAGCCAGACCGAGTCGGGACCCGCGACGGCGACCGTGCGGCCGTCGACCTTGTGTACCCAGGGGGTGACCCGCCCGTAGCTGAAACGCATCCGCAGTTCGGAGCGCATCGGTACCCGGCCGCTCACGCCCTCCACGATGCGGATGAGCTGCGGCGCTCCGTCACGAGGCGGCATGAAATCGGTCACGCGGACCGTGCCGCGGGGGGTGTCCCATTCCGATTCCAGGATGAGTGAGTCGCCGCGATAGCGGCGCCGGTCCGCATTCGGTGGCTCCGCCCCCTCGGGACGGGCGGGTCCAAGCCGCCAGAAACCGTGCTCCTCGGTACCGAGAAGTCCGGCGAAAATGGCGTGTGAATCGAAGCGGGGCAGGCACAGCCAGTCCGCTGTGCCGTCCCGGCAGACCAGGGCTGCGGTCTGCATGTCTCCGATGAGTGCGTAATCCTCGATGCGCCCGGCCACGTGCGTCTCCAGTCGAACGGCCATGTCGCCCCGAAGGGCGCTTACTGCTGGTCAAGGGGTCGTTGTAGTAGAACCGACGAGCTCTTGCACGGGTGAGCGGGCTGGGGTGGTGCCGCTGGGCCGGCCAACTCGGCAGCGAGTGTTTGAGCAGGATACGACGCACCAGGGGGTTCCGCGCGACTGTCCACAACTTGTCCGTCGCCTGGCACCGGCGAATGGGTGGGACCTGAAACGGACCCGTGGTGATCTTGTGTCCGCACCGGTGGGCGCATGGCCGGAAGCGGCCTCCTTTCGTCGCTGTTACCCTGGTAGCCCGTGGACCGGTGGCCGTCCCCGCAGTGGACGAGGCCCCCGAACCGCAGCGACGGCGCCTCCGGAATTCTCCGTACGGCATGCCGGTACGCACCTCACGATCGCGACCACGGGAGCCCCCTTTGGCTATGCAGCCCACATCCACGACGACCAAGCACATCTTCGTCACCGGGGGTGTCGCCTCCTCCCTCGGCAAGGGTCTGACTGCCTCCAGCCTGGGTGCCCTGCTCAAGGCACGTGGCCTGCGGGTCACCATGCAGAAGCTCGACCCCTATCTCAACGTCGACCCCGGCACGATGAATCCCTTCCAGCACGGTGAGGTGTTCGTCACCAACGACGGCGCCGAGACCGACCTGGACATCGGCCACTACGAGCGCTTCCTCGACGTAGACCTCGACGGTTCGGCCAACGTCACGACCGGTCAGGTCTACTCGCAGGTCATCGCCAAGGAGCGGCGCGGTGAGTACCTCGGTGACACCGTCCAGGTCATCCCGCACATCACCAACGAGATCAAGCACCGCATCCGCCGCATGGCGACCGACGACGTCGACGTCGTCATCACCGAGGTCGGTGGCACGGTCGGCGACATCGAGTCGCTGCCCTTCCTGGAGACCGTCCGCCAGGTCCGCCACGAGGTGGGCCGCGACAACGTCTTCGTCGTGCACATCTCGCTGCTGCCCTACATCGGCCCGTCCGGTGAACTGAAGACGAAGCCGACCCAGCACTCCGTCGCGGCCCTGCGCAACATCGGTATCCAGCCCGACGCCATCGTGCTGCGCGCCGACCGTGACGTCCCGACCGCCATCAAGCGCAAGATCTCGCTGATGTGCGACGTCGACGAGACCGCCGTGGTGGCCTGCCCGGACGCCCGGTCGATCTACGACATCCCCAAGGTGCTGCACACCGAGGGCCTGGACGCCTACGTCGTACGCAAGCTGGACCTGCCGTTCCGTGATGTCGACTGGACCACCTGGGACGACCTCCTGGACCGGGTCCACAACCCCGACCACGAGGTAACCGTCGCCCTGGTCGGCAAGTACATCGACCTGCCCGACGCCTATCTCTCGGTCACCGAGGCCATCCGGGCCGGCGGCTTCGCGAACAAGGCGCGGGTCAAGGTCAAGTGGGTCGCCTCTGACGACTGCAAGACCCCGGCCGGTGCCCAGAAGCAGCTCGGCGACGTCGACGCCGTCTGCATCCCCGGCGGTTTCGGCGAGCGCGGCGTGGTCGGCAAGGTCGGCGCCATCCAGTACGCCCGCGAGAACAAGGTGCCGCTGCTCGGCCTCTGCCTCGGCCTCCAGTGCATCGTGATCGAGGCCGCGCGGAACCTCGCCGGTATCCCCGACGCGAACTCCACCGAGTTCGACGCCGCCACGGGCCACCCCGTCATCTCCACGATGGAGGAGCAGCTCGCATACGTCGAGGGCGCGGGGGACCTGGGCGGCACCATGCGGCTGGGCCTGTATCCGGCGAAGCTCGCCGAGGGCTCCCTGGTCCGCGAGGCCTACGCCGGTGAGCCGTACGTCGAGGAGCGCCACCGCCACCGTTACGAGGTCAACAACGGCTACCGCGCCGAGCTGGAGAAGAAGGCCGGCCTGGTCTTCTCCGGCACCTCCCCGGACAACAAGCTCGTCGAGTACGTCGAATACCCCCGCGAGGCGCACCCCTACCTGGTCGCCACCCAGGCGCACCCGGAGCTCCGCTCCCGTCCGACCCGCCCCCACCCGCTCTTCGCCGGCCTGGTGAAGGCCGCCGTGGAGCGCAAGGTCGCGGCACACGGGACGGACGCCGACGCGTAAGGCGCTACGGTTGACCGGGGCGCGGATCCTTCACCGGATGCGTGCCCCGGTTTCTGTTCGTTCGTGGGAGGACGTACATGGGTTTCCAGGACACGCCCGAGGAGTGGCAGGTCACCGCGACGGTGACCCCCTTCACCGGTAACAAGACCAGCGTCCGCACCGACGATGTCGTGATGCCCGACGGGAGCGTCCACAGCCGCGACTACCAGGTCCATCCCGGATCCGTGGCCGTGCTCGCGCTCGACGCGGAGGGCCGGGTGCTCGTCCTGCGGCAGTACCGGCACCCGGTGCGCCACAAGCTGTGGGAGATCCCGGCGGGGCTGCTCGACATCCCCGGCGAGAACCCGTTGCACGCCGCGCAGCGCGAGCTGTACGAGGAGGCGCACGTCAAGGCCGAGGACTGGCGGGTGCTGACCGACGTCTACACCACGCCCGGCGGCTGCGACGAGGCCGTGCGCATCTTCCTCGCCCGGGACCTCTCCGTGGCCGACGGCGAGCGCTTCGAGGTTTCCGAGGAGGAGGCCGACATGGAGCAGGCACGGGTGCCCCTCGAGGAGCTCGTGCGGGGTGTGCTCGCCGGCGACCTGCACAACAACTGCCTGGTCGTGGGTGTCCTGTCGCTCACCGCGGTGCTCGCGGGCGACGGCGTGGACTCGCTGCGCCCGGCCGAGGCGCCCTGGCCGGCCCGCCCGTTCGAGGCCTGACCCGCTCCGTCCGGCCCGCCCGTACGAATTCCGACCCGGCCCGTCCCCGTCGGGGCGGGCCGGCAACGGGCCGGCCAGGAGCCAATCGTACGAAATGCTGATCCGATCGAGGGATGTGCCGGTACCGCTCGACCGTGATCGTCCGCACCACTGAACTACGCTCGAAAGGCCCCGACCGGAGTTCCGGCGGGCAACCGCGTGCAGAAGTGGAGCGTGGCCCGTGACCGATCAGGCGGTGGACACCAGCGGCCCGGCCGACGTGGCGGGGACGGCAGGAGCCAAGAAGCCGCCGGACGTAGCCCCATCGCAATTCTTCGGGCGCGTGCGCGAGTTGAAAGCCCTTCAGGAGGACATCGCGCGCGCGGGCCTGGACACCCTGGCCGGCCGCAAAGCCGCACGCGCCCGGGTCCTGCTGATCGCCGGACGGCCCGGATCCGGACGTACCGCCCTCGCCGCCGAACTCGCCCGCCGGCTCGCGGAACCCGGTGACTATCCCGACGGGGTGTTCCGGGTCTCGCTCACCGAACCCGGCGGCGAGCGCGTCCCCGTGGAGCGGACCGCGCGCGCACTCCTGGACCTGCTGTCCGTCACCGGCCCGCCCGGAGCGGACGAGGACGAGCTCTCCGAGATGGTCCGCGAGGCCTTCGCCGCACGCCGCGCACTCATCCTCCTCGACGACGCCGTGGACGCGGGACAGGTCGATCCGCTGCTGCCGGACAACCCGGACTGCCTGGTGGTCGCCACTGCGACCGGCCCCCTCACCGGGATCCCCGGCGTCCGCCCGTGCACCATCGGGGGGCTGGACGCGGGCTCCGCCGTGCGACTGCTCGCCCGCACCATCGGCCAGGTCCGCATCACGGTCGATCCGCGCACCGCCGAGACACTCACGGAGGAGTGCGGGGGGCAGCCCGCCGCCCTGACCCTGGTCGCGGGCTGGCTCGCCGCACGGCCCGGCGCGTCGGTCGCAGACGTGGCCAAGCAACTGCGCGATCAGCGGGACGACCCCGAACAGCCCACCGGGTCCCGGCCGTTGGCCCGAGCCTTCCGGCTGGTCCACGACTCGCTCCCGCCGACCGCCGCCCGGATACTGCGACTGCTCGCCCTCGCGCCCGCCGGGCTGGCCGACGCCCACACCGCCTCCGCGCTGGCCGGGTGCTCGGTGTCGGCCGCTCAGACGACCATGGACGACTTCGTCCGGTTCGGGCTGCTCCGGACGAACGGCGCCGAGCTGCCGCAGTACGAGGTGCCCGGCTGCCTCGCCCCAATGGTGCGCGCCGTGCTGGAGGAGCACGAGAGGCCCGCCGAGATCCAGCTGGCCCGGGCCAGGATGCTGGAGCGGACCGTGCGCCGGCTCCAGGCATGCCGAGCGGTCACCGATCCCGAGAATTCCCCGGCCCGCCGCAAGCTCGCCGGACTGCCGCGCTCGCTGCGCTTCCCCCACCCGGAGTCCGCCGCCGAGTGGCTGCGGATCCGCGAGCCGGCGTTGCTGGCCGCCGCCCGGGCCGCGGTGTGCGACGGGGACCTGGACACCCTGGCCCGCCGCCTTGTCGCCGCCCTCGTCCGCGCCCTGGCCGCGCACCGGGGCACCGAGGAAGCCGCCCCTGTGCTGTACGGGCTGCACGGGCTGGTCCTCGATGTCGCGGAGCGCCGCGACCTGCCCCGGGAGAAGGCCGCCGCCCTGCTCAACCTCGCCGATCTGGACGCCAGGACCGGCCGTACGCGGGAGGCGCTGGCACGCTACCGGGCCGCGCTGGACGCCGGACGCGCGGCACACGACCTCTACGCGACCGGCAGGGCAATGGAATCCGCAGGTGGTGCGTACGCGGAGCTGGGGGACTTCGACCGGGCCTCCGACTGGTACGGCCGGGCGCTCGCGCAGCGGCTCACACAGGGGGAGCGGGCCGACGAGGCGCGACTGTACGGGCGGCTCGGAGCGGTCCACACGTACGCAGGGCGCTACGGCGAGGCGCTGCGCAACTGGCGTGCGGCCGCGGCGGGCCACCGCAGGCTCGGGGACCTCCCGGCTCAGGCGCGGGCGCTCAGCGAGGCCGCGCGGGTGCAGGAGTACGCGGGCCGGCCGCAGGAATCCCTGCACACCTGCCAGGAGGCGGTCGACCTGGCGCGCCGGGCGGGTGACGTGCGCCTCCAGGCCGCGCTGGAGCTCAGGCTGGCGGACACCCTGGACCGGCTCGGGGACCCGGCGGCGGCTCGGCTGCACCGGGCGGCAGCCGACAGACTGCTGGGAGTGGAGAGCCGGACCGCTGGTCAAGGAGGGTTAGACCTGCGAAATCCGTAGTGCTTAGATCAAAACTTAATGCTTTGTAAGGCTGGACAGCGAGAAGTCCTTCATTAATGATGGCTCTGCCGCAGATCTCTGTGGTGTCTCCCCTTATGCTTGGTTCATGCGGGTATCTCCCGTTATGTCCGAGCCATTCTCCGAGTCAAGGACCGTGATCGACGTGAAGGTCGGCATCCCGCGCGAAGTCAAGAACAACGAGTTCCGGGTGGCGATCACCCCTGCCGGAGTGCATGAGCTGGTCCGTCACGGCCATCAGGTCCTCGTCGAGCGGCACGCCGGCGAGGGGTCCTCCATCCCGGACGAGGAGTACGTCGCCGCCGGCGCGCGGATCCTGCCCACCGCCGACGAGGTCTGGAGCGCCGCGGACCTGCTGCTCAAGGTCAAGGAGCCGGTCGCCGAGGAGTACCACCGCCTCCGTAAGGGGCAGACGCTCTTCACGTATCTGCACCTCGCCGCCTCCCGCGCGTGCACGGACGCCTTGCTCGAATCGGGCGCGACCGCCGTCGCGTACGAGACCGTCGAGGCCGCGAACCGCGTGCTGCCGTTGCTCGCCCCGATGTCCGAGGTCGCCGGCCGCCTCGCCCCGCAGGTAGGCGCGTACCACCTGATGCGCTCGGTCGGCGGGCGCGGTGTGCTCCCCGGCGGTGTCCCCGGCACGGGGGCGGCCAGGGCCGTCGTCATCGGCGGCGGAGTCTCCGGCTGGAACGCCACGCAGATCGCCGTCGGGCTCGGCTTCCACGTCACGCTGCTCGACAAGGACATCAACAAGCTGCGCGAGGCCGACAAGATCTTCGGCACCAAGGTGCGGACGGTCGTCTCGAACGCGCTGGAGCTCGAGAAGGCCGTCGTCGAGGCCGATCTCGTCGTGGGCGCCGTGCTGATCCCGGGTGCGAAGGCGCCGAAGCTGGTCACCAACGAGCTCGTCGCCAAGATGAAGCCCGGAAGTGTTCTTGTCGACATTGCGATCGACCAGGGAGGCTGCTTCGAGGACTCGCATCCGACGACGCACGCCGAGCCGACCTTCATGGTGCACAACTCGGTCTTCTACTGCGTCGCCAACATGCCGGGCGCGGTGCCGAACACCTCTACCTACGCCCTCACGAACGCCACGCTTCCTTACATCCTGGAGCTCGCGAACCGGGGCTGGGCCGATGCCCTGCGACGTGACGCCGCGCTCGCCAGGGGTCTCAACACCCATGACGGCCAAGTGGTTTACCGCGAGGTGGCCGAGGCGCACGGTCTCGACCACGTCGAACTGAGCACGCTTCTCGGCTGAGCGGTCAACCCTCTCCGTCAACCTCGCGCGCCCGGCCGGACCTTGCCCAGCAAGGTCCGGCCGGGCGCATGAGGGGCCCCGGCCCGACCCGCCGGAGACGTAACCCTCTACCCTTTTTGCACCCCCGCGAAAGGTGCGCCCCGGGCGCTCCGTGCTCTTGACAGAGGGGTGTTCGATTGCCGACACATCGGGCCGGGTCCGGCGGATTGTGTTGCTGCGAACCGGTGACACGCCATAGAGTCGCCAATCGTCGGCATGGTGCCACGCTGACCTATCGATAAGTTTCCTGGTCACATCCAAGGAGGTAAGACGACTTGTGAATGAGTCGACAATTACTCCCGGGAGCAGTCAACCAGGGATGCCTGCACGGGGTCTGAGCCCGATCGGGCTCGAAGCTGTCGGCTCCGTCGCTGTCCGCACCTTCGCCACCCACCAGCACATGACGACAGCCCCCCAGATGATGGACGGCCTACACGTGAACGCCATGGCCGGCAACGAGAGTGGCCGAAAGACTGACCACTTCGCCGACTTCGCCGAGGTGCCCGAGGGGCACTTCTACGACCCCGATGCCGAATACGAGCCCGATCCGGAATACGCGGCCACCCTCGCGCCCGACGCCGCACGCCAGCGCCGCGAGCGGATCGGCCCGACCGGCCGGCCGCTGCCGTACTTCCCGATTCCCGGTCCGCTGACCGAGCACGGCCCCGCGAAGATCATCGCGATGTGCAACCAGAAGGGCGGCGTCGGCAAGACCACGTCGACCATCAACCTGGGCGCCGCACTCGCGGAGTACGGCCGGCGCGTCCTGCTCGTCGACTTCGACCCGCAGGGAGCCCTGTCCGTAGGTCTGGGCGTCAACCCGATGGAGCTCGACCTCACCGTCTACAACCTGCTCATGGAGCGGGGCATGGCGGCCGACGAGGTCCTGCTGAAGACGGCCGTGCCCAACATGGACCTGCTCCCCAGCAACATCGACCTCTCGGCCGCCGAGGTGCAGCTGGTGAGCGAGGTGGCCCGGGAGTCGACGCTGCAGCGTGCTCTCAAGCCGCTGTTGGCCGATTACGACTACATCGTGATCGACTGTCAGCCGTCGCTCGGCCTGCTCACCGTGAACGCCCTGACGGCCGCTCACAAGGTGATAGTCCCGCTCGAGTGCGAATTCTTCGCGCTGCGCGGTGTGGCACTGCTCACCGAGACGATCGAGAAGGTCCAGGAGAGGCTCAACCCCGAGCTGGAGCTGGACGGCATCCTCGCCACCATGTACGACTCCCGCACCGTGCACAGCCGTGAGGTACTCGCGCGCGTCGTCGAGGCCTTCGACGAGCACGTCTACCACACCGTCATCGGGCGCACGGTGCGCTTCCCCGAGACGACGGTCGCCGGTGAACCCATCACCACGTACGCGTCGAACTCGGTCGGTGCCGCCGCCTATCGCCAGCTCGCCAGGGAGGTGCTCGCCCGGTGTCACGCCGAGTGAGTCTGCCGGGGGCCGACGAGCTGTTCCGTACCACCGGGGGCACGGGCCTGCAGGCCTCCTCCGCCGAGCGGCGGCGCAAGGCCGGCGCCGAGGGGCGGGTTCCCGCACCGGCCGCAGGAAGTGATGCGGCGGAGAGCGGCCAGGGCGGCGCACCGGGCGGTGATGACACACCCGCAGGGGCGTCCCGCGAGGAGCACTCCGCGGCGGACGCCGACGGCGGCGGCTCGCGCAGCCGCGCCGACGGGGACGACCGGGCTGCCGCAGCCCCGCCCCGGGCCCGTACCGCGCCGCCGCAGGAAGCGACCACCACCGTCCAGCCGCAGCGCGGACGCGGGGGCGGGCGGGGAGCGAACCGCCGGCCCAGCGGCCGGGAACGCCACGACGAGAAGATCACCGTCTATGTGTCGGCCGAGGAACTGATGGACCTCGAGCACGCGCGCCTCGTGCTGCGCGGTGAGCACGGGCTGGCCGTCGACCGAGGGCGCATCGTCCGGGAGGCGGTGGCCGTGGTGCTGGCCGACCTGGAGTCGCGCGGCGACGCGAGCATCCTCGTACGGCGGCTGCGGGGCCGCTGACCGGTGCCGCGCCGGTAGCCTGCCGGGGGAGGGCCGCCGTACGGGCGGCCCGGCCCCGGGGCCCATGGCCCGCCACCCGCCGCACTCCTGGACCCCAGCACATGCCGACTGCCGACGACGTGCCCCGCCCGCCCCGCCGTGCCCTCGGCCCCGGGCCGGGGGGCCGGGATGCGGCGGCTCCCGAGGCCCCGTCCGGGCCCTCAGCGACCCCTGAGCCCTCGGCGGCCCCGTCGGACGCTCCTGGGTCCACC
The DNA here is from genome assembly GCF_053591835.1 of Streptomyces sp. NPDC002911. Taxonomy (NCBI): domain Bacteria; kingdom Bacillati; phylum Actinomycetota; class Actinomycetes; order Kitasatosporales; family Streptomycetaceae; genus Streptomyces; species Streptomyces sp. NPDC002911. Next base: position 153,106 of record NZ_JBSFUO010000014.1, on the reverse strand, counting down.
GAGAGCCTTCCGGGCCGGGGAGCGGTCGGCCAGGAGGCCCTTGAGGCTGGTGGCGACCGCAGGTTCACCGTGCGGCTGGTCAATTTCGAGGGCCCCTTCGATCTGCTCCTGCAGCTGATCGCCAAGCACAAGCTCGATGTGACCGAGGTCGCGCTGTCGAAGGTCACCGACGAGTTCATGGCACACATCCGGGCCATGGGACCCGACGGGGATCTCGACCAGACCACCGAATTCCTCGTCGTCGCCGCGACCCTGCTCGACCTGAAGGCCGCCCGGCTTCTGCCCACCGCGGAGGTGGAGGACGAGGCGGACCTCGCCCTCCTGGAGGCGCGGGACCTGCTCTTCGCACGGCTGCTGCAGTACCGCGCGTACAAGCGGATCGCGGAGATCTTCAGCGACCGTCTGGAGTCCGAGTCCCGCCGCTACACCCGCACGGTGGGGCTCGAGCCCCAGCACGCCGAGCTGCTGCCCGAGGTCGTGATCAGCATCGGCCCCGGGGGCTTCGCCCGGCTCGCGGTGAAGGCGATGCAGCCCAGGGCCAAGCCGCAGGTGTACGTCGACCACATCCACGCGCCGCTGGTCAGCGTGCGTGAGCAGGCGGACATCGTGGTGGCGCGGCTGCGGGCGGAGGGCGAGATCAGCTTCCGGGCGCTCACCGAGGACGCGGAGAACACCCTCACGGTCGTCGCCCGCTTCCTGGCGCTCCTCGAGCTCTACCGGGAGAAGGCGGTCACGCTCGACCAGGAGGAGGCGCTGGGTGACCTCCTGGTGCGCTGGGCCGGGGGCGAGGGGGCCGAACCGGTGGTCACGGACGAGTTCGACCAAGAGGCGCGCGAGCCACAGGAGGACGTACAGGCATGAGTGCAGACGACGGCGGGCGCGACGCCCCGGTTGCCGGGCTCGACCTCAAGCCCGCGCTGGAGGCGGTCCTCATGGTCGTCGACGAGCCCGCCACCGAGGAACACCTCGCCACGGTCCTCCAGCGGTCCCGCAGGGCCGTGGCGGACGCCCTGCGGGAGCTGGCGGACGAGTACACCGTCCAGCGCCGCGGATTCGACCTGCGGCTCGTCGCCGGGGGCTGGCGCTTCTACACCCGCCCCGAGTACGCGGAGGCGGTCGAGGGCTTCGTCCTGGACGGCCGGCACGCCCGGCTCACCCAGGCGGCGCTGGAGACCCTCGCGGTGGTCGCGTACCGTCAGCCGGTCAGCCGGTCGAGGGTCTCGGCGGTACGCGGAGTGAACTGCGACGGCGTCATGCGGACCCTGCTCCAGAGGGGTCTCGTCGGGGAGGCGGGCGCGGAACCCGAAACAGGTGCGATCCTGTACAGGACGACGAACTACTTTCTGGAGCGCATGGGCCTGCGAGGCCTGGACGAGCTCCCGGAGCTCGCGCCCTTCCTCCCGGAGGCGGACGCGATCGAGGCTGAGACGCTAGAGGGTGTGCCGTCGTTCGATCCGGACGCACCGGACACCCCGGAAACTCACGCAGACGACAAGACGGAATTTTGATGCGAAGCAGTGGCAGCAACAGCGGAAGCGGCAGCGGCAAGAGCGGCGGCAACCGGAACCCCCGGGGCGGCTCGGGCGCGAAGGGCGGCGGCTCCTTCCGTCCCAAGGCCGCGGGAGGGCGCGACGACAAGCAGGAGGAGCAGCGCCCCCGCCGGCCCCGTCCCGAGGAGCGTCGCTACGACGTGGGCTCCGACAAGCCGGGCGGCGACGGTGGCCCCCGCAAGGGCCGCGGCGCGGCAGCACGCGGCGGCGCCAAGGGCGGCCCGAAGCCCGCACAGAACGTGTCCAAGGGCGGACGCCGTGTGGGGGCTCCGTCCCGCCCCCGCGAGCTCGACGCCAAGATCGAGCAGCGCAACCGTGACCGGTACGCGGACAAGCCCGAGATCAGGACCCCCAGGACCAACCCGGGCGCCGAGCAGGAGGGCGAGCGTCTGCAGAAGATCCTCGCCCGCGCCGGCATGGGCTCGCGCCGGGCGTGCGAGGAGCTGATCGAGCAGGCCCGCGTCGAGGTCAACGGCGAGATCGTGCTGGAGCAGGGCAAGCGTGTCGACCCGCAGAAGGACGAGATCAAGGTCGACGGCCTGACCGTCGCGACCCAGTCGTACCTCTTCTTCGCGCTGAACAAGCCCGCCGGCGTCGTCTCCACCATGGGCGACCCGGACGGCCGTCAGAACCTCGGGGACTACGTGAACAACCGCGAGACGCGGTTGTTCCACGTCGGGCGGCTCGACACCGAGACCGAAGGCATCATCCTGCTCACCAACCACGGCGACCTCGCGCACCGTCTGACGCACCCCAGGTACGGCGTGAAGAAGACCTACCTGGCCGCGATCCAGGGCCCGCTGCCGCGTGACCTCGGCAAGCGCCTCAAGGACGGCATCCAGCTGGAGGACGGCTACGCCCGTGCCGACCACTTCCGGGTCGTCGAGAACACAGGTAAGAACTACCTGGTCGAGGTCACCCTCCACGAGGGCCGCAAGCACATCGTCCGCCGGATGCTGGCCGAGGCCGGCTTCCCGGTCGAACGCCTCGTGCGGACGTCCTTCGGACCGATCCCGCTGGGCGACCAGAAGTCGGGCTGGCTGCGCCGCCTGACCAACACCGAGGTGGGCATGCTGATGCGCGAGGTCGGCCTGTAGCCACCGCCCGATCCCCGACGGCCCGCGGCCGGTTTCTCGTTCTTTTTCGAACAGAGACCGGCCGCGGGCCTTTCGCTGCCGCCGTTTCATCTTTATAGTCATAGTGACTCTAAAAAGAAGGAAGGGACGGCGTGACGCTCGCGGACGTACTCGGCCCCCTGCAACAGCCCCTGGTGACGATCCTTGGCACCCCGGTCAGCTGGACCGAGGTGCTGGGCTTCGGCAGCGGTGCGCTGTGCGTCTGGCTCGTGGCCCGCCAGCATCTCGCCAACTGGCCGGTCGGTATCGCCAACAACCTGTTCTTCATCCTGCTGTTCGCCCAGTCCGGTCTGTACGCCGACGCCGGCCTGCAGATCGTCTTCATCTCCCTCGCCGCGTACGGCTGGTGGACCTGGACCCACGGGGGTGGACCAGGGACATCCGTCCTGCCGGTGCGGAGCACCACCCGCACCGAATGGGCCTGGCTGCTCGCGGCGGGGGCGGTGGGGGCCCTCGGGCTCACCCTGCTGCTGTCCCGGGCCACGGATTCGACCGTGCCCTTCTGGGACGCCCTGACCACCTCACTGTCCCTCATGGCGACGTACGGACAGTGCCGCAAGCGCGTCGAGTCCTGGTGGCTGTGGATCGCCGCCGACGTGGTGTACATCCCGCTGTACGCCTACAAGGATCTCTACCTCACCTCCCTGCTGTACGCCGGATTCCTCGGGCTCTGCATCGTCGGACTGCGCAACTGGAACCGGGACCTGGCCCCGGACCGGCGCGAGGACGCGGTGGTGGCGGCATGAAGCGCCACGGGCACGGCCTGGTCCTCGGCAAGTTCTATCCGCCGCACGCCGGCCACCACCACCTCGTCCGCACCGCACGGGACCGCTGCGAGAAGCTCACCGTCCTGGTCTGCGCCGCCTCCGTCGAATCCGTCCCGCTCGCCGACCGGGTCGCCTGGATGCGGGAGGCCCACCCCGACTGCCGGGTGGTCGGCACCGTCGACGACATCCACATGGACCTCACCGACGCGGCCGTCTGGGACGCCCACATGGAGGTGTTCACCACGGCCGTGCCCGAGCGGGTCGATGCCGTCTTCACCTCGGAGTCGTACGGCGAGGAGCTGGCGCGCCGCTTCGGCGCGGAGTCCGTCCTCGTCGACCCGGACCGCACCCTCTTTCCCGTCTCCGGTACCGCGGTCCGCGCCGACCCCACCCGCTGCTGGGACTATCTGGAGCCGCCCGTTCGTGGCGCGCTCGCCCGCCGGATCGTCGTCCTGGGCGCCGAGTCCACCGGCACCACGACCCTGGCCCGCGCCCTGGCCGACCACTATCGCCGGCGCGGCGGCGTATGGGCGGGGACCCGGTACGTCGCCGAGTACGGGAGGGAGTTCAGCGAGGCCCGACTCGCCGCCCTGCGCAACCGGTGGCCGGGCGCCCAGTGGGAGGACGTCACCTTCACCACCGACGACTTCCCCCTCATCGCAGAGGCCCAGAACGCCAAGGAGGAGGCCGCCGCGCGGACGGGGTCCCCGGTGCTCATCTGCGACACCGACTCGTTCGCCACCACCGTCTGGCACGAGCGCTACATCGGCGGACGCAATCCGCTCGTCGAGAGGACCGCCGACCGGGTCACCCACCACCTCTGGCTGCTCACCGACCACGAAGGTGTTGCTTTCGAGGACGACGGACTGCGCGACGGCGAGGAGCTGCGGCCCTGGATGACGGACCGCTTCCGCGCCGAACTGACCCGTACCGGACGGCGGTACATCGAGGTCACCGGGTCCCGTAGCGAGCGCCTCGACACGGCGGTCGCCGCCGTGGACGCTCTCCTCGCCACCGGATGGCACTTCACCGCACCCCTGCCGGAGCGACGATGAGTACCGCCCCCGAGGGATATGACCCCCACGCCTACGTCCCCTTCGCCGTCACCGTCGACCTCGCCGTCTTCACGGTCCGCGAAGCGCGGCTCCATGTGCTGCTCGTGGAACGGGGCGAGGCCCCCTACGCGGGGCGGTGGGCGCTGCCCGGCGGCTTCGTCCTGCCGCGGGAGTCCGCCGAGGAGGCGGCCCGCCGCGAGCTCGCCGAGGAGACCGGCCTCACCAGGAAGTCCGTATGCGGCTTCCACCTCGAACAGTTGCGCACCTACAGCGATCCGGACCGCGACCCCAGGATGCGGGTCGTCTCCGTCGCGTACGCCGCACTCGTGCCCGACCTCCCCGAACCGCGGGGCGGCGGGGATGCGGCGAAGGCGCAGTGGTGGGACACGGGCGGCACCGGACCGCTCGCCTTCGACCACGACCGCATCCTCGCGGACGCGCACGACCGGATCGGTGCGAGGCTCGAGTACTCCTGCCTGGCCACCGCGTTCTGCCCGGACGAGTTCACCCTCGGCGAGCTCCAGCAGGTCTACGAGACCGTCTGGGGCGTCGAGCTGGACCGCCCCAATTTCCGGCGCAAGGTCCTCACCACGCCCGGCTTCGTCCAGGCCGTGGACGGGCCGCCGCGCCGCACCGGCGGACGGGGAAAACCTGCCGCCCTCTACCGGGCGGGTGCCGCTACCGCCCTGCACCCTCCATTGCTGCGCCCGGAAGGACGCCCTGAAGGACGGACATCATGATCCCGACAAGGATGCTCACCAAACACGCGGCCACAGGCGCGCTGACCGGGCTGGCACTCGGCGACGCGCTGGGCTTCCCCACCGAGTTCAACAACGTCCCCGCGATCCTCGCGAAGTGCGGTCCCTGGCGCCGGATGCGGCTGCCGAAGCCCGCGTTCGTCACCGACGACACCCAGATGACCCTCGCTCTCGGCCGCGGCATCCGCACCGCCATGGACCGGGGCCTGCTCACCCCGGAACGTCTGGTGGGGCCGGTCCGGGAGGAGTTCGTGCGCTGGTACCGCTCCCCGGAGAACAACCGCGCCCCAGGCCGTACCTGCATGACCGCCTGCCGCATGCTCGAGGAGGAGCGGCCCTGGCAGGAGGCCAGCCAGACCGGATCCAAGGGCTGCGGCGCCAATATGCGGGTCGCGCCCGTCGGTCTCGTACCGGGCCTCAGCGAGGAACAGCGCTCCGGCGCCGCCCAGCTCCAGGCCGCACTGACCCACGGTCACCCCACCGCGCTGGCCGCCTCCGACCTGACGGCCCGCGCGGTGTTCCTGCTGGCGCAGGGGGCCGAACCGATGGGCCTGGTCGGCCAGTTGCGCAGCTACGCCTACGAGAGCGCCGACCGCTATCCGGCGCGCTGGCTCGGAGACCTCTGGCGCCATGCGGGTGATGCCTCGCCCGAGGCGTACATGCGGCGCGGCTGGGACGAGTGCCTCACCGCCCTCGCCCGGGTCCAGGACGCCCTGCGGGCCCCGTCCCCCGAGACCGACCCCTGCGAGGCCACCGGAGACGGCTGGGTCGCTGAGGAGGCCCTCGCGACGTCCCTGCACTGCTTCCTGCTCTTCCCCGAGGAACCGGTCACCGCCCTGCGCCGGGCCGCCTGCACACGGGGCGACTCCGACTCCCTCGGCTGTCTCACGGGTGCGCTGGCCGGAGCGCACCTGGGGGCGGACGCCTGGCCCAAGGAGTGGTCCGAGCGCATCGAGTACCGCAGCGACCTGCTGTCGCTGGCCGCGCTCTGGGACGCATGACCATGCACAGCGACACGACACTTCGAGGCGCCGGGCTGCCGGACGCCGACCTGACCGCGGTGCTCGCCGAGGAGCCCTGCCCGCTCCTGTTCGCCACGGTCTCGGGTGCCCATCTGTACGGCCTCCCCTCGCGGGACTCGGACGTGGACCTGCGGGGGGTCCATGTCCTGCCCGCGGAGGATCTCGCCGGCCTCAGGGAGCCGGAGGAGACGCGGTCACGGATGTGGGACCAGGACGGGGTCGAGATGGACCTCGTCACCCACGATCTCCGCAAGTTCGTCCGGCTCATGCTGAAACCCAACGGCTACGTGCTGGAACAACTGCTGTCCCCGCTGGTGGTGCACACCACCGGGCTCCACGCGGAACTCGTGGAGCTGGCACCCGCGGTGGTGACCCGCAACCACGCCCACCACTACCGGGGATTCGCCGGTACGCAGTGGCGGCTGTTCGAGAAGACCGGCGAACTGAAGCCGCTGCTCTACACGTTCCGCGCACTGCTCACCGGCGTCCATCTGATGCGCACCGGCACGCTCGTGGCGCATCTGCCGACCCTGCTGGACGAGGTGACAGCCGCACCGGCCTGCCTGCCCGCGCTGATCGAGGCGAAGGCGGACGCCGAACACGGGGTGGCGCAGCCGGCCGACCGCGCGGCCGTCGCCCGGGACGCCGAAGCCCTGCACGCGGTGCTCGACGAGGCCCAGGCCGCGTCACGGCTCGCCGAGGTGCCTACGGGCTTCGACGCCCTGCACGATCTCGTCGTCCGGGCGCGGCTGGGAGGGCCCGCCGTGTCCTGACCGCCCTGGCGGCCGCCCTCTCACCCGCGCTCGCGCAAGTGGGAGCGGCGGCCGTCCCGGTCGAAGATCCCGAGGATTTCGGCGGGGCCGCCGACGGCGCCCAGCGCGTGCGGGAGCATCGTGGTGAACTCCGCCGCCTGCCCCTCCTCCACCCGCAGCCGCCGTTCCCCCAGCAGCAGCAACGCCGTGCCGGACAGCACCGTGAACCACTCCCGGCCGGGGTGCGCCTTGAGCGCCGAGGGACCTTCGGGCGGGGGACCGGTCAGCCGTATCCGCGCCACGGTGACGCCGGGATCGCCGCGCAGGGCCCACTGGGTCAGGCCCCGGGCCGGGTGGCGCGTGGGGTTCACGACCACATCGTCGGCGGCGGACTCGACAAGCTGGTCGAGCGAGGCACCGAGGGCCCGGGCGATCACGGTGAGCTGGTCCAGCGCGATCCTGCGGTGGCCGGTCTCGATCCGGCTGAGGGTGGAAGGGCTGAGGTGGCAGCGGGCGGCGAGGTCGTCGAGCGACCAGCCGTGCGCGGCCCGCAGGGCCCGGATCCGTTTGCGTACGAGGCCGTCGAGGTCACTGCCTTCTTGCGTCATGGGCAAGACAGTATGCGCTGTGCGCAAAACTTCGTAGGCTCGGCCGTATGACACCTTCCGCACCCCACCCCCACGCCCACCAGCACGGGCACGGCGACTCGGCCCCGCAGGACGGCCTCGCCCGGATGCTCGATCTCGACGCCGAGCTGTTCGCGCCCTACCTCACCTCGGTGACCGCCCTGATCGCCGGTGCGGCGGGAGCGGGCGTCACCCACGTCGTCGACCTGGGTTCGGGCACCGGGACCGGCACGTTCGCCCTGCTGGAACGCTTCCCCAGCGCCCGTGTGACAGCCGTCGACAGCTCCCCGGAGATGCTCGCCCGGCTTGCCGCATCCGCCCGCGCCAAGGGCCTGGGCGACCGGGTGCGCACCCTGGAGACGGACGCGGGCGCCGGGCTCCCCGGTATCGCGGACGCCGACCTCGTCTGGGCGTCGGCCTCCCTGCACCACGTGGACGATCCGGCCTCCGCCTTCGCCGGGGCCCGCGCCGCGCTGCGCCCGGGCGGGCTGCTGGCCGTCGCCGAGATGGACGGACAGCCGCGCTTCCTCCCGGACGACGCGGTGGCCGGCCGCCCCGGCCTGGAGGCGCGGTGCCGGGAGGCGTTGGGTGCGCTCCACGCCGAGCAGGTGCCGTACCTGGGCGCAGACTGGGGCGCCCTGCTGGCCGCGGCCGGTCTCACCGTCGAGCAGGAACGCGCGGAGCTCCTGGAGCTGACCGCCCCGCTGCCCGCTGCCGCCCGCCCGTACGCGCACCTCGTGCTCAGCCACGTCCGCGGCGCCCTCGACGGCCGGGCCGATCCCGCGGACCTCGCCGCGCTCGGGACGCTCGTCGACGGCGGCCCGGCGGACGTGCGCCACCGCGACGACCTGGTCGTCCGCTCCGGACGTCAGCTGTGGGTGGCCCGCCGCCCCTGAGCGTCATCAGGAAGGCCTCCACGCGTGCGCGGTCGGGGTCGGGGTCGGCCGGCAGGGGGGAGCGGGAGGCCGCCTCCTCGTTCTCCTCGGCCAGGCGCGTCATCCGGCGTTCCACTTCGGCCCATGGGACCTCGCCCGCTTCACCGCCGGCAGCTCACCGCGCGCGTCCCCGGCCTCGATCCGCAGCTCGCCCGTTCGCAGCAGCTCCCGGCCGGACGTCAGCAGCCGCAGCAGGTGCATGGCGTGCTTCCACCGTGGGGCCCCGTGCGTACGGACGTCGGCCTGCAGTTTCCGCCGCTGGCCCAGCGCATAGCGCACGGACGCCCCGTGGGCGTGCCGGGACAGGAATGCCCCGCGCAGGGCGAGGAGCTCACGCCCCGTGGCGTCGATGTGCTCCACCAGCGGTGAGTGCAGGCACTCCAGCACGTTCGGGTCCGCCCGCAGCGCCAGCTCGCAGAAGCGCTCCAGCTCCCAGGAGAACTGCTCGTCGGCGGGACCTTCGACATGGGCCGGCGGTTTCGTGAAGCCCCGGAACAGCGGGTCGGGCGCGAGGAACACCCCGCGCTGGTCCGTGTCGCTGTCGTCGGTGGCCAGTCCGAAGGCGCGGGAGCCCATCACACAGGAGTAGACCGTGGCTCCCGCACCAGCCGCTCGCCTTCAGGGGTGATCATGCGCGCGAGAGTACGCGTCCGGGACGAGCCGGATGCCGTCGCCTCCGAACGGCATGCGGCCCGGCGGGCAGCGGGCGCGTCGCCCGGCCGTGCTCGACCACCCGTCCTCGATGCCGAACACGCCCGACCGGGCGCTCCGGACCGGCACGCCCCGCCGCCGCGTCTCACGGACAGAGCGCCGTGACCGGCGCCGCCACCGCACCTCTAGGCTGAAAGGGCACGCAGCACGAAGCGACGAGGGGTACGACGTGGCGGTACGAGCAGTCCGTGGAGCCGTCCAGCTGGACCGGGACGAAGCCGGTCACATGGACGAGCGGGTGAGTGAACTCCTCACCGCGGTCCTGGAGCGCAATCAGCTGGCCGCCGACGACCTGATCAGCGTCTGGTTCACCGCCACCCCCGATCTGCACAGCGATTTCCCGGCGGCCGCGGCCCGGGGCCTCGGTATCGTCGACGTACCGCTGATCTGCGCCCAGGAGCTCGACATCACCGGGTCCATGCCCCGCGTGGTCCGCATCCTCGCGCACGTGGAGACGTATCTCTCCAGGTCAGAGATCAGCCACGTCTACCTCGGCGCCACCGGCGCCCTCCGCAAGGACATCGCCCAGTGAGAACAGCCCTCGTCATCGGAACCGGCCTGGTCGGCACCTCGGCCGCCCTCGCCCTCGCGGGGCGCGGCGTCCAGGTGCACCTCGTCGACCGCGACCCGTCCTCGGCGCAGACCGCCGCCGCGCTCGGAGCCGGCACGGACGAGGCGCCCGAGGGCCCCGTCGACCTTGCGGTCGTCGCCGTGCCGCCCGCCCACACCGCCACGGTGCTCGCCACGGCCATGCGCGACGGGATCGCCCGGGCCTACCTCGACGTCGCCAGCGTCAAGGGCGGCCCGCGCCGCGAGCTGGAAGCGCTCGGCGTCGACCTCACGCCGTACATCGGTACGCACCCCATGGCCGGCAAGGAGCGCTCCGGGCCGCTCGCTGCCACCGCTGACCTGTTCGAGGGTCGTCCCTGGGTCCTCACTCCGACCCGGGAGACCGACACCGAGGTCCTCAACCTCGCCCTGGAGCTGGTCGCGCTCTGCCGTGCCGTCCCGGTCGTCATGGACGCGGACGCGCACGACCGCGCCGTCGCCCTGGTCTCCCACACCCCGCAGCTGATCTCCTCGATGGTCGCCGCCCGGCTGGAGGAGGCCGACGAGACCGCCGTACGCCTGTGCGGCCAGGGGATCAGGGACGTCACCCGCATCGCGGCCTCCGACCCCCGGATGTGGGTGGAGATCCTCTCCGCGAACCCCGGCCCGGTCGCCGACGTGCTGGCCGGGGTCGCCGCCGACCTGGACGAGACCGTCCGGGCCCTGCGCGGGCTCCAGTCCGCCGACGAGGACCGGCGCCGCACGGGCACCGAAGGCATCGAGGACGTCCTGCGCCGCGGCAACGCCGGCCGGGTCCGGGTCCCCGGCAAGCACGGGGCCGCCCCGACGTCGTACGAGATCGTCGCCGTGCTCATCAGCGACCGGCCGGGTGAGCTGGCCTCGATCTTCGCCGACGCGGGGCGGGCCGGCGTCAACATCGAAGACGTCCGCATCGAGCACGCCACCGGCCAGCAGGCCGGACTGGTCCAGCTGATGGTCGAGCCGAGCGCCGCACCCGCACTGAGCGCGGCCCTCAGCGACCGCGGCTGGTCGATCCGCCCCTAGCGGACCGGAGGGCGGGGGCCCGGAGACAGGGGTGCAAAGGCGCTTCGCGCACTCGGTAACCTTGGGGGAGGCCGTCCCGTGGCCCCGCTCCGCCCGTCCCCGTGTACCAGGAAGGTGTCCACCACCGTGGAAACCGTAAGCGCCGCCGCCCGGACCGCCCAGGCCGCAGTGATCGTCGCTGTCGACGGTCCCTCCGGCACAGGCAAGTCGAGCACATCCAAGGCCGTCGCCGCCCAGCTCGGCCTGAGCTACCTGGACACCGGCGCCCAGTACCGGGCGATCACGTGGTGGATGCTGAACAACGGCATCGACGTGCAGGACCCGGCCGAGATCGCCATGGCCGCCGCCAAGCCGGTCATCGTCTCCGGCACGGACCCGTCCGCCCCGACGATCACCGTCGACGGCGAGGACGCCTCGGGCCCGATCCGTACCCAGGAGGTCACCTCCAAGGTCAGCGCCGTCAGCGCCGTGCCCGAGGTGCGCGCCCTGATCACCGAGCTGCAGCGCTCGATAGCCACGGAGGCCGAGGGGGGCATCGTCGTCGAGGGCCGTGACATCGGTACCACCGTGCTGCCCGACGCCGACATCAAGATCTTCCTGACCGCCTCCCCGGAGGCGCGCGCCGCCCGCCGCAGCGGTGAGGTCAAGGGCTCCGACCTCACCGCCACCAGGGAGGCGCTGATCAAGCGGGACGCAGCCGACTCCGGCCGCAAGACCTCGCCGCTGGCCAAGGCCGACGACGCCGTCGAGGTGGACACCACCGACCTGACCCTCGCGCAGGTCATCGAGTGCGTCGTCACCCTCGTCGGGGAGAAGCAGGCCGCGAAGTGACCGAAGCCACAGCCGCGCCGACGCTGCGCGGAGCGGCCGTCGGGCGCGGGATCGGCATCGGGCTCATGTACGGCCTGTTCAGGCCCCGTGTGCTCGGAGCGTGGCGGGTCCCCACGGCGGGACCCGTCATACTCGCGGTGAACCACGCGCACAATCTCGACGGACCGATGCTGATGGGCACCGCGCCCCGGCCCGTCCACTTCCTGATCAAGAAGGAGGCGTTCGTCGGCCCCCTCGACCCGTTCCTGCGCGGAATCGGCCAGCTGAAGGTGGACCGTACGACCGTCGACCGCACCGCCATCACGCAGGCACTCGGCGTGCTGGACGACGGCGGGGTCCTCGGGATCTTCCCCGAGGGCACCAGAGGCGAAGGCGACTTCGCCTCTCTGCGCGCGGGGCTCGCGTACTTCGCGGTGCGTGGCGGAGCGCCGATCGTTCCCGTCGCGGTCCTGGGAAGCTCGGAGCGCCGCGGACGGCTGGTATCGGCACTGCCTCCGCTGCGGAGCCGGGTCGACGTCGTCTTCGGCGACGCCTTCCAGGCCGGTGACGGCAGTGGGCGGCGGACCAGGAAGGCGCTGGACGAGGCGACGCTGCGGATCCAGGCGGAGCTGACCGCGCACCTGGAAAAGGCCAGGCGTCTCACCGGACGCCTGGGTGACACTTGAGTAGTGGGCCGCGCGATCGTGGTCCATCGATGATGATGCAAAGAGGAACGGACTTCATGAACGACCAGATTCACTCCGACGGCTCGGACCACGAGCACGGAGCACTTGGCGATGCCGAGTACGCGGAGTTCATGGAGCTCGCCGCGCAGGAGGGGTTCGACCCCGAGGAGGTCGAGGGCGCGATCGGTGAGGCCGGTCACGGACCGCTTCCCGTGCTCGCCGTCGTCGGCCGCCCGAACGTCGGCAAGTCGACCCTGGTGAACCGGATCATCGGCCGCCGTGAGGCCGTCGTCCAGGACAAGCCCGGTGTCACCCGTGACCGCGTCAGCTACGAGGCCGAGTGGGCCGGGCGCCGCTTCAAGGTCGTCGACACCGGCGGCTGGGAGCAGGACGTGCTGGGCCTCGACGCCTCCGTCGCCGCCCAGGCCGAGTACGCCATCGAGACGGCCGACGCGGTCGTCTTCGTGGTGGACGCCACCGTCGGCGCCACCGACACCGACGAGGCCGTCGTCAAGCTGCTGCGCCGGGCCGGCAAGCCCGTGGTCCTCTGCGCCAACAAGGTCGACGGGCAGAGCGGCGAGGCCGACGCCACCGCGCTCTGGTCGCTCGGCCTCGGCGAGCCTCACCCGGTCTCCTCCCTCCACGGCCGCGGCACCGGCGACATGCTGGACGCCGTCCTGGAGGCCCTGCCCGAGGCCCCGGCCCAGACCTTCGGCACCGCGCTGGGCGGCCCGCGGCGCATCGCGCTCATCGGCCGGCCGAACGTCGGCAAGTCCTCCCTGCTGAACAAGGTCGCCGGCGAGGACCGTGTCGTCGTCAACGCCCTGGCTGGCACCACCCGTGACCCGGTCGACGAGCTGATCCAGCTCGGCGGGACCACCTGGAAGTTCATCGACACGGCGGGCATCCGACGCAAGGTCCACCTCCAGGAGGGCGCGGACTACTACGCCTCGCTGCGTACCGCCGCCGCCGTCGAGAAGGCGGAGGTCGCCGTCATCCTGATCGATTCCAGCGAGTCCATCAGCGTGCAGGACCAGCGCATCATCACCATGGCGGTCGAGGCCGGCCGTGCTGTCGTGGTCGCCTTCAACAAGTGGGACACCCTCGACGAGGAACGCCGCTACTACCTCGAGCGCGAGATCGATACGGAGCTGGCCCAGATCGCCTGGGCCCCACGCGTCAACGTCTCGGCCGTCACCGGCCGGCACATGGAGAAGCTGGTTCCGGCGATCGAGACCGCGATCGACGGCTGGGAGACCCGCATCCCCACCGGCCGGCTGAACGCCTTCCTCGGTGAGATCGTCGCCTCCCACCCCCACCCGGTGCGCGGAGGCAAGCAGCCCCGCATCCTCTTCGGCACCCAGGCGGGCACCAAGCCGCCGCGGTTCGTCCTCTTCGCGTCCGGCTTCCTGGAGCACGGCTACCGTCGCTTCGTCGAACGCCGTCTGCGCGAGGAGTTCGGCTTCGAGGGCACGCCGATCCACATCTCCGTCCGCGTACGCGAGAAGCGCGGCCGCAAGAAGTGACGTAGGCACACGGCGAAGCCCCGGACCACCCGGCAAGGAACTCGGGTGGTCCGGGGCTTCGCCGTATTCCCTCAGGCGTCCGTGGACCCCGGCGGCAGCGCCGCGGGCCGGGCGCGGCCGGCATGCCTGCCGACCCGCTGCCAGGAACCGGGGTTACCGGCCCCGCTGTGGCTTCCCTGGGCGTTCACCGCCGGACGGCCGCCCAGCGGCGCACGGCTGCCGAACATCCCGACGCCGAACGTTCTGAAGCCGAGACTCTCCTCACCGGTGCGGTCCCCGGGAAGCGCCCGGAACGATCGCCTGTACTCGGAGTACAGGGCGTCGTAGATCGGGGTGGGGGACTTGCCGCCCGAAGGGTCCTGCGACGGGCGCATGGCCGGGATCGGGGTCTGCTGCTGGCGAGGAGGGTCGTATGAGTGCACGTAGGTGCCAACGACCTCACCGCCCGTCGGATGCGGTCCGGGCGGAGAAAACGCGGTTCGGCGGGCAGGGGAGGGCAGTCGTACGGACATGCTCAGGTCCCGGCGAGCGGCATCGTCGCGCCGACCAGGAGGCCGTTGACCGCTGCCTTGTCCAGCGCGTCACGGAGCAGGTCCTCGCGCGGCTGCTGGCCGATGGAACCGGCCGGCGCGGCGAAGACCAGCACGCTCCGCGACTTGCTGGCAGCCGTCCGCCAGCCCTCGGTGACCTGGAGCGGCTGGTGGGCCTGCCACCAGGCGACCGGGCTGCCGCCGCCGGCGCCCGGTTGCAGCACGGCGTGCAGCTGGCCCATGGCGAGGAGGACCGACCAGCCGGTGAGGACACCCGGCAGCCGGTTCAGATGGGGCGTGGGCAGGAAGCCCTGCTCCAGCAGAAGCTGGAGGAACTGGTCGCCGCCGCCGCCGCTGCCGTCGGTGCCGGGCCGGGCGATCGGGCCGGTCGGTTCGACGACCAGAGCCGGGCGGAGGTCGTCCTCGATCAGGACGAGACCGCTGGTGATGCCGAGGACGGCCTGTTCGGGCATGAGGCCCTCCGGATTCTGTGGCTCGCTGCCGGTGATGGACCGCACGGCGCCCTGGAGTTGGTCCTCCGTGACCTGGACCACCTGCGAGGGGATGCAGGTCGCGTGGGCGAAGGCGAGCACGGCGGACTCGTCGCCCACGAACAGCACCGTGCTGGTGCGTTCCTGGTCGGAGTCGCCGGGGGTGCGGCATGAGGTGCAGTCGTAATTGCCTGGGGCACTGTCGCCGACGAGCAGCCGGTCGGCTTCGGCATCGCCGATCTCGGCGCGTACGTCCTCGCTGACGTCGAGCATGCGCGGCACGGGTGGCTCCTCGAACTCGGTGCGTGGGCCGGGTGGTTCCCGGCTCATGAAGAGACAACGGAAGACCTGGGGCCGGAGTCACGCGCCAATCGAGGAGATTAGGCGCCGGAAGCGGCCGCTCGGCGAACCGGGAGATCGCACAGGTGATTCGGAGTCGAGCATTCCGCGCAAAGACCCCCGATGCAGGCGCGTGCGTTCGAGACGTTACGGGTTTGTGCGACTCCTGTGCGAATGCTGTGGTGTCTTCTGACGCCGCGTAAGGTCCGTTGCAGACCAGTCGAACAGGGGAAATGACTACGTAATGCACATTTCATTTCTGCTCCACAACGCGTACGGCATCGGGGGAACGATCCGTACCACTTTCACGCTCGCCAGGACCTTGGCGGAACAGCATGACGTCGAGATCGTCTCCGTCTTCCGGCACCGCGACGACCCGAAGCTCGGCGCACCCGCCGGCGTGCGGCTGAGCCACCTCGTCGATCTTCGCAAGTCGAGCCCGGGATACGAGGGGGCGGCCGCCGACCAGGCCCGGCCCGCGGCGGTGTTCCCCCGGGGCGACACCCGGCACCGGCAGTACAGCAGGCTCACCGACAGCCGTATCGCGGCCCATCTGGGCGCGCTGGAGGCCGATGTCGTCGTCGGCACGCGTCCCGGTCTCAACGTCCACATCAGCCGGCAGACGCGGCGCGGCCCGGTGCGCGTCGGCCAGGAGCACCTCACCCTGGAGAGCCACGGCTACCGGCTGCGCCGGGAGATAAGGCACCGGTACGGGCTGCTCGACGCGGTCACGACCGTCACCGAGGCCGACGCCCGGGACTACCGCTCCGGGCTGCGGCTGCCCGGCGTGCGGATCGAGGCCATCCCGAACAGCGTGCCGGAGCCCGCCGGTCCGCCCGCCGACTGCGACGCGAAGTGGATCGTGGCGGCGGGCCGGCTGCACCGGGTCAAGCGGTACGACGTACTCGTCCGGGCTTTCGCCGAGATCGCGGCCGTGCGCCCGGAGTGGCGGCTGCGCATCTACGGAGCCGGTGACGCGTCCGGCAACGAGCAGCGGCCCCTGCGCGGGCTCGTCGGCGAGCTCGGCCTTCGGGAGCGGGTGCTCCTCATGGGGTCGGTCGACCCCATGGAGGCGGAGTGGCCCAAGAACTCCATCGCGGCAGTCACCTCCGAGCGTGAGTCGTTCGGCATGACCATCGTGGAGGCGATGCGCTGTGGTGTGCCGGTCGTGGCGACCGACTGCCCCCACGGACCCGCCGAGATCATCGACGACGGCACGGACGGGCGGCTGGTGCCCCTGGGGGACACCGGGGCCTTCGCCAAGGCCCTGCTCGGTCTGATCGACGACGACGCCCTGCGGCGCCGGATGGGCCGTGCCGCGCGGGTCTCCGCCGCGCGGTTCGATCCGGCGCCGATCGCGGAGCGGCACGAGAAGCTGTTCACCGAGCTGGCCGCGGAGGGTGGCGGGAGGAGATCTCAGGGCGTGCTGCGCAGCGGGTTCCACCGTTCCAGGGGCAGCGTGCTGGACGGCGCGTATGCGCTGCGTCACAAGGCCGCGGGGGTGCTCCGTCGAGGGCGGACCTGAGCCTGGGCGCCCGGGCTACGGTCCGGGCGCCGCATCCTGGACCGCTGCATTCCGGATGGTGTGGCGTGCGGAGGCTCTTCGGCGGAGGGACCGCAGCAGGCGGGCGGGAAAAGTAAGGCCCGCGTAAGGGAGAGTTAATTCCAGGTGGCCTGCCCGTATATTCTTCTTTTCGCGGGCACCGGAAAACGGGACTGCGCATGGCCCCCGGTCACCGGTAATTCCTTTCGGCGGCCCTTCGGGAGGTATTCGGCGGGCGGTGCGCAATTGCGGTCAGGTGCCGCCCGACTCCTGTTCGGGTGAAGTTGTCCCGCGTAAACGCCCGTGGGGATCCTGTGACACAAGCGTGACCGCAGAGGTACAAGAGGATGGTCGGGAGCCGTGATCGCCCGCTTCCGCCACGGCGCCGAGCGGCCTACGGTGAGAGGCATGGCACCTGTACCGACCCCTCCCGCCCAGCCGGACGACACCCCCCAGTCATATGTCGGCCTCGACGCCGAGGTTGCCGAACGGCAGGCCAGGGCACGTGGCTGGAGCACGGTCCGGGCTCTCCCGCCGGGCACCGTCATCACCATGGAGTTCCGTGGCGGACGCATCAACTTCCAGGTGGACGCCGCGACCGTGACCCGCTGCTGGATCGGCTGAACCCGGCCCGACGAGTGAAGGCCCCGACCGGAGTCGGGGCCTTCACTCGTCGCGCGAGCGGGTACGTGTGCTGTCCCCACAGGTCAGGGAGCCACCGGGCCGCCCGCCACCGGGCGGGACGGCCCTGCGCCACTCCGCGGCGAGCGGTCGGCGTGCGGCGTGCGGCGTGAGAGAGCCGGGGTCAGCGGCATCCTTTCCGGACGTACAGGGTGCGCCTGGTACGCCCGGGCTCTGGCAGCCGCGCCCGGATGGCCGCCCGCGGTTCCCGCCGTCTCGGGTGCCGGAGCCCTGCTCGTGGCCTCGTGGGAGTCCTCGGCAGCCGCCCCACCGCCCAGCGACTGCGGCAGCAGGACGGGCTTCGGCGCTACGGGAGCGGGCGGAGCGGACTCCCGGAGCCTGCGTCGGGCCCGCCACTGCTCACGCATCGAGAGGATCAGGGTCTCCGCACGGGTGATCAGCGGCTCGAACCAGGGCAGGGCCAGCAGGATCAGCAGGCCGGCCGCCCAGCCCAGCAGGACGTCGCTGAGCCAGTGGGTGCCGATGTAGACGGTGGTGAGCCCCACGCCCAGGGAGACGAACGCGGAGAGCGCCGACAGGTAGCGCCTGGCGCGCGGCGTGGTGGCGAGATAAGCGAGGATTCCCCAGGTCACCACGGCGTTGGCGGTGTGTCCCGAAGGAAATATATCGCCGCCGGCGTAGAGCTCCGCCGAGCCGATCTGGGTGGCGTAGTGCGGGCCCAGCCGCCCCAGGCCGAGCTTGACCGCGCCCACCGACAGATTGAGCAGCAGCAGGGAGGCGCCGAGCGTGAGCAGCGGGCGCAGCGTGTGCTGGCGCCAGGAGCGCCAGCCGAGCCAGGAGGCGACCATCACGGCCGTGGGGCCACGCTGGCCGAGCACGACGTAGTAGTCGAGGAAGGCGTGGAGTTCCGGCCACTGCTGGTAGGGCCGGAACAGCATGACCTTCCAGTCGAGGGCCACCAGCCAGGACGAGACCAGCACGGCGACGACGATGGCGAGATAGAACGCCAAAGTCCCGCCGAAGAGGACGATGCGGTGACGGCTCATCCGCGGGGTCTCTATCTTCGGCGGTTCCGGCTCCCGGTCCAGACGGGCAAAGATGTCGGTACGCACGCAATGGACGTTACAGCGAGTGAGTGTGGGATCCGGCCGATCTCGCGTCTTTGTGATGACGATGTGATGTGGACTTTGTCTCAGACAGGTATCCATTCACTGTATGCAGGCGAATGGTTTGCACCCGTCGGCTATTTATTCCGAGCACTATTCGCAGAAATGTTTGAGCGTCGATGAAATGGCGCAGCGTGACCGCGTCGCGTAGCTGTGGGGCCATTCGGGGGAGCCGTCGGCCGACGGGCAGGCGCTCCGCGGCGGCAGCGGCGTGGCGGTCCGGACGTGACCCCGCGTGCAGGGGGTGAAGTGGTGTACGCCACACTCAGTGGCTGGTGAACGTATGAGCTGCACCACGCGTGGCCACCTGGAACTCGCGTACGCTGACGGCTCACTCGCCCGTCGATGCCGGGCCCGGGGGACGCCGCGAGCGGATCCCCAGCAGGTCTGCCGAGCGCGAGGGACTCATTGTGGGAGGTACGTACATGACTGGGACGTCCACGGCCGTGAGCAGGCTGCGCGCGGCAGCCGACGGCACCAACCGCTGGCTCGTCCTGGTCGTCCTCTGTCTCAGTCTGCTTCTCGTCGCGCTCGACGCGACCGTGCTGCACGTCGCCGTCCCGGCCGTCACCGAGGACCTGCGGCCCAGTGCCGTCGGCCTGCTGTGGATCGTGGACGCCTATCCACTGGTCTGCGCCTCGCTGCTGATCCTCTTCGGCACACTCGGCGACCGGATCGGCAGACGGCGCGTCCTCCTCTTCGGTTACGCGCTCTTCGGGGTCGCCTCCGCGCTCGCCGCGACGGCCGGCTCACCCGGTGTGCTGATCGCCGCGCGCGCCCTGCTCGGTGTGGGCGGCGCGATGATCATGCCGGCCACGCTGTCGATACTCCGCCAGGTCTTCCCCGACCGTCGCGAACGGGCCATGGCCATCGGCATATGGACCGCGGTCGCCGCGGTCGGCGCCGCGACCGGCCCCGTCATCGGTGGATTCCTCGTCGAGCACTACTGGTGGGGCTCGGTCTTCCTGATCAACATCCCGCTCATGGCACTGCTCCTCCCGGTCGGGCGCTGGCTGCTGCCGGAGTCCCGCGGCGAGAGCGACGGTCCCTGGGACGTGCTCGGCGCGCTGACGGCCGCGGCGGGTGTGCTCGGGGTGGTCCTCGGGGTCAAGCGGATCGGTGGCGGCGAGGGGCTGATGAACCTCGCCACCCTCGCTCCGCTGCTCGCGGGGGCCGCACTGGTCGTCCTCTTCGTGCGCAGGCAGAAGCGGCGTACGTACCCCCTGATCGACATCGCGATGTTCTCCAGGCCCGCTTTCACCACCGCCGTCGGCTGCATCGTGCTCGCCATGCTGGCCCTGGTCGGCCTGGAACTGATCGCGGTCCAGTACCTCCAGCTGGTGCTGGACCTGAGCCCACTGGAGACCGGCCTGCGGCTGCTGCCGCTGACCTTCGCCGCGATGGCGGCCGGCGCCACGGGTTCGTACACCCTGAGCCGCATCGGCCCGCGCCGGATGGTCGGCTGGGGCTTCGTGCTCACGGCGGCCTCGGTGCTCCTGCTGACCCTGATGGGCCAGCACGACCGGCCGGTGCTGCTGACCGTCGGCTTCGTGCTGCTGGGCTTCGGGCTGCAGTCCACGCTGTTCGGGGCGTACGAATCGATGCTGAGCGAGGTTCCCGCCGAGCGGGCGGGCGGCGCGGCCGCCATCGGCGAGACCTCGTACCAGCTGGGCGCGGGCCTGGGGATCGCTCTGCTCGGCAGCGTCATGAACGCCGCCTACGCCCCCGGGCTCTCCCGGCTCCACGAGGAGGGCGTGCCCGCCGCCGCCGGATCGGCCGCCTCGCATTCGCTGGGAGAGGCCTACCAGGTGGCCGGCCGGCTGGGCGGCCCCATGGGCGACCTGCTGCGGAACACGGCCCGGCACGCCTTCGTCGACGGTCTGCACGTCACGCTGCTGGTCAGTGCCGGACTGCTGCTGCTCGGGGCGCTGGCGGCGCTGCGGCTGCCGCGTGCCATGGACTGTCCTCCGGTGAAGAACGCCTGCCGGGAGCAGTCGGCCGTCGTGCCGGAGCAGGCCACGGGGCCTGGCGTCGCCGCGCCCGAGCCTCGCGCGCTCCCGGCGCCGGACGCCCCGACGGGGCACCGGGCCCCCCTTCCGGCCGGGCGCGAACCCGCCGAGGCCGCGGGCCCTGGACGATCAGGACGCTGAGCCGTAACGTCGGCACGGCGCCGTAACTACCGCTGCTAGTTTTAGTACCGTGGCGCGTTTCCGTACCGTGCGAGCTGCCGGAGGCACCCATGTCCACCACCGAGTCCGCGAAGCCGTCGGAGCCGTCGAAGGGGCAGCCGTTCGATCCGGGTGACCCCCTCGGCATCGACGACCTCCTCGGCCCCGAGGACCTCGCGATCCGTGACACCGTGCGCAGCTGGGCCACCGGCCGGATCCTCCCGCACATCGCCGAGTGGTACGAGAACGGTGAGCTCCCCGGTATCCGTCACCTGGCCCGCGAGCTCGGCGCGCTCGGTGCGCTGGGCATGTCCCTCCAGGGGTACGGCTGCGCCGGGGCGAGCGCCGTCCAGTACGGCCTGGCCTGTCTGGAGCTGGAGGCCGCCGACTCCGGCATCCGCTCCCTGGTCTCCGTCCAGGGCTCCCTCGCCATGTACGCCATCCACCGCTTCGGCTCCGAGGAGCAGAAGCAGCGATGGCTCCCCGGCATGGCGGCAGGCGAGACCATCGGGTGCTTCGGCCTGACCGAACCGGACCACGGTTCGGACCCCGCCGGAATGCGGACATACGCGGAGCGGGACGGCGGGGACTGGATTCTCACCGGCCGCAAGATGTGGATCACCAACGGGTCGGTCGCCGGGGTCGCCGTCGTATGGGCCCAGACCGACTCGGCGGGTGGCGGCTCGGGAATCCGCGGCTTCGTCGTGCCGACGGACAGTCCCGGCTTCTCCGCACCCGAGATCAGGCACAAGTGGTCGCTGCGCGCCTCGGTCACCAGCGAGCTGGTCCTGGACGGCGTACGGCTGCCCGCCGACGCGGTCCTGCCCGGGGCCATCGGACTGCGCGGCCCGCTCAGCTGCCTCAGCCATGCCCGCTACGGAATCGTCTGGGGAGCGATGGGCGCCGCGCGGGCGAGCTTCGAGGCGGCTCTGGACTACGCGAAGACCCGCGAGCAGTTCGGCAGGCCCATCGGCGGATTCCAGCTGACCCAGGCCAAGCTCGCGGACATGGCCCTGGAACTCCACAAGGGCGTCCTGCTCGCCCACCATCTGGGCCGGCGGATGGACGCGGGCAGGATCCGCCCCGAGCAGGTCAGCTTCGGAAAGCTCAACAATGTGCGCGAAGCGATCGAGATCTGCCGCACGGCGCGGACGATTCTCGGCGCCAACGGAATCTCGCTGGAATACCCGGTGATGCGGCACGCGACGAATCTGGAGTCGGTGCTCACCTACGAGGGCACCGTGGAGATGCACCAGTTGGTGCTGGGCAAGGCGCTCACCGGCCTGGATGCTTTCCGGTAGGACTTTCCGGCGAGCGCTCTGCTCAGCTCTGGTTGAAGAAGCCGTCGGCGGGCCGGCCGGCGGCTTCGCCGTTGACCACCTGGGTGTGGGCGGGCGTCAGCAGGAAGACTCTGGTCGCCACGCGCTCGATGGAGCCGCGCAGCCCGAAGGTCAGTCCCGCGGCGAAGTCCACGACGCGCTTCGCGTCGGTGGGGTCCATCGCCGTGAGGTTGACGATCACCGGCACACCGTCCCGGAAGAGCTCGCCGATCCCACGCGCGTCCCGGAAGCTGTCAGGGGTGACGGTGGCGATCCGGCGTCCCGTGTCCACGGCCTTCTCGGAAGCCACTTGCACGCGGGGGTCGGTCACCCATGGCTGATTCGTGCCGGTCTCCGCATCCTCGGAGTACTCGTCGTCGTAGTACCGATCGTCGTTGTCCTCCACGAGGCCCAGCCAGGCGCTCGCCTTGCGCACCGATCCCATGGACTCCTCCTCTCACCGCGGTTCGTTGGTGTTCCGTATCTCTTTCCTATCCCCATGGTCGACCATGATGCGGATACAGCGCCAAGGGGATAGGTGTCGGGCAGGCGATTCGTGACGCTACTGGTGCAGAAGATGTGGCGGTTCGTCAGGGTTCATACCGCATAGGGGGGCTTGCGGAAGGAAAATATGACGCTCCCCTCCGTACGGGTGACATGGGGGGCGTACGGGTGAACGGATCGCTCGATACGATGCACGCCGCGCGCTGGTAGACGGGCGCGGTTCGTCAGATGAGCAGCTCCCGGGGGATCGTCGTGTTCGGAATCGTGAGGCCATGTACCCATCGGCTGTCCGAAGGGCTCAAGACGGAGTGGATGGCTCATCTCTGCGGTCTCTGTCTCGCTCTTCGCGCCGACCACGGGCAGTTCGCCCGCGTCGTCACGAACTATGACGGCCTGATCGTCTCGGTCCTGACGGAAGCTCAGTCCGAACGCTCCGCCGGACTACGGCGCACCGCGGGCCCCTGCCCGCTGCGCTCGATGCGGACGGCTCCGGTCGCCCGCGGCGAGGGGGCCCGGCTCGCCGCCGCCGTATCGCTCGTGCTGGCGTCCGCGAAGGTGCGTGACCATGTGGCCGACCGCGACGGGCTGTTGAAGCGGCGCCCGGTGGCCGCCGCGGCCCGCCGGGTCGCCGCGGGCTGGGACAGGGCAGGGGCGCGTACCGGGGCCGAGCTCGGCTTCGACACGGCGGTCCTGGTCGACGCGGTCGACCGGCAGACCGGTATCGAGTCCCTCGCCGGCCCGGGCACCCCGCTCCTGACGGTCACCGAACCCACCGAGACGGCCACGGCCGCAGCCTTCGCGCACACCGCCCTGCTGGCGGGCAAGCCGCGGAACGCCGTACCGCTCGCCGAGGCGGGGCGGCTCTTCGGGCGGCTCGCCCATCTGCTGGATGCCGTGGAGGACCGTGAAGCTGACGCCGCGTCGGGTGCCTGGAACCCGCTCGCGGCGACTGGCACGTCGCTCGCCGAGGCCCGCCGTCTGTGCGACGACGCGCTGCACGGTGTGCGCCTGGCGATGCGGGACGCGGAATTCACCGACGGCAAACTGGCGCATGTGCTCCTGGTGCACGAGCTGCGGCGCTCCGTGGACCGGGCCTTCGGACCCGTGTCGTGCTCACACCAGCGGGACGGGCAGCCCTCGGGGGCCTTCGGTCCGCCGCCCGGCAACCCGTACGCGCCGACCCCCGGCGGTCCGCCCGGGCCGCCGCTCCCGCCCGAGCCGCCCCGCAACCGGCGTGGCCTCATAGCCGGCTGTCTGGTCTGGGCCGGCCTCGCCTGCACCTGCCAGATGTGCTGTGCCGGCAGCTTCAACGACCCCTGGAGCGGCCAGGAGCGCGAAGGGCTCTGCCACAAGAACGACTGCAACGACTGGTGCGAGGGTTGCTGCGAGGGGTGCAACTGCTGCGGCCAATGCGGCGACTGCTGCGACGGCTGTGACTGCGGGTGCAACTGCTGACAAGAAGTCAGGCAGCCGCACCCCTCGTGCTCACCTGATCTCGGGCGGTGAGATCTGCGAAGTCCGGATCGCCGACTCGGCGGTGCCCCACTTCTTCAGGATGCGGTCGTAGGTCCCGTCGGCCTTGAGGCCGTTGACCGCGGCCCGGAAGGCAGGTGCCAGCGGCGTTCCCTTCTTGAAGGCGAAGCCGACGTCGAGCCGCTTGTACTCGTTGAGGAAGCGCAGCCCCTCCTGCTGGGTCACCGCGTACCGCAGTCCGTTGATCGTGGACATCAGGACGTCGCTGCGGCCCTGCTGCAGCGAGATCCAGACCGCGGCCTGGTCGGCGTACGTCTTGACCTCGTACGGCTTCCTGCCCGCGTCGGCGCAGCGGTGCTTGTTCTCCTCCAGGGTCGCCTCGAAGGTGGTCCCGGCGCCGGTGCCGACGGTCAGGCCGCAGAGCTGCGTGAGGTCGGTGACCTTCTTCAGGTCGCTGTCGTCGCGGACGGCGAAGCCCTGCCCGTCGTTGATGTACGTGACGAAGTCGATCGTCTTCCGGCGTTCGTCCGTCACTCCGAAGTTGCCTGTGCCCAGGTCGTACTTGCCGCTGCCGAGGGCCGGAAGGATCGCCTCGAAGGAGGCGACCTCCCGCTCGAGCTTCAGCCCGAGCGTCCGGGCCACCGCGTCCGCGAAGTCGATGTCGGCACCCGCGAGCGTCTTGCCGTCCTCCCGGTAGAACGCCCCGGGCGGAGCGCCGACGCTGGATGCGAGGGAGAGGGTTCCCGAGGCGCGCACCTTCTCGGGCAGCAGCTTCGCCGCGTCGTCGTTCCGCTTCACCGAAGAGACCACATCGGCCGTCGGGATCTTCCCCTTGCCCGCGGACCCCGCGCCGGCCGGTGAAGCAGCGGGGTCACCCGATCCGCAGGCGGTGAGCGAAAGGGCGGCCACGGTGATCAGTGCGAAGGCAGCGGTCTGCCGGGTTCGGGGCATGACGGAGTTTCTCCGGGTTCGTCGACCGCGCTCCGGTGCCTGGGCAGCACGGAGCGTCGGGGCGGGAGATCAGCGATACGAGGGGAGGGCGGAGCGATGTTGTGTACGTGAAGGAACGCGGGGGAATCCGCTCGGGCGCCGGCAGGGGCGCGAGCGGGAAGAACGAAGACGCAGGGGGGTCAGCTCAACAGGAACAGGACCACACGCGACCGAAGTCGATGTGGGAGCGGGTGACCAGCCACAGCTGCGAATACATGGCCCAAGTGGAACAGGCATCCGGTTGCGCGTCAACCGAGGTGAGACGTACAGCTCACACTGTGGACAAGCTTGACAACAGCACCGGGTGGCGCTTTTCTCGGAAGCGGACCGGCGCTGAGGGGCCCGGTCCACGTTGTGTTTCGCGCTGAAGGCACGCCCCGTGTTCGATCTCTGCATCCACGGAGCCTTCGCATGTCCGCGCAGACAGAAATCCATGCCCCGTCCCTTCCCGCACCACCGGGCAAGCGTGCGGAGGACGCCGCCCCGCGCATCGTCCCCGTACGCCGAACCGGCCAGTGGGCGGCGGCCGTTGTCGTCCTGCTCCTCCTCGTGGGGGCTCTGGTCTCCGTCGTCCGCAACGACGCCTTCCAGTGGGACGTCGTGGGCGACTACCTCACGACCGACTCCGTGCTGCGGGGCCTCGGCCTCACCCTGTGGCTCACCGGCCTCGTCATGGTGCTCGGCTTCGCCCTCGGCACCCTGCTCGCGGTGTTCAGGCTCTCCGGCAACCGTGTTCTCCAGGCGGTGAGCTGGGGCTACATCTGGCTGTTCAGGTCGACACCGATCCTGGTCCAGCTGCTCTTCTGGTTCAACATCGGCGCCCTCTACCCGCAGATCCTGGGCGTCAGTACCGTCAACCTCCTCGGCCCGGTCACCGTCGCCGTCATCGGACTCACGCTGCACGAGGCCGCGTACGCCGCCGAAGTGGTCCGCGGCGGCATCCTCTCCGTCGAACGGGGACAGCTGGAGGCGGCCCAGTCGCTCGGGCTGGGACCCTGGCGCCGGCTCCGGCGGATCGTGCTGCCGCAAGCCATGCGCTCCATCGTCCCGCCCGCCGGGAACATGCTGATCGGGACCCTGAAGGGCACCTCGATCGTCAGCATCATCGCCGTGCAGGACCTGCTGTACTCCGTGCAGCTCGTCTACCACCGCACCTACGAGGTCATCCCGCTGCTGCTGGTCGCCACCCTCTGGTACGTGGCCGTCACCTCTCTCCTGTCCATCGGGCAGTACTACGTCGAACGCCACTACGCACGCGGCACGGCAGGCGCACGGTGACCGGCGCACCGGCGCTCGTCGTCATCGGCGGCGGACCGCGCGGCACCGGAGTCATCGAACGCATAGCGGCCAACGCCGCCGAGCTGTACGGCGACCGGCCCCTGGACATCCACCTCGTCGACCCGTTCCCGCCGGGCGGCGGCCGGATCTGGCGGCAGGACCAGTCCCCGCTGCTCTGGATGAACTCCATGGCCGAGGACGTCACCATGTTCACCGACGACACGGTCCAGCTGGACGGTCCGGTCCGCCCCGGCCCCGCCCTGCACACCTGGGTCGCGGACGTCCGCGAAGGGCGGACCGTCATCTCCGCCGACGCCACGGTCCTGGAGGAGATGCACGGCCTCGGCGACCAGGACTTCCCCAGCCGCCGGCTGCAGAGTGCCTATCTCCGCTGGGTGTACGAACAGACGCTCGCCGCGCTCCCGCCCGGCATCACCGTCCACGAACACACCGGCTACGCAGTGCGCGTCTTTGGGCCCCGTGGCGGCCGGCAGCGTGTCTGGATCCAGGGGCGTGCCGAGCCGCTCGCCGCCGATCTCGTCGTCCTCACCGTCGGCCATCTCGACGCCGAACCGGACACGGAACAGCAGGAGCTGTCCGCCTTCGCCGCACGCCACGGACTCGTCCACCTGCCGCCCGACTTCACCGCCGACACCGACCTGACGTCCCTGCCCGCGGGAGAGCCCGTCCTCGTGCGCGGCTTCGGCCTCGCCTTCATCGACCTGATGGTGCTGCTCACCGAGGGGCGCGGCGGGCGCTACGAGAACGGGGCCTACGTGCCCTCCGGCAGGGAGCCCGTCCTGTACGTCGGGTCACGGCGAGGAGTCCCGTACCACTCCAAGATCGGCTACACCTGGGAGGGCGAACGGCCGCCCCTGCCACACCACTTCGGCGCCGATCAGGTGGCGGAGGTCCTCGGCCGCCCCGGCCCCGTGGACTTCCGTCGCGATCTGTGGCCGCTGGTCACCAAGGAGCTGGGCCACGCCCACTACCACCGGCTCTTCACCGCCCATCCCGAGCGCACCGTCGTGGACCATGGAGACTTCGAGGAGAAGTACGCCGTCGCCGAGCCCGGCAGCCCCGAGCTCGCGGCCCTCGTCGCCTCGGCCGTCCCCGATCCGGCCGACCGGCTCGACCTCGACGCCCTCGACCATCCGCTCGACGGGGTGCGCCACGCCTCGTACGACTCACTGCAGGACGGGCTGCGCGCCTACATCACCGCCGACCTCGAACGCCGGCACGACCCCCGGCACAGCCCCGACCTCGCCGTGTTCCTCGGACTGCTCTCCGTCTACGGGCAGTTGGTCAGCTTCGGCGACATCGGCGAGCGGTGGCACGGCTTCTTCAGCTACCTCGCCTCCGGACCGCCCGGCCCCAGGCTGCGCCAGCTCCTCGCCCTCTCGCAGGCCGGCGTCGTCCGCTTCCTCGGGGCCGGCATGACCGTCGAGGCCGACGAGGAACAGGGTGTCTTCCGGGCCCGCAGTGCCACTGTGCCCGGCGCGCACACCGAAGCCCGCGCCCTGGTCGAGGCCCGGCTGCCCGACCCCTCGCTGCGCAAGACCCGCAGCCCGCTGCTGAGCGGACTGTACGAGGACGGTGCGGCGGGCACCGACACGGGGCTGCTCTCCGTCGACCCGGCCGACGGCCGGATCCTGGACCGTGAGGGCCGCCCCCACCCCCGCCGCTTCGCCCTCGGCCCCTACACCACCGCACGCTCCAGCGGTGCCTTCACCCGGCCGCGCACCGGCGGCCCGGCCTTCCGGCAGAACGACGCCACCGCCCGGACGGCGCTCGCGTTCCTGCGCGACCTCTCCTGTCGGGACCGCCTCACCGCGTGAGCACGGCCCCCCTTTCGTCCTCCCGTCGCAGAAGGAACCTCCACCATGTCGCTGACCAGCGATCCACCCGTCCACCCACCGGCCAGGACCACCGTCGCCGAGGAACCGGACGTCGACGAGTACGCGGCCCTGAAAGTCGTCCCCGTACGCCACCCCTGGCACTGGGTCGCCGTCGCGGCCACAGCCGTGCTGCTCGCCCAGTTCCTGAACGGCCTGATCACCAACCCCGGCTGGGAATGGGACGTCTTCGCCCGGTTCATCACGACCGAGACCATCCTCCACGCCGTCTGGGTCACCCTCCAGCTGACCTTCTACGGCACGGTGATCGGCTTCGCGCTCGGCATCGTCCTAGCCTTCATGCGGCTGTCCGCCAGCCCGTTCCTCAGGGCGGTCTCGTACGCGTACATCTGGGCGTTCCGTTCGATCCCGCTCATCGTCCAGCTGCTGTTCTGGTTCAACCTGGCGTACCTCTACAAGGAGCTCGAGTTCGGCATACCGTTCGGGCCCGGATTCGTCTCCTTCGACACGATGAACCTCGTCGGCGCGATGAGCGCCGCCGTCCTCGGGCTCGCCCTGCACCAGGCAGCGTACGCGGCGGAGATCGTCCGTGGCGGCGTACTGGCCGTGGACAGCGGCCAGTTGGAGGCGGCCGCCGCGCTCGGGATCCCACGGCTGCGGCAGCTGCGGCGCATCGTGCTGCCGCAGGCGATGCGCTCCATCCTGCCGAACGCCGCCAACGAGATCATCTCCCTCTTCAAGGGCACCTCGATCGTCTCCGTGATGGCGATCGGCGAACTCTTCTACCAGGTCCAGGTCGTCTACGGACGCAACGGCCGGGTGGTGCCCCTGCTGATGGTGGCCACGGTCTGGTACATCCTCCTGACCACCGTGCTCTCCGTCCTCCAGCACTACGTCGAACGTCACTACGCCAAGGGGGCCGTGCGATGAGCGCACCCACAGAAGAAGCCACCGGGTCCGCCGCCATGGTCGAGATCCGATCCGTGCACAAGAGCTTCGGTCCGCTCGAGGTGCTCCGCGGCATCGACCTGTCCGTACGCGCGGGAGAGGTGACCGTCGTCCTCGGCCCGTCCGGGTCGGGGAAGTCCACCCTGCTGCGCACCATCAACCACCTGGAGAAGGTCGACCAGGGCTGGATCAGTGTCGACGGCACCCTGGTGGGCTACCGCAGGTCCGGCAACAAGCTGTACGAGCTGCGCGAACGCGAGGTCCTGCGCCAGCGCACCCGGATCGGTTTCGTCTTCCAGAATTTCAACCTCTTCCCGCACCTCACCGTCCTGGAGAACGTCATCGAGGCCCCGGTCGCAGCGCTGGGCCGCCCCCGCAAGGACGCGGTCGCCGCGGCGGAGAAGCTCCTGGCCCGCGTCGGGCTCGCCGACAAGGCCGGGGCCTACCCCAAGCAGCTCTCCGGAGGCCAGCAGCAGCGCGTCGCGATCGCCCGCGCCCTCGCCCTGGAACCGAAACTGCTGCTCTTCGACGAGCCGACCTCGGCGCTCGACCCCGAGCTCGTCGGCGAGGTCCTCGACGTCATCAAGGACCTGGCCCACGGGGGCACCACGATGATCGTCGTCACGCACGAGATCGGCTTCGCCCGCGAGGTCGCCGACACCGTCGTCTTCATGGACGAGGGACGGATCGTCGAACAGGGCCCGCCCGCCGACGTACTCGACCGGCCCGTCCAGGAGCGCACCCGCGCCTTCCTCTCCAAGGTCCTCTGAGCCATGTCCCCGCAGTCAAGGAGCAGTCACGTGTCCGTCCGCCGCACGATCACCGCAGCCCTCGCCACCCTCACCGCCGCCGGGCTGCTCACGGCGTGCGGCACCGCCGACGGCACGGAGGACGTGATCCGTCCCAAGGGCCAGAAGGACACCGGCATCAACATCGGCCCCGACCAGAAGCGGATCAGGGGCAAGAAGGTCGACGCCATCGCGGCCCAGGTGCCCGCCGCCGTCCGCGAACGCGGCACGCTCCGGCTGGGCGCGAGCGCCGACGCCTCGCCACCGCTCGGCTTCTACGCGACCGACGACAAGACCCGGATCGGTGGCGAGATCGACCTCGCCACCCTGATCGCCGACACGCTGGGACTCAAGCCGGAATTCGAGCAGGTCTCCTGGGAGAACCTCTTCGTCGGGCTCGACAGCTCGAAGTTCGACGGGGTGCTGTCCAACGTCACCGTGACCGAGGAGCGCAAGGAGAAGTACGACTTCGCGACGTACCGGCTCGACAACATCGCCTTCGAGGCCAAGAAGGGATCCGGCTGGAAGGTGAAGGGCCCGGCGGACGTCGCGGGGAAGACGATCTCCGTCGCCTCCGGCACCAACCAGGAGAAGATCCTCGTCGACTGGAACGAGGAGAACGTCAAGGCCGGCCGCAAGGCGGTGGACATCAAGTACTTCCAGAAGGACACCGACTACTACCTGGCACTCCAGTCGGGCCGCATCGACGCCTACCTGGGCCCGAGCCCCTCGGTCAACTACCACGTCGCGTCGGCCGGGCAGTCCGAGATCGTCGGCACGCTCTCCGGCGGCGGTGACGGCGTCCAGGGGAAGATCGCCGCCACCACCAAGAAGGACAGCGGGCTGGTGGAGGCGTACGGCGCCGCGATCGACCACATCATCCAGGACGGCTCGTACGCCGAGGTGCTGAAGCGCTGGGGCCTGTCCAACGAGGCCGTCGAGAAGTCGGAGATCAACCCGCCCGGCCTCCCCAAGACCGAGAACTGATCCCGAGAGGTCCCGCATGTCCGCCACCAGGCCACTTCACCTCGCCGCCGAGATCGGCGGCCCGCCGCGCTACGACGCCGGCTCCCACGTCGCGCTCGCCCGACTCGCCGAAGGGGGCGCGCTCGACTTCGTCACCCTGAGCGATTCCTTCGCCCGCCCCGGGCCCGACGCGCTCGCCGTACTGGCCCGCGTCGCCCCGGCCACCACCCGGATCGGCCTCGTGCCGACCGTCACCACCACCCACACCGAGCCCTTCCATGTCTCGTCCGCCGTCGCCACCCTCGACTGGGTCAGCAAGGGCCGGGCCGGCTGGCATGCCGACGTGTCGACGACCGAGGTTGAGGCCCGGCTGTTCGGCCGGCGCCCCGCCGCACCCGCCACCGCGCTGTGGCACGAGGCGGGGGAGGTTGCCGACGCCGGAGCGCGGCTGTGGGACAGCTGGGAGGACGACGCGGAGATCCGGGACGTCGCCACCGGCCGCTTCATCGACCGCGACAAGCTCCACTACGTCGACTTCGAGGGCAGTACCTTCTCCGTCCGTGGCCCGGCCATCGTGCCGCGGCCGCCGCAGGGCCGGCCCGTCACCGTCATCGACGGCACGAGCGGCCCGGCCCGGGAGCCCGCCGCGCGGCACGCCGACGTCGTCTACGTACGGGCCACCTCACCCGAACAGGCTGCCTCGCTCCGCGACGACCTGCGCCGCGCCGCGGCGGCCCACGGCCGGGACCCCGACAGCCTGCGGGTCCTGGTCGCCCTCACCGTCGACCTCGGGGACGCCGAGACGGCACCCGAACCCGGACTGGAGAGCGGCCCGCAGCTCGCGGGGCGGGGGACCTACTTCCGCGGCGGCCCGGTGGACCTCGCCGAACTCATCACCCAGTGGCACCGGGGCGGAGCCGTCGACGGCTTCCACCTCACCCCCATCACACCGGAGCGCGACCTCGAAAGGATCGTCAACGGAACCGTGGCCCTGCTCCAGCACCGCAGCCTGTTCCGCACCTTCTACCCGGGCGGCACACTCCGCGAGCACCTCGGCCTCGGCAGGCCAGCCAACCGCTACACGCTCGCGGGGACCTCAGGGGGAACTTCATGAAGCAGATGCACCTCGCCGCCCACTTCCCGGGCGTCAACAGCACCACCGTGTGGACCGATCCCCGCTCCCGGAGCCAGATCGACTTCGCCTCCTTCGAGCACCTGGCCAGGACCGCCGAGCGGGGGAAGTTCGACTTCTTCTTCCTCGCGGAGGGGCTGCGACTGCGCGAGCACGACGGCCGCATCCACGACCTCGACGTGGTGGGCCGTCCTGAATCCCTCACCGTCCTCAACGCCCTGGCCGCCGTCACCGAACGACTCGGGCTCGCCGCCACGGTCAACGCGACCTTCAACGAGCCGTACGAACTCGCCCGCCGCCTCGCCACGCTCGACCACCTGAGCGCGGGCCGTGCCGCATGGAACGTGGTGACCTCCTCGGACGCGTTCACCGGCGAGAACTTCCGCCGCGGCGGTTACCTCGACCGGGCCGACCGGTACACCCGCGCCGCCGAATTCGTCTCCACAGCACGTGAGCTGTGGGACTCCTGGACGCCCGACGGCGCCTCCCGGCCGTTCGCGCACTCCGGGCAGCACTTCGAGATCTCCGGGGAGTTCACCGTCCCCCGCTCACCCCAGGGGCACCCCGTCGTCATCCAGGCCGGGGACTCCGACGAAGGCCGGGAATTCGCCGCGTCCGCCGCCGACGTCATCTTCACCCGGCACGGCACGCCGGAGGCCGGACGGATCTTCTACGCCGATGTCAAGGCACGGCTTGCGAAGTACGGCAGGGATCCGGCCGACCTGAAGATCATGCCCGGGGTCACCGTCGTCGTCGGCGATACCGACGCGGAGGCACAGCAGAGGGCCGCCGAGATCCGCCGGCAGCAGGTGTCCCCGCAGAACGCCATCCTCGCCCTGGAGCAGGTCTGGGGCCGAGACCTCTCCTCGTACGACCCCGACGGACCCCTCCCCGACATCGACCCGGACCCCGGCTCGGACCTGGTCCAGGGAAGGGTGCGGGTGGCGGACCCGCTCGCCGTCGCCGTCACATGGCGGGCGCTGTCGGAGGCCAGGGGGCTGTCCATCCGACAGACGGTCATCGAGTCCACGGCCCGGCAGTCCTTCATCGGCTCCCCGGAGACGGTCGCCGCCGAACTGGAGGAGTTCGTCACCACCGACGCGGCAGACGGCTTCATCCTCGTACCGCATCTCACTCCGGGCGGTCTCGACGACTTCGTCGACCGGGTCGTCCCGCTCCTCCAGGAACGCGGAGCCTTCCGTTCCGAATACACCGGCTCCACGCTGAGGTCGCACCTCGGCCTGCCCGAGCCGGTATGGAAGGGTTGACCGCATGAGCACGGACGCACAGCAAAACAGCGAGGAGTTCCACGCCTGGCAGCGCTGGCACGAGGGGCGCATCGTCGCCGTGGCCGCGCCGCACGGCCCGCTCTCCCTCACCGGCACCCACTGGCTCGCCGACCATCCGGAGGGTCGAATTCCGGCCATGCCCGGGCTGTGGCGCGAGGAGGGCGACGAGGTGGTGCTCACCGCCGGCCCCGAGGACGGGCTGACCGTCGACACGCAGCCGTTGTCCGGCGAGATCCGCCTCGGCGCGGACCGGGGCCCCATCGACACCTCCCGGGTGGCGCAGGGGGAACGCCGACTGGTCGTACTACGCCGCGAAGGCCTCTGGGCGGTACGGGACTTCGACCCGAAGTCTCCGGCCCGCCAGGCCTTCCGCACCGTCGACGCCACCCCGTACGACCCGAAGTGGTCGCTGGACGGCACCTTCCGGCCGTACGAATCCGACCGGACCGTCCGCGTCGGCAACGCCGACGGCCGCGAGCGGGGGCTGGGGCTCTCGGGCGAGATCGCCTTCACCCTGGACGGCTCCGAGCACACCCTCCAGGTCGCGGTCGAGCCCGACGGATCGCTCTGGGCCGTCTTCGCCGACACCACCAGCGGGGACAGCAGCTACCGCTTCCGCTTCCTGCGGCCCCCGGCGCCTGACGGGGACGGCAGGGTACGGGTCGACTTCAACCGCACCCTCCTGCCTCCGTGCGCCTTCGCCGACCATTTCATCTGCCCCTTCCCGCCACCCGGCAACACCCTCACGGTGGCCGTCCCCGCGGGGGAGCGGAACCGTATCGACGGCTGAACGGTCCCAGCCGGGACGCAAGGGGCCGGCACACCGGCCCCAGCAGTCACGGGGCTGCTGGGGCCGGTTCCGTCGCGCGCCGACTCGGCCGAAAAGGCACCCTTGCGCGGCACATTGACGCCCCCGATACTCCCGAAAAGTGCCCGTCAGAAGCGTGATGTATCCGGAATTCGTACGCTTTTCCGAACGCGTGCGTGCCCCTGGCCGCGCCTCACGGGTTCCGCACCCCACAGGTGCACCCCCAACTCCCCCCGGGAGGAACGAAGTGCGGATCAAGCGCCCCAACCCCCGCAACGGCAGCACGGCGAGACGCAGCCGGATCACAGCTGTCTCCGCGGGCCTCGTCGCCGTCGTCGCCCTCGCCGTCCCCACGGCCAACGCCGACCAGACCGGGCCGTACAGCGCCGGTCAGCTGAGCGCGGCGGGAGAGGCCGTACTCCGAGCAGACGTCGCCGGCACCGCGTGGAACGCCGACCTGGTGACCGGACGGCTGGTCGTCACCGTGGACAGCACCGTCTCGCGGGCAGAGATCGACACCATCAAGGACGCGGCCGGTGCCAACGCGGGCGCCCTGCGCATCGAGCGCACGCCCGGAAAGCTGCGCAAGCTGATCTCGGGCGGTGACGCCGTCTACGCCTCGAGCTGGCGCTGCTCCCTGGGCTTCAACGTCCGCAGCGGCAGTACCTACTACTTCCTGACGGCCGGGCACTGCACCGACGGCGCCGGCACCTGGTGGTCCAACTCCTCCCGCACCACGGTGCTCGGCACCACCACGGGCTCAAGCTTCCCGACCGACGACTACGGCATCGTCCGTTACACCAACAGCTCCATCACCAAGTCCGGCACCGTCGGCAGCCAGGACATCACCAGCGCGGCCAACGCCACCGTCGGCATGTCCGTCACCCGCCGCGGCTCCACCACCGGCACCCACAGCGGCTCCGTCACCGGCCTCGACGCCACGGTCAACTACGGCAGCGGGGACATCGTCCACGGCATGATCCGCACCGATGTGTGCGCCGAACCCGGCGACTCCGGCGGCCCCCTCCACTCGGGCACCCGGGCGATCGGCCTCACCTCGGGCGGCAGCGGAAACTGCTCCACCGGCGGGACAACCTTCTTCCAGCCGGTCACGGAAGCACTGAGCGCGTACGGTGTCAGCGTGTTCTGACCCTGTCGGGCACCGCCGCACTCCCGTGAGCCCCCGCCGAACCCCGGCGGGGGCTCCCGTTCGGCCCGCGGCTTTTGAGAGGATGTCAGGACGGTCTGTGGCAGAAACACCACGGGGGCGGACGCTGTACCCGTCCGGAGGGATGTCCTCCGTGAGCCCCCGCAGACATCAGGGGGTTCCACGTCCGTGAAACGCATCGGAGTGACCGGTCACCGTTCCATCCCCCAGGAGCTCCACGCGCGTGTGCTGGAGGGGTTGGGCGCGGCACTGTGCGGACATGACGGCTCCTTGGAAGCGCTCTCCAGCCTGGCGGTCGGGGCCGACCAGCTCTTCGCCGGCCTCGCACTGGCCCACGGCGCGGAGCTGACCGTGGTCATCCCCAGCAGGGACTACGAAGCCGACTTCGCCGACGGGACGGAGCTCGAGCGATACCGGGCGCTCAAGGCCCGGGCCGCCCGCGAGATCCGGCTGGACTTCGCGCGCTCCACCGACGAGGCGTATTTCGCCGCGGGTGCCTATATCGCCGATCACTGCGACCGGCTGCTCGCAGTCTGGGACGGCCGGCCCGCGCGGGGCCTCGGAGGCACCGGCGACATCGTGACGTACGCCCGCAGCCTAGGACGGCCGGTCACCGTCATCTGGCGCGACGGTGTGGAGCGCGACTGAGCCGATGGCCTCACATCCGGTGCCTGGCCAGCCAGTCGGTGTGCTCGGGCGAGACGATCCGCTCGGTCTCGAAGACTGCGGCGGCCCACTGCCGCTCGGTGAGGGTGGTCTCCATCGCGGCCTGCATGTTCTCCAGGTCCTCCTCGACCAGGGAGTGCGCGGTCACCAGCGGGTGATGACGGCGCATCTCGTTCCAGGCGAGGCAGGCGGCAGCGGAGGCGGAGAACGTCCCCGTGAGCGCGAACGAGCCGGCGCCGCCGAAGGTCTGCATCACGGCGAGGACCAGCGCCGGGAGCGTCAGGGCGGCAACGGTGCTCGACCAGACGAGCGCCCCGCGCCGCGACCCCAGCCGACGCCTGCGGTACCAGCGACGCTGCTCGATCAGCCGGTCCCGGATGTACGTCTCCTTCCGTACGGTGAAGGCCTTGTCCCGTAACTCCCGCATGGACGCCGTGATGAGGCCGCCGCCCGAGTCCGTCATCTCCTCCCTCGGGTCGTCCCACCCGACCTTCCGCAGCTCCTGAAGCCCTTCCTCCAGCCGGCTGGCGAACACCGCTTCGGGATGCTGTACGGCGGAGTCGAAGGGCGAGCCGTGGACCGCGTAACGCCAGCAGTTGGACTTGATGAACTCCGCTGCTGAGCGGTTGAGTTGCCAATGCGACTTTGCTTTGCGCCGGGAGCCGAGGTAGGTCGAAATCAGGACACCGAGGTACGCCAACACCGCGACACCATCGAGGAGTTGGAAGCGCGCCCCGACCTCTGCGTGCCAGGGCAGGGCGGCCGGCACGGTGCCCAGTGCGAGCAGGGCCAGCTGGCCGCGGGTGGTGTTGACCGCCTCGCGCTGGCGTGCGATGGCGACCGCGTCGGTGTGGTGGAAGAGTGCGGGCAGATCAGCGCTCCTGAAGACCATGCTCTGCAGTGGTCCGGGAATCGCCGTCATGATCACTCCTGTAATCGGTGTAGTGGTCACCCCGGTTCTTGCGCGAATGGGTCCGGTTCATTTGGAGTAGTGCTGCAAATTGCTCGGTTCACCGCAGTACGAGTCGAGTTGCACACCGGGGCCATGAGAGTAAAGTCGTGCCGCCGGACACTGCAATGGTGCAGGTGCCGGTGCTGTTTCCGTGTCCGGAACGAGCCCATCGAGGACGCCCGTGAAGACCTACGAATCAACCCCGAACTTCGCTGTCGCGAAGCGTCGTGTGCCGCTTGCGAAGATCGAAGTATCCGGCAGTGCAGCAGCCAGGAAGATGGGCCGGGTGCTCGCGACCGCAGGCGGCCGCCCGACACAGATCTCGACATTCAACTCCGCGCTGTAAGGGCAGCGGGGACGGAGGCGCCGTAAAGCGGTAAAAATTCCACCCGTTCGGCCGATAGGCTACTGTAGTCGTCGGTCAAATTCCCGGCGCCGCTGGACTAGAGTGGTGGAATGACAGGCCCCGCGGTACCGTTCCGCGAAATCGTGCTGAAGGTTCACAGCAGGTGCGACCTTGCCTGCGATCATTGCTATGTCTACGAACATGCTGATCAGAGCTGGAGATCCCGGCCCAAGACGGTTTCTGATCATGTCATTTCCAAAACGGCACAGCGTCTCGCTGAGCACGCAAAGACACATGCACTGCCCTCCGTGACAGTGATCCTGCACGGAGGGGAGCCTCTGCTGGCCGGCCCGCGCCGTCTGCGGCGCGTCTGCGAGGAGTTCGGTTCCGCCCTGTCGGGTGTCGCCGACCTCGACCTCCGGATCCACACCAACGGCCTTCAGCTCAGCCCCCGGTATCTGGACCTCTTCGACGAGTTCGGCGTCAAGGTGGGCATCTCCCTGGACGGCGACCGTGCGGCCAACGACCGGCACCGGCGCTTCGCCGACGGACGCAGCAGTCACCCCCTGGTCCTGAAGGCGGTCGAACTGCTCCGGCAGGACCGCTACAGCCATCTCGATCTCGGGCTCCTGTGCACCGTCGACATCGCGAACGATCCGCACGCGGTCCTGGACGCCCTCGTCGCGCTCGACCCCCCGCTCATCGACTTCCTTCTCCCGCACGCCACATTCGAGGCGCCGCCGCCCCGCCCCGACGGATCGCCGACCGCCTACGCCGAGTGGCTCCTCGCCGTCTTCGACCGCTGGCAGGAGGAGGGCAGCCCGGTACCGGTGCGCCTGTTCTCCTCGGTCCTCTCCACGCTGAGCGGCGGCCCCAGTCTCACCGAGTCCCTCGGACTCGCCCCCACGGATCTGGTGGTCGTCGAGACGGACGGACAACTGGAGCAGGTCGACTCCCTCAAGAGCGCCTACGAGGGCGCGGCGGCCACCGGGTTCGACGTGTTCTCGCACTCCTTCGACGACGTCGCCGGACACCCCGGGGTCCGGGCGCGGCAGCTCGGCCTCGCAGGTGTCAGCGAGACGTGCCACCGGTGCCCCGTCGTCCGGTCGTGCGGCGGGGGGCTCTACACGCACCGGTACCGCTCGGTGAACGACTTCGACAATCCGTCCGTCTACTGCGCCGATCTGGATGCGCTGGTGCGGGGGATCCAAGAGCGCACGAGCGCAGCGACCGTGTCACCCGCTCTGGTCGACCGGGATGAACTGGCCGCCGAGCAGTACGACCTGACCCGTACGCTCCTTGCCGGCCTCCACGACGCACTGGACGGCCGTGGTGGCGCACGGTGGGACCAAGCGTGGGGGCTCGCCGGTGTTCTGGAGTCCTCCGGCGAGGGCGCCGCAGGCCTCGACCGCGTCCTCATGCACGCGTACACGCGTACCTGGCTGCTCGACGTCCTGGAAGGGCTGCATGCCGAGCGGCCCGAAGCCGTCGGACAGGCGCTGCGACTACCGTCGTACGTCGCGGCTGCCGCGGTGCGGTCCGGTCTGGACCTGGAGGTGCCGGCGGACTACCGGGACGGCAGGCTCTTCCTTCCCACGCTCGGCGAGCTGCGGATCGCCGAGCCGGGCGAGTCGGGCAGGGTCCGGGTACGAGCTCTCGGTGAGGGGTTCTCGGTCCGGCGGGATGACGGCGCTGAACGGCTCGTCCCGAGAGGGGCGGACAGCCCCGACTGGCTCCCGGTGCGGCACTTCGCCGCGGGGAGCGCGCCCCGGTTCGCCCTCGAGGACCTGGACCCGTACCGGAACTGCTTCGAGGCTCCGGCCGCGCCGCGCCTGGGCCGGGCGGACGCGGAGGTCTGGTCCGAGTCCATCGGCAGGGCCTGGGCGCTGCTGGAGCGGGCCGCGCCCCGCCAGGCGTCGGAAGTCACGGAAGGCCTCATCACGCTGACCCCGCTCGTCGCCGGCCGTAACGCGAGGCGCCCGCACGGGCACGGGGCCGTGGGAATCGTCATGACCGGGGACACCCGGACACTCGCCCACGCTTTGATGCGCGGTCTGCGGAAGGCCCGCCTGCGAGCTCTCCTGGACGTCACGGATCTTTACGCGCTGGACGGGTCCTGGGAGTACTCGCCGCCCTGGAATCGGAATGCAAGGGTCCCTTTTTCCGGGCTGCTGGCCGACACGTACGAACGCGTGGGACTTTCCTTCCTGGTGCCCGAATTCATGGACGGCGTGCCCGAGGCACTCGACATGATGGACGGGGCGGCCGAACCCACTGTCGGAGGAATGCAGCTGCTGAGGTCGCTCCGGGACGAGGCCGGAGGTGTCCGTGGGACAAGTGGGATGAAGAGCCTCATGAATGCCATGGATCAGGAACCTGTTTGCTGAATCCTGGGTATGGATGACTGAAAAGCGGCGTTGAATGACCGAACGCCATGGGGGTGGAGCACAGTCCGCTCCGGAATGATGAATGCGCTCGCACCCTCTCCACTGTCTTGGGATGCGGGTGCTCACACAGGACGGGGGTCGTGTGCACGCATGACGCAACAGCGAGCGGACCATCGGCCGTACTTTTTTCTGAGCTACGCGCATACACCGGGGTACGGCGGTGGATCCGACCCAGACATGTGGGTCGAACGGCTTTTCCAAGATCTCTGCGGTCATGTGATGGCCATGACCAATCTTCCCGCAGGATCGCCGGCCGGCTTCATGGACCGGGAGATACGCTCCGGCGAAGGCTGGTCCGAGAGGCTGGGTAATGTCCTGGCCAACTGCCGGGTCTTCGTCCCGCTGTTCTCGCCGCGCTACTTCGCCAGTGAGATGTGCGGCAAGGAGTGGTACGCCTTCGAGCAGCGCGCCATTCATCACCGGGCCCGGTCGAATCAGCCGGCCGAGGCGATCGTGCCGGCGCTCTGGGTGCCGGTGCAGCCGAGCCAACTGCCCGGGCCGGCCGAACGGTTACAGTTCAATCACCGGGACTTCGGTGACCGCTACGTCAGCGACGGGCTCTACGGGCTGATCAAGCTCACTCTGTTCGCCCAGGATTACGAGCAGGCCGTCTACCACCTGGCCAAACGCATCGTCAATGTCGCCGACACCGTACAGATCGGTTCGGGCAGACCTCTCGACTTCCGCACGGTTCCCAGCGCCTTCGGCGCACCGGGAAGCGGGGCGGGCGGCCCGAGGCCCATGCGCATCACCATCGCCGCACCCACTCGTCACGACCTGCCGGAAGGCCGGAACCCGGAGTACTACGGCGACAATCCGCAGGAGTGGAACCCTTACCATCCGGCTGCTGCCAGACCACTGGCCTATGTCGCCGAAGAGCTCGTGCGTTCCCTCAACTACCAGGCCGTCATCACGTCGTTCGACGAGGAGCCCGGGCAGCGGGAGGGCAAGCAGACGCCCAGCACCCCCGAGATCCTGCTGGTCGATCGCTGGGCCCTGCAGGACGAAGACCTGAGACGGCGGCTCGCCGCCTTCGACAGGGAGAACCGTCCCTGGGTGACCATGGTCGTTCCCTGGTGCAGGGATGACCACCAGAGCAGGGCGGCCGAGGCCGAACTGACCGAGAAACTCGAGCAGACGATGCCGGTCAAGATGCGGCAGGGGCGGGCCTTCTGCCGTGTCGCGGCCAAGGGGGTACCCAGCATGGAAGCGTTCGGCCAGATCCTTCCCCAAGTGGTCGAGGTGGCCGCCCAGCAGTATCTGAGGCACGCCACGGTCTATCCACCGGCCGGAGGACGGCACAGCGAACGGACGCGACTGATGGGGCCCATGGGCAACACACAGTTCATACCCGACCTGCACGACCCTGCGACGGATGCGGAGGACGTATGACAGCCGGTCGTGACGGGCGCATCGTCACTTTCTACTCGTACAAAGGCGGCACGGGGCGCACGATGGCCCTGGCCAACACCGCCTGGATCCTCGCCGCCAACGGCAAACGGGTGCTGGCCCTCGACTGGGACCTGGAAGCCCCGGGGCTCCACCGGTTCTTCCACCCCTTCCTCGACCCCTCGACGCTCGGGGCCACCACGGGCGTGATCGACCTGATCACCGAATACGCGTGGGCCGCGACCAACCCCGCCCAGCGAGCGGACGACTGGCACCGCGACTACGCCCGTATCCAGCCGCACGCCGTCTCGCTCATGCCCGACCAGCTCGGCTGGGAGTTCCCGCGGGGCGGCATGCTCGACTTCGTGTCCGCCGGACGGCAGAACCGCGAGTACTCCGCGACCGTCTCCACCTTCGACTGGGACAACTTCTACGACCGGCTCGGCGGCGGCCACTTCTTCGACGCCCTGCGGGACGACATGAAGGCCAACTACGACTACGTCCTCATCGACAGCCGTACGGGCCTCAGCGACATCGCCGACATCTGCACCGTTCACCTCCCGGACGTGCTCGTGGACTGCTTCACCCTCAGTGACCAGTCCATCGACGGCGCGGCCTCGGTCGCCCGGCAGATCGCCGAGCGCTACACCGGCCGGCCCATCTCCATCTTCCCCGTCCCCATGCGGATCGACGAGGGCGAGAAGGAGAAGGCCGATGCCGGCCGGGCACTGGCCCGCCTGAAGTTCGACCGGCTGCCCCGTGACCTCTCGGGCGACGAACTCACCGCCTACTGGGGGGCGGTGGAGATCCCCTACCGCCCGTACTACGCGTACGAGGAGACCCTCGCCACCTTCGGTGACGAGACCGGACTCAGCAACTCGCTCCTGTCGGCGTTCGAACGTCTCACCGCGGTCGTCACGCAGCAGGAGGTCACCGCGATGCCTCCGGTGAGTGAGGAGATCCGGCTGCGGATTCGCGACGCGTTCACCCGGCGCAGGCCCGCGCTGCCCGCCGATCTCTTCCTCAGCTATGTGGCGGAGAACCGCATGTGGGCGGACTGGATCGAATCGGTCCTCACCCGGGCGGGGTTCCGGGTGGTCCCGCGCGACGTCTCTGCCGACCCCGTCACCGTGGACGCCACGCATACGGCGGACACCGCGGCCCGTACGGTCGTTCTGCTCTCCAGCGCCTATCTCAAGTCGCAGCGAGCCGTGGACCTGTGGAACAGGGCGGTCGCCGAGGATCCCGGCGGCGGGCGGCGTCAGCTGCTGCCGCTCAGAGTCAGTGATGTCCGGCTCTCCGCGCCGTACATCGACCGCAACCCGGTCGACCTCTTCCGGCTGGACGAGGTGCATGCCACCACGGCCCTCATGCGCGCCCTGGACCGGCCGGTACAGCTCGGCGACGGAATGTCGCCAGGGCCTCGCTTCCCCGGCACCGTGCCCAGGATCTGGAACGCGCCTCCCCGCAACCCCGGCTTCACCGGCCGTTCTCTGGTCCTGGAGCGGATGCGTGACCAGCTCGGCGGCGGCATGGCCGTCGTGCTGCCGCAGCCGCAGACCCTGTACGGCCTCGGCGGCGTCGGCAAGACCCAGGTGGCTCTGGAGTATGTGCACCGCTTCATGGCCGACTACGACCTGGTGTGGTGGATATCGTCCGAGCAGATCGACGACGTGGTGGCGAGCCTCGCCGAACTCGCCGTTCGGCTCGGCGCCCAGGGTGGTGACGA
This sequence comes from Streptomyces sp. NPDC002911, assembly GCF_053591835.1. Taxonomy (NCBI): domain Bacteria; kingdom Bacillati; phylum Actinomycetota; class Actinomycetes; order Kitasatosporales; family Streptomycetaceae; genus Streptomyces; species Streptomyces sp. NPDC002911. The sequence goes on along the minus strand of NZ_JBSFUO010000014.1, from coordinate 110,231 downwards.
CATGGCAGCCGCGTCGCAGGAAGCGGTGGACCTGCTGCGCCGAGGTGTGCCCTCGGAACGCTGGTTGCTGGTGTTCGACAACGCGGACGATCCCGAACGCCTCAGCCGCTATTTCCCGCAGGGTGGCTCGGGCCACATCCTCGTCACGTCCAGGAACCAGACCTGGTCCCAGCACGGTGACGCGCTGCCCGTCGACGTGTTCCTGCGGGAGGAGTCGATCGAGCACCTCCAGCGTCGTGCACCGGGGCTGAGCAACGAGGACGCCGCCCAGGTGGCCACCGCCGTCGGAGATCTGCCGCTCGCAGTCGAGCAGGCGGCGGCGTGGATCGCGGAGACCGCGACCCCCATCGACACCTACCTGGAACAACTGGCCCGCCAGGCCCCCCAGGTCCTCGCCCTGAACCAGCCGGCGGGTTACCCGGAGCCTGTCGCGGCCACCTGGAACATCTCCATCGAACGCCTCAAGGAGCGTTCGCCCGCCGCGGTGCGGCTGCTCCAGCTCTGCGCGTTCTTCGCACCCGAGCCGATCTCCGCGAATCTCCTCTACAGCAAGGAGATGATCGAGGCACTGAAGCCGTACGACGCCTCGCTCCAGGAGAAGCTGGTGCTGGGGCGGGTCATCCGTGAGATCGGCCGCTTCGCCCTCGCCAAGGTCGACCAGGTGTCGAACTCCATCCAGGTGCACCGTCTGGTGCAAGCGGTGATCAGGGCACAGCTCAGCGAGGAGGAGCAGCGCGAGGCCAGGCATGTCGTCCACCGCATCCTGGCGGGTGCCCGGCCCGATGACGACGAGCCGATCGACAATCCGGAGACCTGGCCGCGCTTCGCCACCATCTGGCCGCACCTCGGCCCGTCGGACGCGCGCAACTGCAGGGAGCCGGAGACCCGCAGGCTGCTGATCGACCGGGTGCGCTACCTGTGGAAGCGGGGGGACGTCCGGACGGCGGGCCGGCTCGGGGACGAGCTCCGCGAGACGTGGCGGGAGATGCTGGGGGAGCGGGATCTGCAGTACCTCTACCTCTGCTTCCACCTCTCCAACATCCTTCGTACCCGCGGCCGGTACGTGGAGGCCAAGGAGCTCGACGAGTTCACTCTCAGCCGGCAGCGTGAGGTGCTGGGGCCCGAGCATCCGCACACGTACATGACTACCAGCAGCCTTGCCATCGACCTGGGGCTTCTCGGCGACTACGGAAAGGCGATCGAGCTGGCGACCGCGGCGCACGAGGGGTTCAGCCAGATCTTCCACGACAGGCATCCCCGCACACTGGCCGCGGCGAACAACCTGGCGCTGAACCTGCGGAGCGTCGGGCAGTACGCCCGCGCCAGGGAGATCGACCAGGACGTCTACGACCTGCGGTCCGAGGTGCTGGGGCCCGAGCACCCGTACAGCCTGTCCTCCGCCATGTGTCTGGCACGTGACCTGCGTGAGGTCGGACGGTACGAGGACTCGGTCGGCCTGCTCAGCCGGACGTACGACAGCTTCAAGGCCACTCTCGGCCGGACCTACCCCACCACACTCAGCGCAGCCAAGAGCCTCGCCGTCTCGCTGCGCAGGGCGGGGCAGCTGGAGGACGCGCGCAGGCTGACGGTGGCCACCCGGGCCAGGTACCGGGCCAAGTACACCTCGGCCAACCCGGAATCACTGGCCTGCGATCTCAACATGGCGGCGGACCTGTTCGCCGCGGGGGAGGCCGTCGCGGCCAGGGACGCCGCGCAAGAGGTGGTGGACCAGTACATGAATGTGCCCGGGGAGCAGCATCCGTACACCCTGGCCGCGCAGAACAATCTCGGCGTCTACCTCTCGGGGGCGGGCGCCCCCCTGGAGGCGGAGGAGCTGCTGACGCGGGTGGTCGCCTCCATGCGCGAGGTGTTCGGACGGGAGCACCCGAACACGCTGTTCTCCGTGATGAACCTGGCCAGTGCCACGGCTGACCGGGGCGAGTTCGACATAGTGCTGGAGACGGAGCGGCAGCTGGCCGGTCAGCTCAGGGAGGTTCTCGGGGCACACCACCCGGAGACCTTGGCCATGACGTCGAATATCGCGGTGACGCTCGATGCGATGGGGCGTAAGGACGAGGCGCTGAGGCTGCGGGCGGAGACGGGCGACGAGCTGGCACGGCAGCTCGGTGACGAGCATCCGCTGACCCGGATAGCGAGGGACGAGCGGAGGTTCAGGCGCGAGCTGGAGCCGATGTCGGTGTGAGCCTCCGGGCTCCGGAAGTCCGGAGCCCGGAGCACCTCTCACGATCAGCAGACCGCCGCTTCCCGGTCGTCCAGCAGCCAGTTGAGCACGTCGGGCAGCACGGACAGGGCGTCGAAGTGCGCCGCCGCCGGTTCCAGCACGGTGGTGGCACCCGGGATCTGCCCTGCCAGCCAGCGGGAGTGGCCCACGGGTGAGAACACGTCCTTCACGCCGTGCCACAACATCACCGGCCCCCTGATGTCCGCGGGGTCGAACCCCCACGGCCGGGAGAACGCGATCACGTCGTCGATCCACCCGTACGCCGACGTGCGGAGCCCCTCGCGGAAGTTGGCGAGGAGCATGGTGCGGATTCCGGCGTCGTTGACCACGGTCCGGTCGGAGTCGGTCAGTTCCCGGCGCAGGTCGTCCAGGAGCCGGACCGGGTTCTGCCGGATCTCCTCCGAGCGGCTGATGAAGGACTCCGCCAGCCCGTCCGGGTCCGCCGCCGCCCTGGAGTACGCGAGCACGTTCGAAGCGGCCATCCCGTCGAACCAGTCGAGTCCCTCGGCGTCCCAGGGGGCCAGGCTTACCAGAGCGGCGGTGCGGGTGACCCGGTCGGGCATCAGCGCGGCGCAGGCCAGAGCGTGCGGAGCGCCGCCCGAGCGGCCGACCACGGCGAAGCGCTCCAGGCCGAGGGAGTCGGCTATCGCCCGTACGTCCTCGGCGACGTCCATCACCCGCCGCCCCGGCAACCGGTCGGAGCCGCCGTAGCCCGGACGGTCATAGGAGATCAGCTGCATGTTCCGCTGGTAGAGGACCATCCCGCGCGGAGCGGGGCCCAGCCGGCTGCCCGGCATCCCGTGCAGGAGGAACACCGGTCTGCCGCGGGGGTCCCCCTGACGCTCGACCATCAGATGCCGTCCGTCCGCCACGCGCACCTGACTCCGCACGCCGCTCCTCCGTTCGGTCGCTCCGCCCGGTCCGGGCAGCAGGTGCCCAGCGTGTACCGCCTGTTCGATGATGACCTATCGGAAGCGATACCGGCACTCCCTGGCGGAACGAGCCGGTGGCGTTCGGGACGTTCGGGGGCATTCAGTGGTGTTCGTCTTCAGGAGTGCCCTCCACGGCATCCGGACTCCAGGAGCCGAAACAGGACAGGACCAGCCCTCACCCGCTGTCAAAAGCCCGTTGCACCGGGTGTTCGCGAACGTAACCGACGTGGTGCGACACCCAATTTGTGAACGGCTCGCGGGTGAACCGTTGTCGTCATGTGTGCGTCCGGAAGTCGACCTTGTGTGCTACTGGCCAGATCGGAATAGTGGGCGCCCCATCCTCCGTGTTCCGGACACCCCACATGTCCGTGCACGGCCCCACAGGAGGTCCAAGTTGCAGCACCGACGCATACCCAGGAAGCGTGTGACCCTGGCCGGATCGGCCGTCCTCGCTCTGGTCGCGGCAGGATTCACGTTCCAGACCGCGAACGCCAGTGACGACGTGCCCCAGTTCACCCCGCGTACCCTCAGCGCGCACGCGGCCGGAAATCTCGCCGCCACCCTGGACAAGGCCCTGGGCGGTGACACGGCGGGCGCGTACTACGACGCAAAGGCCGACAACCTCGTCGTCAACGTCATCGACGAGGCGGCCGCCGAGCAGGTCCGCCAGGCGGGCGGCAAGGCCAGACTGGTTCAGAACACGCTCGCCGAGCTGACGGACGTCCGGCAGACCCTCACCGACAAGGCCACCATCCCCGGCACCTCCTGGGCGGTCGACCCGGTCAGCAACAAGGTGGTCGTCACGGCCGACCGTACGGTCGACGGCGCGGCCTGGGACAAGCTCAGCAAGGTGGTCGAAGGGCTCGGTTCGAAGGCCGAACTGAAGAAGTCCGCAGGGGAGTTCAAGCCCCTCATCGCGGGCGGCGAAGCCATCTGGGGCGGCACCGGACGCTGCTCGCTGGGCTTCAACGTGGTCAAGGACGGCGAGCCGTACTTCCTGACCGCCGGCCACTGCACCGAGGGGATCACCAGTTGGTCCGACACGCAGGGCGGTGCGGAGATCGGCGCCAACGAGGGCTCCAGCTTCCCGGACAACGACTACGGCCTGGTCAAGTACACGTCCGACGCGGAGCACCCCAGCGAGGTCGACCTCTACAACGGATCCACCCAGGCGATCACCAAGGCGGGCGACGCGACCGTCGGCATGTCGGTGACCCGCAGCGGCTCCACCACCCAGGTCCACGACGGTGAGGTCACCGCCCTGGACGCCACTGTCAACTACGGCAGCGGCGACATCGTCAACGGCCTCATCCAGACCACGGTCTGCGCCGAGCCCGGTGACAGCGGTGGCTCGCTCTTCTCCGGCGACACCGCGATCGGCCTGACCTCGGGCGGCAGCGGTGACTGCTCCTCGGGCGGTGAGACGTTCTTCCAGCCGGTGCCCGAGGCGCTGGCGGCGTACGGCGCCGAGATCGGCTGACGCCGGATCGCACAGGCCACGGCCCGCCCGCCCCTGCCCGGGGCGGGCGGGCCGTCGGCTGTGCGGCTCAAGGGACCCGTGCCGCCGTCCCGTCCGCTGCCGCGCCGCTCCCCCGGAAGGCGCGCCGGTCAGTCGCCGGCCGCGAGCCCGCCTGCGGCGAGCCGGTCACCCATGTCGTCCGCGAGGCTTCTGCCGAGCCCGTCCGTGCTGGTCAGCAACTCGCGCAATGCGGTGAGGCGGCGGAACGCCGTTGCGTAACGACCTTGTTCCTCCAGGGGGAGCCGCAGTACATGCAGTCGTCTGATGTCGACCCGTGAGGAACTCGAGGCATGGGTGCCGGCCTGGCGGCCGTTGGACGGGGCGCGCAGACAGCCGGCCAGGAACTGGGCGCTGAGCTTCCCGGGGTCGACGCGCAGGACGTAGAGCTGGGGGCCGAGCGCGACCGGCGGTCCCTCGTGCACCCAGGCCCTGAACGCCCGGACGACGCCGGCCACCACCACATCGCCCTCCTCCGCCGTGGTCTGGGCGGCCTCGGTGGCAACCCTCGTACCCGGGGCACCGTCCATCAGCAGGTCCGCGACGGTGAGCAGCGGTGTTCCGGAGTCCCGCGGCGGTGCCTCGCTGTCCGACGGCTGCGCTCCCGCACGCAGGGTCAGTGCGCCGGCCTTGACGAGGTCACCCACCGTCGCCGTCGTGCGTGACCCCCCGGGTGACAGGCCGAGCTTCGACAGGTCCTGTGCCAGCTCCGTCAGTCGACTCAGGCCGGTGGTCAGCTCCGACCATGAGGCGGCCATTTCGTCCTCCGACGGCTCGCCGGCCATGGACGTGTGACGCCCGGGTGTCACGTCCACCTCATCGTCCAGCAAATCCAGCAGGGACATCCGCACGGCACCGTCCGGCAGCACCGTCTCCGGCGCGTCGAGGAGTGACAAGGCGGAATGTACGAAGTCCGTCAGGGCGTCCCAGTCCGGTCCCTGCTCGCGTGAGCCCGGCCTGGCGAGCCGTGTCGCGTCGACCAGGAGCGCGTCCTGGGGGGCCGCTGCGGCAGAGCCGGACGCGGCGCGCAGGACCCACAGCTGGAGCGAGACGCTGTGAGGCTGTGCGCAGCCCGGCGGCAGCGCGACGACCGCTCGCAGCATGCCCGTACGCAGCAGCGACCCCCGGATGCGGCGGCCCGACTTGCGGGAGGCGACGGCCGGGGGGAGGACGACGACGGCGCTGCCGCCCGGCCGCAGATGGGCCAGTACGTGCTGCACCCACGCCAGCTCCGGCTCGGTTCGCGGGGGCAGGCCGTGGGTCCAGCGCTGGTCGGTCGCCAGTTCCTCGTAGCCCCAGTCGCGTTCGTTGAAGGGCGGGTTGCACAGCGCGATGTCGGCGCGGAGATCCGCGAAGGGGTCGTCACGCAGTGCGTCGGCAGCGGCGATGTCGGTGCGTACGCCGGCCCGGCCCTCCGTGGCGAAAGCCAGCCGGGCGGTGGCGAGGGCAGCGAGCGCGGGGTCCCGTTCGCAGCCGAGCAGCGTCAGGCCCAGGCCGTCGTACTCCTGCGCGGCGGCCACTGCCAGGTGACCCGTGCCGCACGCCGGATCGAAGACCGTGAGTCCACCCGGGCCCGTGCTTTCGCCCCCCTGTTCACCCGGTGCGCCACCCGCGGTGAGGCGGGCGTCCAGTGCGATCCGGGCCATGAGTGAGGCGAGTGGTGCGGGTGTGGTGCTGAGCTGTCGTACGTGGGTGTCCAGCCACCGCTGCAGCAGGAACTCGAACGTCTCGCGCGGCCCTTCGCTCCGCCCCAGCCGCGCCGCCTCGCCCGCCAGCTCCCGCGCCTCCTCGGAGAGCGCGGGGGAAGCGGTGCGCGCGCGGGGCGAGCGCATCCGGCGTGCCGCCTCGGCGACCGCGAGGCCCGACTCGTCCCTGCTGCCCAGTGCCTCGAACCGGGGCCACAGCAGTTCGCGGCCGCCGACGTCGTGCAGCTTCCCGTTGTCCCGCAGCCACTGTTCGATTTCGGCCAGTGAGAACTGCGGGCTCACGTCCGTCCCGCCGATGCGGGACGGGAACGAGTGGTGGCGGCGGCGCCAATTGCTGACCGCCGCACGCCCCACCCCCGCGATGCGGGCGATCTCGGCCAGACTGACCGGCACGGCGTCGCCTGTACGCATTCAAAGCCTCCGGGTCCTGGGCGGGCCGGGCGGGGGGCGGCGTCCCGGCGACCTCGGTCATGGCAGGCTACTACGGTCATTGACTTTGTTCACAGAGTGAAGCCGTGCCATGGAGGTGCGGGAACTGTGGAGGATCGGGGACATGGGCGGATCCACTCCGGGAATCGTGCTGCGGGACCGGTAGCGGCTCGAGTCCGTCCTTGGCGCGGCGTGACGGGCCAGGTACGGCAGGGGGCCGACCTGTGCCTGAACCGACCGGTAGCGGTGGCCCGTTCCCATTGTGTGGTCCAGGCGGCGGCACGCCTGGACCACCCCGGCACATCACCCGCACTCGGTACGCGTCCCGCAGCCTCGGTGAACGTGCACTTCGCCGCCCGCCGCTGCCGACGCCTGCTGGGTCGGCTTCGCCCGCAGGTGCAGGCGCAGGTGCTGGCGGAGCCTGCCGTGTGCGACCGCACGCCGGCAGATCGTTACGGTCCTTGGCCGACTGTCCACGGACGCTTCCGCGTCCGGACAACCGCCGTTGGCCTCACCGCAGCTGCTCGGGGGCGAGCAGCCGCTGAGGCACCGGTGACGCGCCGGGGGCCCGCACGGCGGGGGCGCCGCTCAGCGCTCCGTCCATGTATCCGAACAATGCGTTGCCGATCGGGTCCGGCAACGGCTTGCCGTCATCGCCGAACCGCTCGTACTTCATCAGGTTGTAGCCGATCGAGGCCTGGCGGCGCCCGTCCTCCGTGGACAGTGCCCAGGTCCCGGCCCCGAACACGGCTCCGTCGTGGCCCCAGTACCAGCCGCCGCTGGGCATCTTGAGCGTGTACAGGCCGAGGCCGTACCGCATCGCCACCTCCTGTCCCGGAGCGGGCTCGTAGGCGGGAACCGTCGTCTTCATCTCCCCCAGCTCCGCCGCGCCGAGCAGCTTCCCGCCCAGGAGCCGGCGGTAGAAGTCGTTGAGGTCGTTCATCGTGGAGACCATCGCACCGGCCGTCCCGGCCCAGGACATGTCGTAGACGCTGTAGTCGCGCGCCGGTTCGATGGTTCCGTAGAACGACTCGTACATCTTGGCGTGCGGCCCCGATATGCGGGCGGAGCGCGGGAAGTACGTATGCCGTAGTCCCGCCTTGCGGATGACGTTTTCGGTGATGTACGCCTCCGGCTCCTGGCCCGTGACCTTTTCCAGCAGCAGCCCGGCGATGATGTAGTTGGTGTTCGCGTACGAGTGCGTGCCACGCGGCGCCGGCGGCGCGGCCGCCAGGCCGAGGCGGATCAGCTCCTCGGGGGACAGCTCGCGGAACCGGCCCTCGTCAAGGGCCTGACCCGGGTCCGTCACCAGTTTGGGGAAGGCGGGCAATATGTAGTCCGCGATGCCGCTCGTGTGGTTGAGCAGCATCCGCACCGTCACCTCCCGGCCCCGCTCGCCCGGCACCAGCTCCGGAAGGTAGTCGCCGATCGGGGCGTCCAGGTCGATCCGGCCCTTGGCCACCTGCTGGAGGACGGCCACCGAGGTGAAGGTCTTGGTGATACTGCCGATCCGGTGCTCGTAGTCCGGGCGCATCGGCCGTTCGGTGTCGATGTCGGCCACGCCTGCCGCTCCGCGCCACCGTTCGGAGCCGTCCCTGACCGATGAATAGGCCCCGTACATCCCCGCCTGGTGAAACGCATGCAGGGAGGCGCGCAGCGCCTTCCGGTTGAGGTCGGTCGTGGTCGAGGCGGCAGACGCGGTGGCGGTGGCCGACAGCGGGGAGGTGGCCCCGGCCGGAAACGCGCCGACCACGAGCGACAACAGGGCCGCCGACGCCGCGGCGGCCAGGCGCGCTCTGCGGCGGTCGGAACGAGAGTACGGTCGGGTGTTGCGCATGGGCGGGCCCCGCTTCGTCAGGTGTGGGTGGCAGAGCTCCCCATCCTCTTCGCGTCACACCGGTCATCCATCCTCCCTGGGAACGATCTTGTGCACGTGAAGAGATGACGTTTGTCAGGTGTAGGCCCGCCGACGTCGGTTCGTGCCTTCACCGGTGCCGTCCGCGATTGTTTCGGCCGCCGCCCGCAGACCCGGACCGCCGGCCTGCCAGGAGCCGTTTCCTTGAAGTGCTTGTGAACTGTGTCAATGACTGAAATGCTGGGGCAGTGGCTGCTGAAGGGGGGAGGGGCCCGCCCTCCGTGGCCATCGAGGTGTGCAACACCCGGCTCGTCAGAGGTCTCCTGACCGGCCGTCACCAGAAGCATGACGACAGTTGCGTCAACGGGGCGCGAGTACGCCGGCAGCGGCGTCTCGTCAGGGAGGGACAGCGGATGGACACCATCACACGCGACCAGGTCATCGCCGGTGAGCAGAAGGCCGTCGACCGCGCGTACGACTGCTACACCGCGCGGCTCGCCGAGATGACCGGGGAGTCGGCCGCCACGGCCTCCGCCACCGGCAAGGACGGGATCGCCAACCGGCTCGACGCCGAGGAAAGGGCCGCGGCGTACGGGGGACTCGGCGACGAGTCGCTGGTCGTCGCCCGCGTCGACGCACCGGAGGAGCCGGGGAGCGGGCCCCGCCCCTGGTACGTCGGCCGACGTGCCGTCTCCGACGTCGCGACCCGCGACAACGTGGTCGTGCTGTGGACCACCCCGGTGGCCACGAAGTGGCTCGCGGTGGAACCACACGCCCCAGGTGATGTCGTTCTGCGGCGCCAGCTGCGCTGCGTGCAGCGCATCGTCGAGGACTACGCCGACGACATCGCGCGGGCAGGCTCGGCGCCGGGCCCGATTCCCGTGCCCGTCCCCGTTCTCGAAGGCCTTCCCGAGCCGCGGCCGGCCGCGGACGACGCGGCCATGGCCGAGCCCGCCACCTCCGACGACGCCGGGACACCTTCCGAGGCCCAGGAGACAGAGCCCCCGCCCGGCACTTCCGAGGGCGAGGAGCGTGCGCCGGCTCACACTCCCGCTCACGTCGCCCGGTTGCTGCGCCGCAAGTCCTTCTCGCCGGACGATTTGCTCCTGCGTGAGCTCCAGCGCTCACGCCGCGGGCGCATGCGGGACATCGTCGAGACCATCCGCCGCGACCAGATGGACCTGGTCACCGGTTCCCCCTCCGACATCCTCGTCGTGCAGGGAGGCCCTGGTACGGGCAAGTCCGCCGTCGGGCTGCACCGTGTGACCTGGCTCGTCAACAACGACCACTTCAAGGCGCAGGACATGCTCGTCATCGGACCGCACCAGCGGTTCCTCGACTATGTCGGCCAAGTCCTGCCCACCCTCGGCACTCGTGACGTCAACGCCGTCCAGCTCACCCGCCTGTGGGACGGTGAGATTCTCGGCACCGACACCCCGCAGGCGCGGCTGGTGAAGTCCGACGAGCGCATGGCAGCCGTCCTGCGGCAGCGCGTCGAGCGCGAGTGTCGCCCCGACGCCCTCGATGCCCTCCTCGCCGCACCCTCCTTCCAGGGCGACGAGCCGGCCTTCACCGTCACCGCCGGCAGTACGACCCTGCGCATCCCGCGCTCGGAGGTGCTCGCCCTCTTGGAGGAGGCACGCGCCGGCGACGGCGCACATCGCGAGCGCCGCGACCGCTTCCGCAGCCTGCTCGTCGACCGGCTCCTGCGGGAACTCACCGCCCTCGCCCCGCGGCGCGGCGCCGACGGCACGATCCGCCGCAGCCTGGAACGCAACCGCCAGGTGGAGCGCCTCCTCGACCGTGTCTGGCCCTCGCCGGGCGCCCGCGAGGCCCTGCGCAGCCTGTACGACTCGCCCGGTCTCCTGCGCGACTGTGCCGACGGCATCCTCGACGAGGCAGAACAGGCGTCTCTGCACCGTCCTCGGGCCGACAGGGCCGAGGACGATCCTTGGACCCTCGACGACCGCGTCTGCCTGGAGGAACTCCGCTTCCTCATCACGGGCGAGACGCCGCGACGTTACGGTCACATCGTCGCCGACGAGGCCCAGGACCTGACCCCGATGCAGGCCCGCGCCCTGCGCCGCCGGGTCGCGAGGGGCGGTTCGATGACCGTCCTCGGCGACCTCGCGCAGGCCACCGGCCCCTACCAGTACGCCGGTTGGGACCGCCTGGGCGCGCTTCTCTCCGACCACGGCGACTGGCGCGTCGCAGAGCTGAACACGAGTTACCGCGTACCGGCCGAGATCATGGAGTTCGTCGCCCCTCTGGCCCGGACGGTCGCCCCCTCCCTGCCTTATCCGCTGGCCGTGCGCGCCGCCGGAGATGACGCCGTACGGGTGATCGCGACCGAGCCGTGGAAGCTGCTCGGTGACACCATCGCCCAGGCTGTCCGCCTCGTCGGCAGCAGCGACGGACGCACGCTTCGTTCGGTGGCCGTGATCGTTCCCGACGATTCCGGCTGGCTCGACGAGATCGGCCGTCACCTGGACGCGTCCGAAGCCATCACCACACAGGAACGTGAGGCGGTGACCGTCCTGGCCGCCGCGCAGGCCAAGGGCATGGAGTTCGACCACGTCCTCGTCGTCGAGCCGGCCACCATCGCGGACCGCGGCCCGTCGGGGCTGCGCCAGCTCTATGTCGCGTTGACCCGCAGCACCCAGAGCCTGACCATCCTGCACACCGCCCCGCTCCCCGAGGCCCTGACGCAGACCCCGAACAGCCGGAGTCCGCTGCTGCCCGGCCTCCCGACGGGCAGCGCCTCCGACGCGGAGACGAGGGCAGACGTTCCGGAGATCGGCACCGACATCCGGGTCCGGGTGATCGGCCACACCACCGGCGGCAACTACAAGGTCGAGGCCGTGGCACCCACCACGGACCGCCCGCTGCTGATGGCCGTGCGCCACGGCTCCACGCCTCCGGCCAAGGGGGCGGAACTGGATGCCTGGGTGCTGCGCCATGCCTCCAGCGTCAGCTTCGTCACCGTCGACGAACGCGGCCGTCGGCCCATCTCGCCCACCATGGCCCCGCGGTACGCACAGGCGCTCGCCGTCGTCGAGGAGCTGGCGGACGGGAACGTCCCGGACGACTTCCGAGCGCGACTGTCGGAACTCAAAGGCATGGCCAACCGCTGCCTGCGGCTGGATCAGCACGACTGGCTGGACGTCTGGCGCGTGCTCGGATCCCCGGACCGGGCCCGCCTGAACCTGCTGCGGGATCTGGCGGCCAACGCCAACCGAGCAGCGGTCTCCGGCGTACCGGACCTCGACCGCTTCCGGGCCGAACTGGAGCGCAGCGGCCTGGCCGAGGACCTGGCCGAGGCACGGCGGACGATCGAGCGCCGCGTCGGCGCCGCAGCCGGCCACGCAGCGGACGGCGAAGGCGGCCGTCCCGCCCTCTCGCCGCTGTCGGCGGCCCCGGAGCCGTCCGCGGGTGCCGATCTCTCCGATACGACCGAGACCCCCATGCCGTCCGAGCCGAAGGAATCCGCCCCCATGACATCCACTCCCGTCGCCGTCGCTTCATCGGAACAGCCTGCTCCGAGCGCCGGGCTTCGCCAGATCCTGGAGGACTCCGCCGCGGCTGACCGCACCTGCAAGACGCATGAGGCGGTGCGCTTCGAACTCATGGCGGCGCTCCTGCGGGCCGATCGTCAGCCGCAGCCGGGCTCCCAGGTCGTCGACGTGTCCTGCAGGACCGAGGACGGTCACCTGCTGTACGAGGTGCTCGGTGCAGGCCTCGCCACGTACGCCGATCTCCGTGCGGGAGCGGTCCGGCTTCTGGAGATCAACCACACGCTGCCCGAGCCCGCCGGTCTCCTCTGCCTCGTTCTCGCCGGGCCGCCGGCCGAGGACTGGTCGGCTGCCACGGTCCACGAGGTCTTCGGCGTCCAGGTGCTGTGGCGTACCCAGCAGGGCTGGGAAGGCGACGGCGCGGAAGTCGCCTTGGGTCATACCCAGGCGTGAAGGCATCGCGAAACAGGCGCTGCCTCCGCGTGGCCATCGAGTGAGGGAAGCGGCGCGGACAGCAGTGCCGGGGATGCCGGGAGGGCCCTGTGTCAGTTGGTCGCCAGGAGTTGGTTCGCACCTCGGGCGGCGGTCAGGGAGGAGCCGTGTGGCGTTCAGTACGTGCCGGCCGGCGGTCAGCCGCGCCGTGCAGCGCCGGAATTCCCTCGCGTACCACCGGGGAGCGCTTTAGGATGCGGCGCATGCACTTCCACCAGATCTACAGCTGACACGGACGGGGCAGCGGCCCCGCTCCCGTACCGCGACCCGTGCGCGTTCCCCGGCAGGTTCCGGGCGGCGCGCCGGTCGGGTGTGTCCTCTTCGCCGTAGACCTGAAACGAGTGATTCCGTATGTCCCGTCGCCGTACCCATATCGCGATGATCGGCATTCCCGCCGTCAGTCACGTCCTGCCGAGCCTCGAGATCGTGCGTGAGCTGGTGGCGCGCGGCCACCGGGTGACGTACGCCAACGACCCCGCGGTGGCCGGCCTGATCACGGCCACCGGCGCCGAGTTCGTCCCGTACGGTTCGGTCCTGCCGGTCGCCGACAACGTGTGGCCGGACGACCCGATCGCCGCGATGGACGTCTTCCTCGACGACGCCGTGCAGGCCCTGCCGCAGCTGCGTGCCGCGTACGACCAGGACCCGGCGGATCTGTATCTGTACGACATCGGCGCCTACGCCGCGCGGGCACTCGCCGAGTCGCAGGGCAGGCCCGTCGTCCAGCTGTCCCCGACCTTCGTGGCCTGGGACGGCTACGACGACGGCATGGCGGCGGCACTGTGGGCGCTGCCGGGCGCCGACGCGTACCGCGCGAAGTTCACGCAGTGGCTCGCCGTGTCGGGGGCGTCCACCACAGACGTCGACACCTTCTCCGGCCGGCCCGCGAGGGCCCTGGCGATGATTCCGAGGGCCATGCAGCCGCATGCGGACCACGTCGACACCGACGTCGTGACGTTCGTCGGTCCCTGCTTCGGCTCGCGTGCGGACCGGGACACCTGGGCCCGGCCGGCCGACGCCGAGAACGTACTGCTGATCTCCCTGGGCTCGGCGTACACGAAGCAGCCCGAGTTCTACCGCCGGTGTCTGGAGGCCTACGGCGACCTGGCGGGCTGGCACGTCGTGCTCCAGATCGGGAAGCACACGGACCCGGACGAACTCGGCGAGATCCCGGGCAATGTCGAGGTGCACTCCTGGGTGCCCCAACTGGCGATCCTGGAACAGGCCGACGCGTTCGTCACCCATGCAGGTATGGGCGGCAGCAGCGAGGGGCTGTACACCGGTGTTCCCATGATCGCCGTCCCGCAGGGGGCCGAGCAGTTCATGAACGCGGACCGGCTGGCCGGCCTGGGTGTGGCCCGCCGCATCGATACGGCGGACGCCACCGCCGTGGCCCTGCGCACCGCGCTCACCGAACTCACCGCCGACCCGGATGTCGCCCGGCGCTCGGCGCTGCTCCGCGCCGAGGCCCGGGCCGAGGGCGGTACGGCGCGGGCCGCCGGCCTCATCGAGGAGATGCTGGGCTGACCTTCGCCTTGCCGCAGGGGGGCGGGGAGGGCGACCGTGCGCTCTCCGCCCCCGTGCCAGGTCAGGGCATGCGAGATGACCGAACCGCGGCTCAGCGTCGCTGGGTGACGAGCCGGCCGGACACCTGCTGTGGGGCGACGCCCCCGAAGGGGACATCCGTCGGGTCGGGCCGGTGCAGCGCGCGTAAGAGGCGATGAACAGCAGCTGCAGTGCCAGCACGCCGATGACCAGCAGCGCGGCCCGTGCGGTGACGGCGTTCTCCACCTCGTCAGCGAAAGCCGTGCCACCACGGTCCGGCCGGGGCGTGGTTCGCGCAGGCGGGGTCGGGCCGAATGGCGGAGAGAAGAAGGCTCATCGCCGCCGGGCGAGAGCGGCTGGCTGTACGGCCTCAGGGCCGAAGCGGCGGCGGGCCTTGTCCGCAGCGGATTCGATGGCGCGGGCGCGGTCGGTACCGGGGTCGAGGGAGAGCTGGCGGTGAGCGGCCCCGGCCGGCCGGAGGTCGTCGACGCGGATCGTGAAGGCGCGAACTCGTGCCCGCTGCAGTCCGAGACCGGCCAGCAGCCCCAGTGCGATTGCGGCGAGTGCGGGGGAGTGGTCGGTGGCCTCCGGCAGGGCGCGTGTACGCGTGGTGGAGCTGCGGTCGGCGTAGCGCACCGTGAGAGTGATGCGGCCGGTGACTTGGCGTTCACCGCGTAGACGCTGGCCGATCTGTTCGGCGATTCCCAGGACGGCCCGGTGGTGTTGCGCGGGATCGAGGCAGTCGCTGTCGAGTACGAGATCGGCGCTCAAGTGCTTTGCGGGTTCCTCGGGCACGACCGGGCGGGGGTCGTTGCCGCGAGCGCGTTCGGCCAACAGCCTTGCGTGGCCGACGCCGAGGAGTCGTTGCAGTGTGGCCGCGGGAAGGTCAGCGATCTGCCCGATGGTGTGCAGGCCGAACTTGTTCAGAGTCGACGCCGTGGCGGGGCCGACGCCGGGCAGAGCGGCGAGTGGGCGCGGGTAGAGCCATTGAGCGGCCTGCTCGGCAGGTACCCAGGTGGTGTCTCCCGGCGCGGATGCATCTGCTGCCATGGAGGCCAGCATGCGGTTGCCCGCGAGACCGGCGCTGCTGTCGATGTCGTAGAGGGCCTTCAACCTGATCTTCGCCAACTGGACCATGTCATAGGGAGACAGGCCGAAGTACCGGAGCGCCGAAGTCAGGTCCAGTTGCACGGCATCAGGGGGGAGAGCCTGGGCGTGAGGCGTAATGCCGCACATCAGTTCGATTACGCCGCCGTGCTGATCCTCGGTCAGCTGGGCGTGCAGATGGAGGTGGGCTATGTGGCGCCGACGCGTAGTCATCCTGCACTCCCCGGGCTGGTGTAGCCGAACTTCTTCAAGTCGGCTGATCGGCTGCCCGCTGGTTGCAGATCGGCATACGGGTGCAGACGAGCCCCCGTGGTGCCGTTGGCCAGGGTGCGTTGCGGCTGAGCAGGCGTCGGATGCGGACGGTTGGCACCGAGGAGAGCGAGTGCCGCTTCGGGGCCGTCGTCGCGGCGCGCGGCTGCGATCTCGTCCAGGTCCCAGGCCATGGTGCCGACAACGGTGCGACGAGTGCCACGAACCTGCACCGTGCCGCGGACCAGGAGCAACCCGCTGTGGAAGACGGTGTGAGCGCAAGCCGGATGGGAGTCCTCGAAGAACGCCAGGTCGACCAGGCCGGAACCGTCCTCGAGCGTGACAAAGATGATGCGCTTGCCACTGGCGATCGGTGGGGTCTGGGTGGAGGCCCGTACGCCGGCGACGAGAACCTGTTGTCCTGGGCGCATGTCCGTGAGGTGAGCGGCGTCGGTTGCGCCGATCTCACGCAGCAGGCGGTGGTGGTGCTCCATCAGGTGCTTGGATACGTCGATGCCGATGGTGCCCAATTCGGCGCTCATGGCTTCACGAGAGGTCATTTCTGGCAGGCCACTGGGCTCTTCTCCGCCAACGGCGTTCATATCGATGGGTAGTTGGCCCTTTCCCGCGGATCGGGTCCGGGTCTGCCGGTGGAGTTCGGCAATCTGCAGCAGCAGGTCACGCCGAGTGAGCCGGCCGTCGTGCAGGCTGCCCAGGGCGCCGATTTCGGCGAGACGTTCGGCGATCGGCCTGCTGGGGCGGGCTCGCTGCCAGAAGTCGGACAGTGAGCTGTACGGCTGTCCGTCCTCGATCCGGGCGCACTCCTCCTCGCTGATGCCGCGCACCTCGGACAGTGCGAGGCGTACGCCCCATTGCTTCGCGTCGACCTGCTCGACGGTGTGCTGCACCTTGGAACTGTTGATGTCGGCCGGCAGGACCTGTACACCGCTGCGTCGTGCGTCGGCGACAAGGACGCGCTTGGGCCACATGCCCGGATCGTGTTCGAGCAGGCCTGCCAGCAGGAACGCCGGATAGTGCGCCTTGAGCCATGCGCTCTGCAGGGCGGGCACAGCGAAGGCGACCGCGTGCGCTCGGCAGAAGCCGTAGGCGCCGAATGCCTCGACGGTCTTCCAGACCTCATCGCAGGTTTCGACACCGTAGCCGCGGGCGCGTGCCTGTTGGTGGAACCAGTCCTTGAGGCGGGGCAGACGGTTCTTGTCGCCGAGGGCCCGCCGGGCGATCTCGGCCAGGGCTCGGTCGCAGCCCGTCATCACCGACAGCGTTTCGATAATCTGCTCGTGCCAGATGGTCACGCCGTAGGTATCGGCGAGCACCGGCTCGAGATCGGGATGGGCGTAGGTCGGTGTCCCGCCGTGGCGTGCGGCGATGTACCGCTCGGGCATACCGCCGGCGACCGGCCCCGGCCGGAAGAGGCTGATGTCGGCGATGACGTCCTGCGGATCGCGGGGCTGCAGCCGCGACAGCAGATCTTGCTGGCCGGGCGACTCGAGCTGGAACAGGCCGAGGGTCCGGCTTTCCTGGATCAACTTGAACGCGAAGACGTCGTCCAGCGGCACCTGGCGCGGGTCGTCCAGCTCGATGCTTTTGCCGACGGTCCGCTCGATTTCTGCGACCGCATGGGCCATTGCAGACTGCATCCGTACGCCCAGAACGTCCAGTTTGATGTTGCCCAGTGCCTCGATCTCCTCCTTGGCGGCCATCGCCATGGGGTAGTCGCCTTGCGGTGTGGGCTGCACGGGCAACCGGTCCAGAAGAGTCGCGTCGCTGATGACCACACCGCAGGGGTGCATGGCCATGCCGTGGATCAAAGAATCGAGGCCTTCGGCGAGCTCCCACAGTGGTCCGTACGTGTCCGCCTCGGCCGACAGCTGACGCAGCTCCGGCAGCTCGGTGAGAGCACTGGTGATGTCGGACGCACGCAGATGCGGGAAGCTCTTGGCGATCCGGTCGATCTCCGCCGGAGCGATCCCCAGGGCGAGACCGGTGTCACGCAGGGCGCGGCGGGCGCGGTAGGTCTCGGGCATCGCTGTGACCGCGACCCGTTCCTTTCCGAACCGGTCGAAGATCGTGTCATAGCACTCCAGCCGTCGGGCGGACTCCACATCGATGTCGATGTCGGGCAGCGATGCCCTGCGCACGCTCAGGAAACGTTCGAACAGCAGGCGATGGTCGAGCGGATTGGCCGTGGCGATCTCCAGCGCATGGCAGACCATCGATCCGGCACCCGAGCCGCGGGCCGCGACTCGGATTCCCTTCGCGCGAATGTCGGCCACGACCTGACCGACGGCAAGGAAGTACGAGTCGTACGTCAACCTGGAGATCACGGCAAGCTCTTCGTCCAGCCGCTCGAGTGCGTCTCTGTCGCGTTCCAGACCGCGTCGGGCCATGCCGGCCTCGCACTGCCGACGCAGCAGCTGTGCCGCACCCCCCGGTCCGGAGTCGGCGCCGAAGAGTTCCGGTTCGGGGAAGTGGGGCGTGCCCAGGCCGAGGTCCGACGCGGCATCCACGGTGCAGGCGGCCGCCGTGGCGGCGGTGTCCAGCATCAGGCGATGGGCCCGCCGGGCATCGGTTCCGGCGCACTCGGCGATCATCCGCGCCACGCCCGCCATCTCTGCCTCGTCCTTGAGCCAGCGCTGTCCGCTGTCCAGCCGTCGCCAGTCGATGGGGCGCAGCAGTCGCGCGGCATCCAGGACATCGGCGATGCGGTGCTGATCCGGATCGGCGTAGCGCGCAGCATTGGAGAGCACGGCAGTGGTGCTGGTGCGGTCGGCCAGGGACAGGGTGCGGGCGGCCAGGCGCAGTGACCCCGGACCGACGCTGAAACGTTTCTGCGCCACAGCTTCCAGCCGTACCTCACTGCCGAAAATCTCCTGCCACGGGGCCAGGAGCTTCATCGCGACGTCCTCTCGGCCTGCAGCCAGCGCCCGGACCGGCTCCGAGAGGGGGCCGAGCAGCACCGTCAGGCCGGGACCGCCGTACTCGCGCAGCGCCCCCCACGGCACCACCGGCGCCCCGCGCGAGGTGACACTCGCAGCGTGGGCGTGGGCGGCCGAGGTGATGCGGCACAGCCGCGCCCATCCCATCCGGTCCTGGGCCAGCAGGACGAACCGGAGAGGCGGTTCGACTACATGTGCCCCACCCCGCGCAGGCGTGGGACGCCGCTGGGCGGGGGGAGGGGGCGCGATGGCCTCTACGGCGAGGTCGATGCCGAAGATCGGCCGGATGCCCTCACCGGCGCATGCCTTCGCGAATCGCACGGCACCGGTGACCGTGTCCCGATCGGTGAGAGCCAGCGCCGACATGCCCCGCTCGGCCGCTCGCCGTGCCAGCTGCTCGGGGTGTGAGGCGCCGTAGCGCGCGGAGTAACCAGATGCGACATGCAGGTGAGTAAAGCCCGTCATGTCACACCTCCATCGCTTCGCCCCTTTTGGCAACGTCCGCCCGATAGGTCCATCGTACGCTCGTTCGATAACTCTAACTCAGCATTCGAACGTACGAACGCTTCCTGTGGTCGGGCGGGAGAGGGGGCCCTCTGCGGAAGGCCGGGAAGGAGCACATTTCCTCCGACGGCAGCGCCACGGAACGCCGCCGCGGCTCCCTTCGCGCCGGACGAGGGAGAGGGCAGGGCGAAGCCCGCGGATGGCTACGGCGCGGTCCGACCGCGTTCACTGATCACGTCGGCGCTCACCGGCGCCTGCCTCGTCGTGCACCACCGCTGGGTGTGGGGCGATGTCCGATCAGTCGCGGGGGAGCTGGAGGGCCCGGTCCGGCAGTGATGCGCGGCGGCGTGCCGCGGGGGCGAACGAAGACGGCGTGGAGTGCATCAGGCCCTGGTCGCAGGGCACGGTCATCGGGCTACGGTCATCAAGCCCGGACGTCAGGTCCTGGCCGACGGCGTGGCCCGCTTCAGTCGTCCGACGACGTCGGCGACGGAGAGCGCCCCCGAAATGGCCGGCCGTCCGTTGAACGAGAAGCTGGGCACGCAGGTGACTCCGATCCGGGCGGCCCGCTGCTCGTCGGCGCGCACGGCGTCCCCGAACCCGTCGCCGTCCAGCAGCGCCTTCACCTCGGCGGTGTCGAGCCCGGCCTCGGTGCCGAGCCGCACCAGAGTCCGCCGGTCGCCCTGGTATGCCCCTTCGGCGGTGTATCCGCGCAACAGCCGCTCGCGTACCGGCTCGCCCAGGGAGCGGTGCTCACCGAAGTGGATGAGGCGGTGTACGTCGAAGGTGTTGACCGGTACGGCGTTCTCCAGCCGGTAGTCCAGTCCCATTCCGGAGGCGAGCCGGGGGATCACGGCCACGCCCGCGGCAGCCTGCTCGGGCGGCATGCCGAGGTCGCGCTGCACGCATTGAGGAACCGTCAGTTTGCCGTCGCGGGGCCGTCGGGGTCCAGTTCGAAGCTCCGCCAGGTGACCGTGAGGGAGGCGCGGTGCTCGAACCGCTCCAGGGGTGCCTCTTTATCGACGCGCGATCGGGACGATCGACAGGATCGCCTTCCACGGGGTGGCGAACGCCTTGGACCCGACGCGCGCCACCCCGACCACCTGCGCCTCGGCCATCGGCTGAGACGCGGAGCCGGGCCCCCGGTGGCCGGAGGCCCGGCAGTCGCCGGGTCAGGCGCGGTGCGTGCCGCCCGCGGCCCGGCGGCGGACAGAGACGAACAGGGCGCTCGCACCGACGGCCAGCGCGGCGGCGCCGCCGATCGCGAGGTACGAGGTGCTGCTGCTGCCACCGGTCTCGGCGAGTACGTCACCGGCGGGGGAGGCGGCGACGTTGTTCGGCTCGGGAGCATTCGCCCCGGCTTCGGACGCCCCGGCTTCGGACGCCCCGGCTTCGGCGGCCGGGGCCGCCTCGGTCACCTCCGCACCGGTCGCCGCGTCGTCGTCACCATGGCCGTCGTGCTCGACGGACGACTGGTCGGCGCCCTCGTCGATCTCCTCCTCCGACGGTGCGGAGGCCGTCGGCGCCGGTGCGGCCTCGGTGGTACCGCCTCCGGCGCCCTCGCCGCCGAAGACCACGTCGGAACAGGCGTAGAAGGCCTCGGGGGAGTCCGACCGCTGCCAGACCGTGTAGATCAACTGCCGCCCCGACGCCTCCGGCACGGTGCCGTCGAAGACGTACGACCCGTTCTCCAGCGTCGGGTCGGTGGCTGTGGCGAACGGCTTCTCCTGCAGGTCGGACCACTTCAGGGGCTGCGCCGGGTCGTAGCTCGCCTTGGTCAGGTACAGCTCGAACGAGCCCTTGTGGGGTGCCGTGGCCCGGAACCTGAAGGTGTGGCTGCCCGCCTCCATGGGCGTGGACGGCCAGTCGGCGCGCGGCAGGTCGAGCCCCTTGAACTTGTCGTTGGCCGCGCTGCACAGCTTGCCGTCCGGGATCAGCTCACGGTGCTTCCCCGCCGCGTTGGCGATGTTCACACCGTTCCAGTCGTACAGCGCCTGGGTCCCGCCCGCCGCCACCGCCGCCTTGCAGGCCGCGGACCGCGGGTTCTCCGGCCCCTCCGCGAAACAGGCCGAGACCCGGCTGACCGGATCGCTCAGCGAACCGTGCGCGGCGGCGGGGGCGGCGGACAGCCCGGCCAGGGCGAGCGGCGCGGCGCCGAGGACGGCGACGGTTGCGGCGAGCCTGCGACGGGCGGGGGTGATGACGGCCATGGTGGTGGTTCTCCTTCGGCGGCACAGCTGTTGACCAGGTCTGGTGATCAGCAAGCTAGCCGTCGCCGGGCACGGATCCGGGCGTGAGAAGGCGCAGGTGGCGATCGTTATGGCGCGCTTAAGGGATGGTTAGGGGAGCGCTCAGGAAATGAGCCGGTCGGACGTCACGGACAGGGAATCCGGGCCCGCCGACCGAATTTCTGTCCGTAACCGCCCACCGACCGCACCTGTCAGACCTGGACGCCGGGCGTGCCGTCCTCCACGACCACGCTCGCGCGTGTGCTGATCGTCGCGTCCGGCTTCGACACGAAGGGCAGGACACGGAAGTCGCTCGTCCACCGCTCGCGGTCCACCGTGACGCGGACGTAGCCGCGCTGGCTGTTGAAGAACTTCATGTGCGGGTTCGCCGCGAGGAACGTCTCGCCCTGCGCCGTCATGTCCGCCCCGTCGCCGCCGCTGGTGATCGAGGTGCCCACGAACTCGGAGCCGACGGTCGCCGATTCCGGGTCGGTGTAGTCGCGCTTGAGGTCCCAGGCGTAGTTCTGGTGGCGGTCACCCGTGATGACGACCAGGTTGCGCACCCCCCGGGTGCCGGCCTCGGCGAGCAGGCGGTTGCGCTCGGCGACGTAGCCGTCCCAGGGGTCCGTCCAGACCGTCGTGCCAGGCCCCGGGTCCTGGTCGGTCTGGCCCATCGGTGCCTGGTTGCCGAGGACCTGCCAGCGTGCGTGCGAGCGGCTGAAGCCCTTGAGGACCCAGTCCCGCTGCCGGGATCCGAGCAGGGAGCGGTCCGTGTCGAAACGGTCCTCGCAGTCGGCCGAGGTGCCGTCGCCGCACGGCTGGTCGTCGCGGTACTGGCGGGTGTCGAGCATGGTGAAGTCGGCGAGCCGGCCGTAGGAGAGCCTGCGGTACATCTGTACGTCGGGGCCGTTCGGCAGCTGGGTGCGGCGCAGTGGCGCGTGCTCGTACAGGGCCTGGAAGGCGGAGGCCCGGCGCTGCAGGAAGGTTTCCGGGTTCTCGTTGTTCTCGGAGGTCTCGTCCGCCCAGTTGTTCTCCACCTCGTGGTCGTCGAACGTCATGATCCACGGGAAGTTGGCGTGCGCCTCGCGCAGCGGTGCCTCCGACTTGTAGAGGCCGTACTGGAGGCGGTAGCGGGCCAGGCCGATGGTCTCCGTGTGGAACTTCGGATCAGTCGTCACACCGCGCTTGTTCGTCTTGACGCCGGACTCGTAGAGGTAGTCGCCGAGGTGCACCACCAGATCCAGGTCCTCCTGCGCCATGTGGTGGTACGCCGTGAAGTAGCCGTCCTGCCAGGCCTGGCAGGAGGCGAAGGCGAACTTCAGCTCGCGCGGGGAGTCCGAGGGGGCCGGGGTGGTGCGCGTACGTCCCACGGGGGAGATCGCCGAGCCGGCCTTGAAGCGGAACCAGTAGGTGCGGTCGGGGGCGAGCCCGTGCACCTCGGGATGGACGGAGTGCGCCAGTTCGGGAGTCGCGACGACGCTGCCGCGGCGCACGACCCGGCGGAAGCGCTCGTCGAGCGCCACCTCGTAGTGGACCCGGACGGGCTTGGCCGGCATACCGCCGAGGCCGTCCTGGGCGAAGGGGTCGGGAGCCAGGCGCGTCCAGAGCACGACGCCGTCCGACGTCGGGTCGCCCGAGGCGACACCCAGGGTGAACGGGTCACCCTTCAGGGTGGGCACGGCGAACGCGGACTGAGCCTCCCACGCCCCCGTCCCGAGCATCAGTGCGGCGGCTGCCGCCCCGCCGAATCCGAACATCTGCCTGCGGGACACGGAATACGCGACCACGGTTCGTCCTCCTCGGTTGATCTGCGCCAACCTCGGACACGCTGCCGGGAATTGATGTCATGCTCACACGCAACGTATGGCCGGGGACCAAGCGATACGTGAACAGGGCAGCTATACGCGGGCGGTCTCAGGACACCGCGCGGTAGCGGCGCTCCGGGCGGCCCGTCCCGCCGTACCGCAGGGATACCTCGGCCCGTCCCGTCTCCGCGAAGTACTCGAGGTAGCGGCGCGCGCTGACCCGGGACAGGGTGCCCGCCTCCGCGCATTCGGAGGCCGACAGCCCGGCCGGGTGTTCGCGCAGGACACGTTCGACCAGGTCCGCGGTATGGGCCGCCAGGCCCTTGGGGAGCTCACGGGAGCCCGGGGGCCGGGTGCCGAAGATGCGGTCCACGTCCTCCTGGCGGGCTTCCTGACGAGCCTCGTGCAGTGCGTCCAGACGGTTGCGCAGCGAGGCCACGTGCTGCAGCTGCTCCTGAAGGGCCGAGCGGTGGAACGGCTTGATCAGGTAGTGCAGGGCGCCCGCCCGCAGAGCCGCCCTGACCACCCCGGCGTCGCGCGCCGCCGTGATGAAGAGAGCGTCCGTGCTGTGGGTGCCCCCGTCCCGTTCCTCCGCCGCACGCAGCTCCCGCAGCACCTGGATCCCGTCCATGTCGGGAAGGAAGATGTCGAGCAGGACCAGGTCGGGACGGAGCCGGCGGGCCGCGCGCAGGGCCTCGGCGCCCGTGTGGGCCTCGCCGACGACCGTAAAACCGTCGATAGCGGACACGTAGCGGCTGTGAAGCTTCGCGACCATGAAGTCGTCGTCCACCACCAGCACGTTCGTCACGCCGACACGGTAGGGCGGCGACCACAACGACCACAACGTCCTTTGATTCCGGAACGGCGACAGCTCGTTAACGCGCAGGCAACATGTGGGCCACCTCACACGTACGAAGAATGGCTTGAAAGGCGGCTTCCGGTGCGACTGCGCACTCCACTCGCCCTGTTCGGGGCCGCGCTGCTGGTGGTCGTCGGGCCGCCGCTGCTCTCCACCGGCAGCGGCTCCGACACCGGCACGCAGATCCCCGGACTGCGCTTCATGGTTCCCAACACACCCGGCGGCGGTTACGACATCACGGCGCGCACCGCGGCGAAGAACGCCGAGGACGCCGGACTCACCCACGGCATCGAGGTGTTCAACCTGCCCGGTGCGGGCGGCACCGTCGGCGTGACCCGGCTGGCCGCCGAGCACGGCAACGGCAAGCTCGCCATGTCCATGGGCCTCGGTGTCGTGGGCGCCGTCCACACCAACAAGTCGGCCACGACCCTGGCCGACACCACCCCGATCGCCCGGCTCACCGAGGAGCAGGACATCGTCGTCGTCGCCAAGGACTCCCCGTACACGACGATCGACCAGCTGCTCACCGCCTGGAAGAAGGACCCGGGGAAGATCCCGGTCGGCGGCGGTTCCTCGCCCGGCGGGCCCGACCACCTGGCGCCGATGCTGATGGCGAAGGCCGCCGGGATAGCCCCCGAGCAGGTCAACTACATCCCCTTCGACGGCGGCGGCGAACTGCTCGCCTCGATCCTCGGCAACAAGGTCGGCTTCGGCGTCTCCGGCGTCGGTGAGTACCTCGACCAGATCGAGGCCGGTGAGCTGCGGCTCCTCGCCGTCACCGGGCCGAAGCGGGTTCCCGGTCTCGACGCGCCCACGCTCCGTGAGGCCGGGCTCGACACCGACTTCACCAACTGGCGCGGCATCGTCGCCCCGCCCGGACTCTCCGACGCCGAACGCGACAAGCTCATCGGGCTGGTGAGCGAACTGCACGACTCGAAGCAGTGGCGGGACTCCATGAAGAAGAACGGCTGGGACGACGCCTTCCTCACCGGCGACGCCTTCGGCGACTTCCTGGACGCTCAGGACCGGCGTGTCGCCACCGTCCTCAAGGAGCTGGGACTGTGACGGACGAGACCACACCTTCCCGGCCCGCCGGCGCACGCTCCTGGCTGCGCGAGCACTCCGAACTCGGCGTCAGCGTCCTGCTGCTCGTGCTGGGCGTCCTCGTCCTGACCGACGCGTTCACGATGAACGTGGACATCACCCAGCGCGGACCCGTCGGCCCCAAGACCGTTCCGGTCGCCGTCGGCACAGGGCTGCTGGCCGTCGCCGTACTGCTGGCCGTCGACGTCCTGCGCGGCGGTCGCGGCGAGGCGGAGGGCGGCGAGGACGTCGATCTCGACGAACCCGCCGACTGGCGCACCGTCGCGCTGCTCACCGGGGTCTTCCTCGCCTTCGCCGTCCTGATCGGCCCGCTCGGCTTCCCCATCTCCGGCGCCCTCCTCTTCTGGGGCTCCGCGTACGCGCTGGGCAGCCGCCACCTCGACCGCGATCCGCTCATCGCGGCCGGGCTCTCCCTGGTGACCTACTTCGTCTTCGACAACCTGCTCGGGGTGCCCCTCCCGGGCGGCCCGCTGATGGGGGTGCTCTGACCGATGGATTCCCTCAACTCCCTCATCGACGGCTTCGGCACGGCGCTCACGCCGGTCAACCTGCTCTGGGCCGCACTCGGCGTCCTGCTCGGCACGGCGATCGGGGTGCTCCCCGGCATCGGCCCCGCCATGGCCGTGGCGCTGCTGCTGCCGGTGACGTACGGGCTCGAACCGACCGGCGCCTTCATCATGTTCGCCGGGATCTACTACGGCGCCATGTTCGGCGGCTCCACGACCTCGATCCTCCTCAACACCCCGGGGGAGAGTGCGGCAGTCGTCGCCGCGATCGAGGGCAACCCGATGGCGAAGGCCGGCCGCGGCGCACAGGCGCTCGCCGCCGCCGCCATCGGTCACTTCGCCGGCGGCATGATCGGCACGATCCTGCTGGTCGTCCTCGCCCCGACCGTCGCCTCCCTCGCCGTCGACATCGGCGCCCCCGACTACTTCGCCATCATGGTGCTGGCCTTCATCGCCGTCACCTCCGTCCTCGGCTCCTCACGGATCCGCGGCCTCGCCTCGCTCCTCATCGGCCTCACCATCGGCCTCGTCGGCCTCGACCAGATGACGGGCCAGCAGCGCCTCACCTTCGGCTCGCTCCAACTGGCCGACGGCATCGACGTGGTGATCGTCGCGGTCGGGCTCTTCGCCATAGGGGAGGCCCTCTGGGTCGCCGCACACCTGCGCCGCTCCACCGGCAAGCCGATCCCCGTCGGCCGCCCCTGGCTCGCGAAGTCCGACGTCCGGCGCACCTGGAAGTCCTGGCTGCGCGGCCCCCTCATCGGCTTCCCGTTCGGCGCGATCCCGGCGGGCGGCGCGGAGATCCCCACCTTCCTCTCGTACGTCACCGAGAAGCGGCTCTCCAAGCACCGTGACGAGTTCGGCAAGGGTGCCATCGAGGGTGTCGCCGGGCCGGAGTCGGCGGCGTCCGCCTCCGCCGCCGGAACCCTGGTCTCCATGCTCACGCTCGGCCTGCCCACCACGGCCGTCGCCGCCGTCATGCTGGCCGCCTTCCAGCAGTACGGCATCCAGCCCGGCCCGCTCCTGTTCGAGCGTGAACCCGATCTGGTCTGGGGCCTGATCGCCTCGCTCTTCGTCGGCATGGTGCTGCTGCTCGCCCTGAACCTGCCCCTCGCGCCGCTCTGGGCGAAGCTGCTGCGGATCCCGCGCCCCTACCTCTACGCGGGCATCCTGTTCTTCGCCGCCATCGGGGCGTACGCGGTCGGCGGGGAGGCAGTCGACCTGGTGATCCTGCTGGTGATCGGGCTGATCGGCTTCGGGATGCGGCGGTACGGACTGCCGGTGCTGCCCGCGATCATCGCGGTCATCCTCGGCCCGTCCGCCGAACAACAGCTGCGGCGCGCCCTCCAGATCAGCGACGGCAGCGTGACGGGACTGGTCGACACCCCGTTCTCCGTGACCGTCTACGTCATCGTCGCGCTGATCCTGGCGTGGCCACTGGTGAGGAAGGTGCTGGGACGAGATCGAGGGTGAGGGAACGCCGGTGGCGGCTGACAGAATTGCGGACATGACCACGACCGACTGGGATGCCGCCGCCGACTCCTTCGACGAGGAACCCGACCACGGGCTCCACGATCCGGTGGTCCGCAGCGCCTGGGCGCGGCGGATGGAGACCTGGCTGCCCACCTCCCGCTCCGAGGTCCTCGACCTGGGATGCGGTACGGGCAGTCTGTCTCTGCTGGTCGCCTGTCAGGGGCACCGCGTCACCGCTGTCGACCGGTCGCCGCGCATGGTGGAGCAGGCACGGGCCAAGCTGGCCGGCACCGGCACCGAGGTGCTCATCGGCGACGCGGCTCACCCCCCGGTCGGCAAGCAGCGGTTCGACGTCATTCTCGCCCGGGACATCGTGTGGCTGCTGCCCGACCCCGCGGCCGCCCTGCGGCACTGGTTCTCACTGCTGCGGCCGGGCGGCCGGCTGGTGCTCATCGAAGGCGTGTGGAACGGCAGCGGGCTCTCCGCGGCCGATCTCACCGAGCACCTCACCGAGCACACCGAGCGCGTCCACCACGAGCCGCTCTCCGGGGACTCCCGGCTCTGGGGCAAGGAGGTCGACGACGAGCGGTACGCCCTGGTGGCCCGCGCCGAGCCGCCGCACCGGCACACCGAGGTCGTCGACGTCCACCTGATCCTGCGCAGGGGCCCGGAGGTGCTGCTCGCCCGGCGGGCCGGCACGGGGTACGCGGACGGGCTGCTCCACGCCCCCTCCGGTCACGCGGAGGACGGCGAGGACGTCCGGGCGGCGCTGATCCGGGAGACGGCCGAGGAGATCGGCGTCGAGCTGGATCCGGACGAGCTCCGGGTGGCCTTGGTCATGCAGCACAGGGGGCCGGGCGGCAACCCCAGGATGGGCTGGTTCTTCGAGGCGGACCACGACCCGGAGCGCCCGCCCCGCAACGCGGAGCCGGACAAGTGCTCCGAGCTGGAGTGGTTCCCCCTGGACGCGCTGCCGGACGACATGGTGGCCTACTGCCGTGCGGGCCTCGACGGATACCGCGCCGGGCAGCGCTTCCTGATCCACTGGCACGAGGACGGCGACACCGTCGCCCACGCACCGCGGGCGGTCCGGCGTGCCGTCCCGCTGCCGGTGGCGGCGATCCCCACCGGCCGGCTGCACCACATCGAGCTGTGGGCGCCCGACCTGGCCGAGGCCGAGGCGGAGTGGGGCTGGCTGCTCGGCGAGCTGGGCCATGTCCCGTACCAGCGCTGGGTGCACGGCCGTAGCTGGCGGCGCGGCGACACCTATGTGGTGGTCGAACAGTCACCGGACCTGGCGGAGCGCACACACGACCGGCTGCGTCCCGGCCTCAACCACCTGGCGTTCCACGTCGGAGACCGCGCCACGCTCGACGCGCTGGTGGCACGCGCTCCGGGCCGAGGATGGCGGCTGCTCTTCCCGGACCGCCATCCGTACGCCGGCGGCAGCGGGCATTACGCGGCGTACCTGGAGAACACCGCCGGGTTCGAGGTGGAACTGGTCGCTCCGTGAGCCCGGGCGGACGCACTCCCGCGCGCGGCGCCCCGGCGGCCGCCGCGCCTGGAGCCGGGGGCGTCAGCCTTCCGCCTCCAGCCGGGCGGTGATGTCCTCGCGCAGCCGTACCTTGTCCGTCTTGCCGACCGCGGTCAGGGGGAGCGCCGGGACCTCGACGAGACGTTCCGGCAGCTTGAACCGGGCGAGTCCGGCCTCCTCCAGATGGCTGCGGATCTCCCGCAGCGGCGGCGCTCCCCCGCCGGTACCCACGACATACAGGCAGACGGCTTCGCCCAGTACACGATGCGGCATCGCGACGGCAGCGGCGGCCCGTACACCCGGGTGCGTCAGGACCAGTGCCTCCATTTCAGCCGCCGGGATCTTCTCCCCTCCACGGTTGATCACGTCCTTCAGACGCCCGGCGACCACGAAGTTCCCGGACGGGTGGCGGCGGACGAGGTCGCCGGTGCGGTAGAAGCCGTCGGGGGTGAACGACGCCGCCGACGCGTCGCCGTGGTACCGCGTGATGACTCCCGGTCCCCTGACCAGTAGTTCGCCGATGTCCCCCTCGGCGACACGCCGGCCCTCCTCGTCGACCACGAGGGTCTCGTCACCCGGCGAGGACGGCCGCCCCTGCGTGGTGAACGAGACCTCGGGCGGATCATCGAGCCGGGTGAAGTTCAGCTGGCCCTCACTCATGCCGTACACCTGCTGGATCCGGCAGTCGAAGACGTCGGCCAACCGGGCGGCCGTTGACGCGTCCAGGCATGCCCCGCCGACCTGCAGGACCCGCAGGCTCGACAGGTCGAGGCCGCGGTGGGCGGCACGGGCGGTGAGCCACTGCCGGGCGAGCGCGGGAGTGAGCGCGCAGTGGGTGACGCGTTCCCGCTCGATCAGCGACAGGGCCGCAGCCGCGTCGTCCGGTGCGCCGAGTACGACCTTTCCGCCACGGGCGAGGGTGCCGAGCATCCCCGGAGCGGAGAAGGCGAAACCGTGCGTCACGGGCAGGACCGCGAGGAACACCGATTCCGGCGTCAGTCCCGAGACCACCGCCGCTGCGCGGATCACGTGCCCGAGGGCCTCATGCGTGCGGGCGATGGGTTTGGGCGCGCCCGTGGTCCCGCTCGACAGCAGGAAGAGGGCGGTGTCCGACGGGCTCCGGCCCGCGGGCGCGGGGGACGGGCCACCGGCCTCGACGAGACGGTCGATGTCCACGTGTCCCTCGGCCGGACCGACGACTGCCCGGTGTCCGGCCGGGCCCGCGAGACCCGAGACCAGGAGGGTACGTACGGACGGATGCCGCTCACGGAGCCGCTCGGCGAGCCGCAGGTGGTCGAAACGCTGGTGCCGGGCCGGGACGGCGAGCGCCGCTGGTTCCAACGCCGCGACAACAGGCCCCAGTTCGTGTTCGCGCAGCGCGGGAAGGGCGAGAACGGGGCGCACACCGAGTCTGATCAGAGCGAGTACGAGTACGACGAACTGGACCTGGTTCGGCAGCTGTACGAGTACGGTCTCGCCGGTCCGGATGCCGGAGTGTGCCAGCCGGGCCGCGCAGCCCGACACCGCCACGTCGAGCTCGGCCCTGGTGAAGGTGCGGTCGGCGCCGGCCAGCGCCGCACGGTGACCCGCGTGCAGGCGGGTCCCCAGCACGAGGTCGTCCAGGAACTCCGGGCGCCACCAGCCGCGGTCCCGGTACTCCGTGCAAGCGTCGGCGCCGGCGTCGGGTTCGCGCTCCTCGAGGACGTCCGCGAGTTGTCGCACGGTGTAGTCGTGCTCGGTCCAGAGATCGATGCGGGTGGCGAACCGGTCGGCCAACTCCACCTGGATCTGCGTGAGATCGACGGAGTCGAGCGCGAGGTGTGCGCGCAACCGCGCGCCGTCGTGCAGCAGCTCCTCACCGATTCCCAGGTCACGGAGGATTCTGCGTACTTCTTCGATGCCCGTCATTCGGACGGTATGCCCGGTGCGTCGCGGCGGGAGACCGGCGCGCGGAAGCAGTGGGAAGCACACATGACCAGGGAGGCGTTCGAAGTGGGCGGCGCCGGACCTTGCACGCCCTGCACCGTCCGTCACTTCTGTGTGACGCTTTGGAGTCACACCGGTTTCGGCACTGGAGTGTGATGAACCCCTTGGACAGCGGAACGTTCGCGGTACCGGGCGCGAAGATCTATTTCGAAGTACGGGGCGACGGGCCTCTCCTGCTGCTCATCGGAGGAGGGAACTCCGACGCGGCCGTGTTCAAGCGCCTGGCCGCGGTCCTGGCAGCCGGCCACCGTGTCGTCACCTACGATCCCCGCGGAAATTCACGCAGCGTGCTCGACGGGCCCCCGGTGGACCAGAGGGTCGAGGAGCACGCCGACGACGCGTACCGCCTGATCCACCACATCGTCGGCCCGGACGAGCCCGTGTACGTTTTCGGGAGCTGCTCGGGCGGGCTCATCGCGCTGGAACTCACGATCCGGCACCCGGACAGGATCCGGCTGGCCGTCGCCCACGAACCACCCGTTCTCAGCATCCTTCCTGACGCCGGACACCACATGGCGCTCCTCGACGACATCTGCCGGACCTATCGCAATGAGGGAATGGCGCCGGCCCTCGTCAAGCTGCAGGCCCTCCACGGCGGCCGGCCCGCTCCTGCCCTCCCCGAGGAGCACAACAACACCGACTTCTTCCTCAGCCACTTCGTCCTGCCGTTCACACGCTTCGTACCGGACCTCACCGCGCTCGGGGAGGTCGCGGACAAGGTGGTGTGGGCCGGTGGTCATGCCTCGCGAGGGGATCTCGTGCACCGCCCGGTGCTCTTCCTCGCCGAGCGGCTCGGCGGCACGGTGGAACTGTTCCCCGGCGGGCACGTCGGCTACGCGAGATATCCCGCCGACTTCGCGGAGCGGCTCGCCGAGACCCTCGCCACCGCACCCGGCGCGGTGGGCCGCCCGCGGGAGACGACCGGCCGAGGGCAGTGACATGCGGATCGTGATGGGGGCCCAGAACTGTGGTTTCGGCCCTGTCTCCGAGCTCGTCGCGCTCTCCCGGCCGCTCCACGGGCACGAGCGGGTGTTCGTCGGCGACGGCGTCGCCGCTGTGTTCGCCCGGCGTAACCCCGATGCCTTCGACGCCGTCCACGACACCGGCGGGATGACCGAGCAGGCCGGGGCGGAGATGACCGACGGCTTGCTGCGGGGCTGTGATCACGTGATCTCCGTCATGGACGCCGAGTTGGTGATCCGGTCCGTCGTGGCCCGGCGGCCCGTGACCATGGTGGACAGCCTCTTCAGTTTCTGGCAGCTCACACAGCCGTTGGCCGGTATCCACGAACGCTGCGTGACCATGCCGCGCGCCGGCCTCGCTGCCGCCGAGGAGCACCTGACGGGCCTTTCGCCGCACGAGCGGGTCGTCGCGGCCCACCTGCTGGCCACACACAGCGTCGTTCAGAACTTCCCTGGCGTCACCGAGCGCGCGACGGAGTTCGCCACTCTGGGCGCCGGACCCCGGATGCACCGGACCGGCTCCATCGTCGATGTCGAAGGGCTGCGGAACGTCGTACGAGCCGCCGAACCGGAACACGATCTGCTCATCAACGTCGGCGGGTTCAAGAACTTCCTCCTGGACTTCGATGTCAACGACGACTACATGCGCCTGCTGCACCGGTGGCTTCCGGATCTGCTGCGCGACTGGCCCCGGTTCCGTCGCGTCCTCGTCTGCGGCGGGCCGTTCGGCGAGGGCCGGGAACGGACGGTCTCGGCCGCAGGCGGTACGGCCGACTGCCGTCTCCTGCGCCAGCGTGAGCTGCTTCAGGTGGCGGCGAGCACCCCGGACTATCTGATGGCCCCCGGGCTCACGGCGCTCCACGAAGCGATCGCCCTCGGGCGGCTGCCCCTGGCCATCCACGAGCAGCACTACGCCCATGTGTTCACCATGCGCGCCCTGGACGGCACATGGTTCGGGCGGAGCGGGGGCCGGTTCACGGACGTGGTACCGCGCCACCCGCTGCCGGAGGACGACTTCGCCGGGACGGCGGCCCTCGTCGAGCTGGCGGGTCGTGTCCGGAAGGACGACGAGCTCTACGGGAGGTACCGGCGGACGTTCAACGAACGCATCGAGCACTACGTCTCGCTCACCCCG
This sequence comes from Streptomyces sp. NPDC002911, assembly GCF_053591835.1. Taxonomy (NCBI): domain Bacteria; kingdom Bacillati; phylum Actinomycetota; class Actinomycetes; order Kitasatosporales; family Streptomycetaceae; genus Streptomyces; species Streptomyces sp. NPDC002911. Next base: position 77,593 of record NZ_JBSFUO010000014.1, on the reverse strand, counting down.
CCGCAGAGACAGCACGGCGTGGAGGAACTCGGCCGACTCCTCGGCGGTGAGCCGACCCACGTGGTGATGACCCGCATCCTGGACACGACGCGAGCCGCGTGACGGGCCCTCTCACCCGATCAGTCTCGCCAACCCCTCGGTGCGGGCGCGGTGTTCCAGCTCGTCCAGGGCTCGGACGGCCGCGTCCGCAGCCGAGGGGTCGCGGCCGGCGAGCCCGCTCTCCGCGAACTCGTCCTCGTCCAGGCGCAGTACGGACGAGCCGTCCGCCGACACCCACAGGTCGAGGTCCAGGTCCTCGACCAGCAGTTCGGTGCCCCGGAGCACGGCGGGCCGGGTGATGTCGCAGTACCAGCCCTTCAGCCGCCCGCCGCCGGAGCGGACCTCCTTCACCGCGTACCACCGGTCGCGCCAGTAGTGCTCGGTGAAGACATCGCCCGGTTCGAAGCGTACGAAGCCGAAGTCCCGGATCCCCGGGGCCGCCCACGGGGCCCGGACGGTGATCCGGGTCCCGTCGTCGCCGACCGGCTCGGCCGGGTAACGGATCTTGGTGCTGCCCGCCTTGACCAGGGCGACCGTCAGCATGGGGCCGGTCTCAGCCGATTTCGCGGACATGACGCACCGCCGTGGCGCAGATCTCATAGCCGAACCAACGGTTGACCGCCAGCATCGGATCGTTGCCGGCGTCGTTTCCGGTGTAGGCGTCCGTGTATCCGGCGGCCCGCGCCCAGTGCAGCGAAACGCTCTTGGCGAGCTTCGCCAGACCTCGGCCGCGGAACGCGCGCAGGGTGCCGGTCATGGGCCGACCAGTAGCGGGCCAGACCGTCGGTCTGCCCCGCGCTGAACGCCGCGACCTGCCCGTCCACCACCACGACCGTGGTGAGCGCGTGCTCGGAAACGGACATGCCCACCTGCGCGGTGCCGATCACCTCGCCGTCCTCCTCGGCGACCAGCAGGAAGTCACGTACGTGAACCGTCATGTGCGGGACTCTAACGTGGCCACGGCCGGGATGTCTCCGAATTTCCTGCGGCGTCACCGTCGACGGCACACGCGGTGCGCGACAATCGACAGGTGACCCTGAAGATCGTCGTTGACCCGGACTCCGCCACCGCCCCGTACGAGCAGCTGCGCGCCCAGCTGTCCGAACAGGCCCGATCCGGCGCCCTGCCCGTCGGTTACCGGCTCCCGACCGTACGCGGTCTCGCCGGTGAACTGGGTCTGGCCGCCAACACCGTGGCCAAGTCCTACCGCGCGCTGGAGGCCGACGGGGTGATCGAGACGCGGGGCCGCAACGGAACGTTCGTCGCCGCCGCCGGCGACGCGGCGGCCCGCCACGCGGCGACGGCGGCGCAGGAGTACGCCGAGCAGGCCCGGCGCCTCGGCCTGCCCCGGGCCGACGCGCTGGCCCTGGCCGAGGACGCGGTACGGGCGGCCTACGCGAAGTAGTCACGGTCGGGCAGGCCCAGCACTCCGGCCGCATCGGTCGGCTCACGAACCATGTCTGTCCACCAAGTGCCCCCGGAGTGCCACGCCCCCACCGGTTCAGAGGTACAGCCCCGCGTCCGCCCCCGCGTCCTGCTTCGGTACGGAGGCGGGGCCGCTGCCCCGCCGCAGGGCGTACAGCTCGGCGAGCGTGGCGCCCTCCCGGCCCAGTCCTTCCTCCGAACCCAGCCAGGTCACCGACTCCGCACGGGTCAGCGAACCCACCTCGATGCGGGCCAGGCAGCGGCCGGGCCTGACGACAGCGGGGTGCAGCCGCTCCAGGTCCTCGTTGGTCGTCACTCCCACCAGCACGTTGCGTCCCTGGCCCAGCAGGCCGTCCGTCAGGTTGAGCAGCCGGGACAGCGCCTGACCCGCCGTGTGCTTCGCCTCGCCGCGGATCAGCTCGTCGCAGTCCTCCAGGAGCAGCAGCCGCCACCGGCCCTTCGCCGAACCGTCGTCCTCACCGATGGCGATGTCCATCAGATAGCCGACATCGTTGAACAGCCTCTCCGGGTCCAGCACGCAGTCCACCTGGCACCAGTCGCGCCAGGACCGGGCGAGGGTGCGAAGCGCCGAGGTCTTGCCGGTGCCCGGAGGGCCGTGCAGCAGGAGCAGCCGGCCGGCGATGTCGTCGGGAGTGACCTTCATCAGCCGGTCCATCGCATCGGCCACCGGAGCCGTGTAGTTGGGCCGGACCTCGTCCCAGGCGCCGGCGGCGATCTGCCGGGTGGTGCGGTGCGGGCCGCGGCGGGGGGAGACGTACCAGAAGCCCATGGTCACGTTGTCGGGCTGCGGCTCCGGCTCGTCCTGGGCCCCGTCGGTCGCCTCGGACAGGATCTTCCGGGCCAGCTCGGCGGTGTCGGCGGTGACCGTGACGTCGGCCCCCCGGTTCCACCGCGAGACCAGCAGCGTCCACCCGTCGCCCTCGGCGAGGGTCGCACTGCGGTCGTCGTCACGGGCTTCCCTCAGCACCGTGGCCGCCGGGGGCAGCAGAGTCGCCCCCGACTTGACCCGGTCGAGGGAGGAACTGTGCGAGTAAGGCTGCTCGCCCGTCGCGAAGCGGCCCAGGAACAGTGCGTCCACGACGTCGGACGGCGAATCGCTGTCGTCGACGTTGAGCCGGATCGGCAGGGCGGACTCGGGGTTGGCAGACATGGCGCTCATGATCCGGCACGGCGGGACCCCGCGCACCCAGGTTTCGGCGGCTGCCCCGGGCGGCGGGGACGGAACGCAGGCCGGGCGGGCTCCGGGGTCCGCCCGGCCACCGGATCAGCCCGGTGCGGCGGCCGGCCCGGAGCCGCCGAACCCGCGGCGCACCCGTCGTGCGCCGCGCACGACGGCGAACCCCTTGGTGAGCGCCCGGTCCACCGCGAACGCCCGGGTGACCGCCCGGCCCTCGACCAGCCGGGCGAACTCGGCGGGCGTGGTGCCCCGGCGGACGGTCACCCGCTCCAGGGCGTACGGCCCCTGGCGGCGGCGCGCCAGAGCGTTGCCCACGGCGAGGGACTGCGCGAAGCCCGCCGCCCGTACCGACTGCCGCACCCGGCGGGTGGAGTAACCGTAGGGATAGGCGAAGGAGACCGGAGGGCCGCCCAGTTCGGCACCGACGATCTCCCGGCAGCGCATGGTCTCGGCCCGCAGAAGCACGTCGTCGAGCTGGTCCAGCTGCGGGTGGGTGTGGCTGTGACCTCCTATCTCCACACCCGCGGCGGCGAGTTCGCGCACCTGGCCCCAGTCGAGCATGGTGTCCAGGGCGCCGCCCTCGTCGTACGCCCCGCGCAGCCAGCCGGTGGTGACGAAGACGGTGGCCGCGAACCCGTGCCCGGCGAGCTCCGGCAGTGCATGCCGGTGCACCCCCTCGTAACCGTCGTCGAACGTGATCAGCACCGGCCGGGGCGGCAGGGGCCGCCCCGTGCGCCAGCTCTCGCCCAGCGCGGCCGTGGTGAGCGGGGTGAATCCGCGCCGGGCCAGGATCTCCATCTGCGTACGGAAGGCGCCGGGTGACACGGAGAGGCCGTACGCGCCGTCAGCCGGACGGTGGCCGACGGCGTGGTACATCAGGATCGGCACGGCACCCCTCACCGGACCCTCCTCGCGCGCCTGCCCCTCCTCGCTCACCAGGCCGTCCCCGCTCACCGCACCTCCTCACGCGCGCCCGGCGCCGGTTCGATCGCCGGTACGGCGAAGGACGCGCCGTCCCGCCGGACCCGTACGCTCCCCACCGCGTAGCCGGCCGCAGCGGACAGTACTCCCGTCACGACGGCGCCGGCGCGGCCCGCTCCGCCGGGGCGGCCGAGCACGAAATCCCGTACGCCCCGCAGTACCCCGGCCGGGAGTACCCGGGTGGTGTAGCGGCGCTCGGACTCGAGGCCCCGGTCCATGCCGACGCTCCGGGCGACGAGAGCCTTGGAGAGCCCCTCGGCGTACGTACGGGTACGGAAGTAGCCGAAACGCTCGCGTACCCCGGGGACCTTGTGGTGGATCACCGCGCGGTCGTCGATCAGCAGGACGGCGTGGGGGAGTGCCCGGCTCAGCCGGATGCAGAGCTCGGTCTCCTCGCCGCCCAGCGGCCGCTTGTCGCCGTCCCGCCCGATGCCGGTGGCGAAGCCGCCCGCCGCGTCGAACGCCGTACGCCGGAACGACGCGTTGCCGCCGAGGACGTTGCGGACCCGGACGGTGCCGGACGGCAGCCCCAGATAGGTGCACCCGACCACCCAGTCGAACTCCTCAGGGAACCAGACCGGCCTGCGGCCCGATGCCCACGACGGCAGGGTGCGGCCGCCGACGGCCATCACCCGCGGGTCGTCGTAGCCCTTGTCGAAGTGGCGCAGCCAGTCCGGTTCGGCCACCGCGTCGTCGTCGAGGAAGGCGACGACCGCGCCGCGGGCGGCGGCGATGCCCGTGTTGCGGCCTGCCGACAGGCCGCGGGGGCCCGCGTTCGCGAGCACCCGCACCCCCGGGCAGTCCCCGTACTCCGCGGACAGCCGACGCAGCAGCGCCGGATTGTGGTCCACCACCAGCAGGATCTCCTCCGCGGGCAGGGACTGCGCGCGGACCGAGGTGACGGCCTCGAGGATGTCCCCCCAGCGTTCCTCGGTGTAGACGCAGATGACGACGGAGAAGTCGCGTGGGCTCACGGAGCCCGGCCCTGGCCGTGAGCTCACAGCACCTGCCCCCGGCCGATGACGGCGGGAACGGCCGCCGTCCGGCGCCCGCCGCGGCGCACGCGCTTCTCCGTGAGGATCACCCTGAGCACCCGGAGTCCGTCCCGCACGGCGCTGAGATTGCTGACGCCGTGGATGCGGTTGTACTCGTGGCTGGGCACCTCCTGGACCCTGAGGCCCGCCTTGACCACCCGGATGTTCATCAGGGTCTCTATCTCGAAGCCGGTGCAGTCCAGGGTGATCCTGTCCAGGCAGTGCTTCCAGAAGGCGTTGTACCCGTAGCAGAGGTCGGTGTAACGGGCCCCGAACTTTCGGTTGACCACCGTGCACAACGCCCGGTTGCCGAGCTTGCGGACGGGCGTCATGTCGTCCGTGCCGCCGCCGTTGGCGAAGCGCGAACCCTTGGCGAAGTCGGCTCCGCCGACCAGGGCGGAGACGTAGCTGACGATCTCCTCCCCGTCCGCCGAGCCGTCGGCGTCGACCATCACGATGATCTCGCCGGTGCAGGCGGCGAAGCCACTGATCAGGGCGTCCCCCTTGCCCTTGCCGACCTGTTTGACGACCACGACGTCCGGCCGGAGTTCACGGGCGACCCGGACGGTGTCGTCGGTCGAATTCCCGTCCACGAGCACGACTTCATGAATCCAGTCGGGCAGGGTGTTGAACACATAGGGAAGATTCTCCGCCTCATTCATGGCGGGGATCACGACACTTACCGGCGGCGCTATGGCGAGATGGGAAGAGATCGGCCGGTATGCGCTCTCCATGCGAGCGGCTTCGGTCTCTTCGGCGGCAGGTCTGATCGAGGAAGGCAGAACTGAACTCATGAGTCTTTCCCTCTCGTCCGGTGGACGGCCCGCCCCCGGGCTGTCCGGATAAAGGTCCGGTTCGAAAGGGGGGTTCTCATCCCGGCCATGACGGCATGGCACTCCGAGCTGGCTGGATGAGCCGGCACAACTGGCCGCGCGGCGACCGGCTCGAACGAGTCCGGTCACTGAGCACGGCACCCCCCTACCGCGCCCCGCTCCGGTATCCACCGCGGCTGCCTGAGCCCTCCCCTGGAGCCGCCTGCGTGATGGACCGTTACGGGTTGATCTACAACGGTATTAATGACTGGAACTGTATGGCAAGACATGCGATGACGTCTCGTCCTTTTCGGACTTTGGTGGAACTGTCGCATGCCGCCACGGAATTGACGCTTCCTATTCTTGGAGCGCCTGGGGTCCTTGGGACCTTCGAGGTATTCGGGGCGCGTGTCGAAAGGTATTGATCAGTGCGGATACGAAAATGATCAGTACGCTATTCCGTGCCGGTGCTGCCCGGCGGCGACTTGGCGGTCGTGAAGAGGTGAAAGAGCGTGAAAGGGGAGTGCGGTGGTGAATCGAGTCCGGCGAGTGCCGGCGTGGCGCCCGCTCCTGCCGGCGCGACGACCCCGCCCGCTCCTGCCGGCGCGACGACCCCGCCCGCTCCTGCCGGCGCGACGACCCCGCCCGCCGGGGCGGGCGGCGCATCTGCCCGCGATTGCCCCGTCTTGCGGCTGATGATCCGCATCGGCGACTAGGCCCCCCTGTGCCCTGAATGCCGGATTTTTTGATGTGCCGCAACGCCGGGAGGGCGGCAGGGTGGCACCGCCGAAGCTTCTTGGCATGCACACTTCCGGAACTCATGTCTGTACTGCTACCACGGAGTTGGCAGAGATCCTGCCCAAGGAGGTCCCATGAAAATGTCCAGACTCGTGGCGTTCTCGTCCTCTCTCCTGCTCGGTACCGTTCTCGCTCTGACCGGCGTGAGCGTCGCCCAGGCCCAGGAATCCGCAGAGCCCGTCGACTATGTCGCCCTGGGTGACTCGTACTCGTCGGGTGTCGGTGCCGGCAGCTACGACAGCGCGAGCGGCGACTGCAAGCGCAGCACCCGCGCGTACCCGTCCCTCTGGAAGGCGGCCAACAAGCCCGCCTCGTTCGCCTTCACCGCGTGCTCAGGGGCCCGGACGGGCGATGTCACGGCCGGTCAGCTCGGTCCTCTGAACTCCGCGACCGATCTCGTCTCGATCTCCATCGGCGGCAACGACGCAGGGTTCGCCGATGTCATGACCACCTGTGTCCTGCAGCCCGAGGCCACCTGCCTGGGCCGGATCGCCACCGCCCGCGCCTACGTCGACTCGACCCTCCCCGGCAAGCTGGATTCCGTGTACGGGGCGATCAGCGTCAAAGCGCCCTCGGCCCACGTCGTCGTCCTCGGATACCCCCGCTTCTACAAGCTGGGCGGCAGCTGTGCCGCCGGTCTGAGCGAGAAGGAACGCTCAGCCATCAACGGCGCCGCCGACTACCTCAACGCCGCCACCGCCAAGCGTGCGGCCGATCACGGCTTCACCTTCGGCGATGTCGCCTCGACATTCGCCGGGCACGAGATCTGCTCGGGCAGCGCCTGGCTGCACAGCGTGAACTGGCTCAACATCGGGGAGTCCTACCACCCGACCGCCGCAGGTCAGTCCGGCGGCTATCTGCCCGTCCTCAGCTCGAAGGCCTGACCGTGCCGTAGCGCAACGCGTCGGCTCGGCCGGCCGCCGGGGAGGAGGCTCCGTCCCGCGGGCCCCTCCCCGTGCGTCACGAGGACGCGACTACGCCCGTCGCGGCCTTCCCGCCACCTCTCTCGTCCGGGTCGCCGTCACCCGTCAGGGCCCAGACGAGGCCTCCGGCGATGAGCAGGACAGCGGCCCCGAGGGTCACCAGAACCCCCCTGCGCTTCATGTGCGCGGCGGATTCCGGCGGGTCCGTGGCCGGTCCGGAACCCCCGGAGACAGCTGTTGCGGTCAGGCTCTCCGGGGGGAGCGGCGGGCCGGCGGCCCCGCCGTCAGGCGATCCGGTCCCGCCCGCGGCCAGGATCCGCAGCCGGCGCTCCGTCTCCCCGGCCGTGAGCCGCTCGGCCGGATCCTTGCGCAGCAGCCCCTCGATGACGGGGGTGAGCGCGCCCGCTCTCCGCAGCGGTGGCGGTTCCTCCTCGCGCACCGCCCGCAGGGTGTCCTGTGGGGTGTTCCGTCCGAACGGTTCCCGCCCTTCGGCGGCGGTGTACAGAAGCACCCCGAGTGACCAGAGGTCGGATTCGGGCCCGGGCGTGCGCCCCAGCGTGCGTTCGGGTGCGAGATATTCCGGTGAGCCGATCGGTTCACCCGTCCCGGTGAGGCCGGACGACTCCTCGGACGGGGTGATGCCGAAGTTCTTCAGCATCACCCGCCCGTCGTTGGCCAGCAGCACGTTGCCGGGTTTCACGTCGCGGTGCAGCACCCCGGCCTCATGGGCGACGCGCAGCGCCGCGAGCAGCTCCGCGCCGACCCGGGCCGCACGCCGCGGGGGCAGCGGACCGTCGGCGCCCAGTACGTCGGACAGGGCGATCCCGCGGATGAGATCCATCACGATCCAGGGCCGGGAGTCCTGGCTCACCACGTCATGGACGGCGACGGCATTGCGGTGCGAGACGCGGCCCGCCGTCCGGACCTCCCGCTCCAGTCGGGAGTGCAGCCGCTCGGCTTCGGCGGCGGGCAGGGCCGACGGGGTCCGTACCTCCTTCACGGCCACCTCGCGCCCCAGCACCTCGTCCCGGGCGCGCCACACGATGCCCGTCCCGCCCTCGCCCAGCGGATCCAGGAGGCGGTAACGATCCGCGATCACACGTCCGGTGCCCGGGGCTTCGCTCATCGGTGATTCTCCATCAGAAGCGTTGCGCAGTACGGACGAAGTCCCTCCAAGCTAACGCAACCCGCGCCCGAACCGACAGGACCGGTAACGGGCCGTCAGCCCCCGTGTACGGGTGTGCGATCCAGCGGCCGGGATACACGAGTGTCATCGCGGGACGATAGGGTTAACCTGCCCGGGCCGGGTGCCCTCGTACGGGTGGGGAGTGACATGGAACAGATAACGGTGCGCAGCAGGCCGCGTGTGCCTGCCATTACATGGGGGAGCGGAGCGACCAGTTCGCGCCTCGACCGCCACCTCGCAGTGCTGGGCGGTCCTGCCGTTCCGCAGCGCGAGTCGGCGGAAGCGACGCTGCTGATGCTCGAACTCACCTCGCGCGACGCCGCGCACACCCGCAGGAGCAGGAGCGCGCGCGTCTCGCTCTTCGCCCCCCTGCGGCGACTGCGGCGCTCGCTCCTGGGCAGCCGCCGCTGACCGACGGCTGTCACGACCGGTCGGCCCTCCGCTCAGGGCCGCGTCCACGATCACTCCGTTCCGGCGCAGTGCTGCTGTCCGCCCGTCCGTCATCCCCAGGGCCGGCAGCGTTGCGTCGGTGTGTTCCCCAGCGCCGGTACGGCACCCATCGGCGCCGGTCCCCCCCGCCGCCCTCATCACGGGCCGACCCTTCCATCGCACCCCTGAGTGCGGTGCGCCGTCTCACAACAGCGCGAACTGCCCCTCCGGCCCCTCCTCCTGATGGTCCAGTACGGACGCGGGGAGCCGCGCCGACGCGGGGACAGGAATCAGCCCGGCTGTACGCAGCCCGTCCCGGGTGAGTGCGCCCGCCTGCTCCAGCCGGTCCCGCAGTGCCTGCTGCCGGGGCCGCAGCTCGGCGAGCAGCGTCAGGACAGTGATCAGTTCCAGCAGCTCCGAGGTCCGCTCCTGCGGCCAGCCCCGCGGTCCCACCGCCGCCAGGCCCTCCGCCGTCGCCGTACGGCGCTCCATCCAGAGCTCCAGCACGCGTACCCCGCTGACCCGGAAGTCCCAGGCACTCACGGGCACGGGCGAGACACGTCCCTCGCCGAGGAGGATCGCCTCCCCGGCGGCGTCGTAGCGCAGGCCGTCCGGCCGGGCCGGGACCGGGGCCCGCACGTACGGGCGCCGGCCGCCGGGCAGGCGGGGGCGCTCCCCGCCGTGCGCGCCGCGCAGCTGGATCCGCAGCAGCTCCTGGCCGAGCTCCACGCCCTCCGCCCACAGCGCGCCCTCGGCGGGCAGCGGGACGAGCGGACCGGCGGGGGAGGGCAGGGAGGCGGCGAGGATCCAGGCCAGGACGGACGCGGCGGTGACCGGTACGCCGTACCGGGCGGTCAGCAGAGCGGCCAGACCCGGGGCGAGATTGGGCTCCCGTCCGCCCGGCCGCCGGAAGAGCGGCCGTATCCGGCCGGGACGTCCGGCGGGGGAGTGCCCGTCGGGCAGCAGCGTGGTCGCGGACAGGGCGGGACCGCTGTCCTGGGGCACGAATCCGTGCTCGACGGCGAAGAGCTGGTGTCCGTCGGCGACCCGCCACAGCTCGGGGCGGGCCGCGTCGAGCAGCCGCTGGTCGGGAATCAGCCACTGTTCGTCGAAGGGGCCGTGCACGATTCGTACCGGTCCGGGATACGGGCCCGGGACGCGTGCGAACGCACTCGTACCGGTGGAGGTGCCCGGCAGTGCCGAGGCCGGGGTCAGCGGCGTACGGGAGCGGCTGGGCCGGAACAGCCGTTCCTGCTCGGCGCCTTCCGCCTGTACCAGCAGGTCCCAGCGGGCTCGGAGCGAGGCGGCGTCGGGGGCCGTCACCCAGGGACGCCCCGTTCTCAGGGGGCGCACCGACCAGGGCATGAGGTCGTCCAGCAGGGGGAGCGTGTCGCCCCCGCCGGCTCCGGCCGCCACCCGTGCTGCCACCGTGTCGTCCTCCCGTCGCCACGTCCGCCTCTCGGCATCGTAACGACCGCCGGTCGCGGCTCCGCCGTCAGTGCGCGTCGACGGTCACGGAGAAGGTGAAGCGGTCGCCCCGGTAGCGGATGCGTGCCACGTCCACCACCGTGCCGTCCTCGTCGTACGTCACGCCGGTGTAGTGCAGGATCGGGCTGAGCAGCGGGACCTGGAGCAACTCGGCCGTGACGGGGTCAGCGAGGCGCGCCTCCACGGTGTCCGTGATCCGGGAGATGCGCACCCCGACGGCGTCGCGCAGCACCTTGGTCATCGGCCACCGTTCCAGATCGGCCACGTCGAGCCGGGCCGCGAGCTCGGGGCGCACCGCGTTCTCCGCCCAGTTGGTGGGCTCGCCCGTCCCCTCGTCGCAGCGGAGCCGCCGGTAGCTGACCACCTCGGGGCAGTCCGGGAAGAACTCGGCGAGATCACCGGGGACGGGCGTCCGGCCGTGGCCGAGCACGGCCGTACGCTCGCCCGACTGCTGGGCGACGATCGCGTCGATCGAACCCAGCAGCCGGACGGGCGACACGCGCCGGGCGCGCGGCTCGATGAACGTGCCGCGCCGGCGGTGCCTGCTGATCAGCCCTTCGCTCTCCAGCTCCTTGAGGGCCTGGCGCATGGTGAGGACGCTGACGCCGTAGTGCGCGGCGAGCTGCTCCTCGGTGGGCAGCCGTGTCGAGGCGTCCTGGGGGCGGCCCAGTATGGAGGCGCGCAGGGACTGGGAGACCTGGTACCACAGGGGCAGTTTCCGGTTCAGCACCAGGGAGTCGGGGGCGAAGCCGGGCCGACTCGCCTCGTTCACCTGATCCATCCGGTTCACCTGAGCTCTCTGCGGTGCGGCCGGCAGTGCGGTCTCACGGCCGGAAGTTGCGGCTCAGACCCTGCCACACGTCGTCGTATCCGCGCTGGAGACGGTCCGAACCCGCGGCCTGCGCGGTCACCGTGACCGGCCAGCGGCTCTCGAACATGAAGGCCAGACCGTCGTCGATCTTCTGCGGCTCCAGCTCCGCCGCGCTCGCCCGGTCGAAGGTCGCACGGTCCGGGCCGTGCGCCGACATCATGTTGTGCAGCGAGCCGCCGCCCGGCACGAAGCCGCCCGCCTTGGCGTCGTACGCGCCCTCGATCAGTCCCATGTACTCGCTCATCACGTTGCGGTGGAAGTACGGCGGGCGGAAGGTGTCCTCGCCGACCAGCCAGCGCGGGGCGAAGACGACGAAGTCGACGCCCGCGAGCCCCGGGGTATCGGACGGAGAGGTCAGCACCGTGAAGATCGACGGGTCCGGGTGGTCGTAGCTGATCGTGCCCATCGCGTTGAAGCGGCGCAGGTCGTAGACGTACGGCGTGTGGTTGCCGTGCCAGGCGACGACGTCGAGCGGCGAGTGGCCGTACGTCGCCGACCAGAGGTTCCCGCAGAACTTGTTGACCACCTCGACCGGACCCTCGCGGTCCTCGAACGCCGCGACGGGCGCCAGGAAGTCCCGCGCGTTCGCCAGCCCGTTGGCGCCGATCGGACCCAGGTCGGGGAGGACGAAGGGCCGGCCGTAGTTCTCGCAGACGTAACCCCGGGCGGTGCCGTCCAGCAGCTCGACGCGGAAGCGGACGCCTCGCGGGATCAGTGCCACCTGGCCCGGCCCGGCGGCCAGCAGGCCCAGTTCGGTGCGGAGCAGCAGGCCGCCGCGCTCGGGAACGATCAGGAGCTCGCCGTCGGAGTCGCTGAACACCCGGTCCGTCATGGAGGAGTTCGCGCTGTACAGGTGCACGGCCATGCCGGCGCGCTGCGTGGCGTCGCCGTTGCCGCCCAGCGTCCACAGGCCGGTCAGGAAATCCGTGCCGGCCGCGGGGTCGGGGAGCGGGTCCCAGCGCAACCGGTTGGGGTCGGGAACCGTCTCGGAGAAGGGGGCGGTGCGCAGGGTGCCGTTGTCGGTGCGGACGAAGGCGGGATGGGCGGCCGAGGGCCGGATCCGGTAGAGCCAGGACCGGCGGTTGCGCGCCCGGGGCTCGGTGAAGGCCGAGCCGCTGAGCTGCTCCGCGTACAGCCCGAGGGGAGCGCGCTGAGGCGAGTTCCGGCCGTGCGGCAGTGCCCCGGGGACTGCTTCCGAGCTGTGCTCGTTGCCGAAGCCGGACAGGTGGCCGAGACCCTCCGCCGTTTTCCTCGCCTGCTCGATGCCGCTCATCATGCGCTCCCGGTGGATGAGGAATCCCATGGATCCCCTGACGAAGAATCCTGTGGATCACCGTAGGAATCGAAACGTGGCTCGTCAACGGCATGCGGGCATGATGGGGCCGTGTCCCACGCTCATACGAACCTTCGACGCGTCCCCGTGCAGCAGCGCAGCGCCGACCGTCTCGCCCGTATCCTCGACGCCGGCGCCGCGCTGCTCGACGAGACCGGCTACGAGCAGCTCTCCACCCGGGCGGTGGCCGACCGGGCCGGTGTGCCCATCGGCTCCGTCTACCGTTTCTTCACCGACAAGAGGGCGCTGGTCGACGCCCTGGCCGAGCGCAACCTGGAGGTCTATGCCGGACGGGTCGTCGCCAGGCTCGAAGTGATACCCGAGCGGGAATGGCGTGCGGCCATCGACGCCGTGCTCGACGAGTACCTGGCGATGAAGCGTTCCGTCCCCGGCTTCGCCCTCGTCGACTTCGGCCCTCCTGCGCCCGTCACCGGGTCGGTCGACGAGGTGAACCGCCTTGTCGCGGGGCGCCTGGCCGAGCTGCTCTCCGGGCATCTCGGCCACGGCCGCGACGGGGCCGCCTCCGACGCTGCTCTGTTCCGCACGGTCCTGGTCTGCGTGCAGGCGGCCGACGCCCTGCTCCAACTCGCCTTCCGTGCCGACGCGGCGGGCGACCCGGACCTGATTGCGGAGACCCGGGTCCTGCTCCAGGCGTATCTCGCGCGGGTTCTCGAATGAGCGGGTTGGCGCATGAACGGTTCCTCGCGTAGCCCGTGGGAGCGGCGGCGCAATCGGTGGCTCCGGCACCTCGCCAGCATCCGTACCGGTCGGTATGCTCGGTTCGCCGGGAGCCCGCGCCCGCCGAGCGCGCCGCGGGAGCACGGCTCACGCCCGCGCGCCAACGCTGCCGCCGCCCCGGGGAGGGCCCATGTCCCACGAATCCCGTACCGCTCTGCGTGTCTGCCCGCTCTGCGAGGCCACCTGCGGACTCACCCTCACCATCGAGGGGACCGAGGTCACCGGTGCCCGCGGTGACCGCGAGGACATCTTCAGCCGAGGCTTCATATGCCCCAAGGGCGCCTCCTTCGGCGGCCTCGACGCCGACCCCGACCGGCTGCGCACGCCGCTCGTCCGCACGGACGGCGTCCTGCGCGAGGCGACCTGGAGCGAGGCGTTCGACACGATCGCCGCGAAGATCCCGGCCCTGATCCAGGAACACGGCGAGCAGGCCGTCGGAGTCTTCCTCGGCAACCCCAACGTGCACACGACGGCCGGCGGGCTCTACCCGTCGCTGCTGCTCTCCGCGCTCGGTACCCGCAACGTCTTCACCGCCAGCACCCTGGACCAGATGCCCAAGCACGTCTCCAGCGGGCTGCTCTTCGGTGACGCCAACGCCATCCCCGTGCCGGACCTCGACCGCACCGCTCACCTGCTGCTGATCGGCGCCAACCCGCTGGAGTCCAACGGCAGTCTGTGCACCGCCCCCGACTTCCCGGGCAAGCTCAAGGCGCTCCGCCGGCGCGGCGGCACCCTCACCGTCATCGATCCGCGCCGCACCCGCACCGCTCGCCTCGCCGACCGGCACGCGGCCATCAGGCCCGGCACCGACGCCCTGCTGCTCGCCGCGCTCACCCAGGTCCTCGTCGAGGAGAAGCTCACCGATCCCGGCGCACTCGCCGAGCACCTCGACGGATACGACGAACTGGCCGAAGCCATAGCGGACTTCACCCCCGAGGCGGTGGCGTCCGCCTGCGACCTCGACGCGGACACCATCCGGGAGATCGCCCGCGAACTGGCCGCCGCCCCCGCCGCGGCCGTCTACGGGCGCATCGGCAGCTGCACCGTCGAGCACGGCACCCTGGCCAGCTGGCTCGTCGACGTACTCAATATCCTCACCGGCAACCTCGACCGCCCCGGCGGTGCGCTCTTCCCGCTCTCCGCCACAGCCCGTGCCCCCCGCGCCGCCGCCCCGGGGAAGGGGTTCGCCCTCGGCCGCTGGAGGAGCCGGGTCTCCGGGCACCCGGAGGCCAAGGGCGAACTGCCCGCCGCCGCGCTCGCCGAGGAGATCGAGACGCCGGGAGAAGGCCGGATCCGGGCGCTGATCGTCGTCGCGGGCAATCCGGTGCTCTCCGCCCCCGACGGGGACCGGCTGGACCGCGCACTCGCCGACCGCCTCGACTTCATGATCAGCGTCGATCCGTATCTCAACGAGACCGCGCGCCACGCCGACGTCGTGCTGCCCCCGCCGCCGCCCTCGCAGAGCGCCCACTTCGACTTCGCGTTGAACTCCCTGGCCGTCCGCAACCAGGTCCGCTACAGCCGCCCCGCCGTGCCGCTGGAGGAGGGGCGGATGGACGAGAACGAGATCCTCGCCCGGCTCGTCCTCGCCGTCGGCGGCAGGCACGGCGCGCCGCCCGAGGCCGTCGACGACCTGGTCATCGCCACGACACTCGCCAGGTCAGGGGCCCCCGAGTCGCTCGCCGACGGTCTCACCGGCCGCACCGGCGCGGAACGCCGCCTGGACCTGATGCTGCGCCTCGGTCCGTACGAGCTCACGCTGGAGCAGCTCCTCGCGCATCCGCACGGCATCGACCTCGGCCCGCTGGAGCCACGCGTTCCGCAGGTGCTCAGGACCCGCAGCGGCCGCATCGAGCTGTTCCCGGCACCGATCGCCGCCGATCTGCCCAGGCTCCGCGCGTCGCTCGGCGCGCGGCCCGCCGGACTCGTCCTCGTCGGCCGCCGTCATCTGCGGTCCAACAACAGCTGGATGCACAACGTCGCCGCACTGCGCGGTGGCTCGAACGTCTGCACCCTGCAGATCCACCCGGACGACGCTGCCCGGATCGGTATCGCCGAAGGCGGCACTGTCCGGATCACCGCGGCGGGCGGTGAGGTCGAGGCGCCCGCCGAGATCACCGACTCGGTACGCACCGGGGTCGTGAGCCTCCCGCACGGCTGGGGCCACAGCCGCGCGGGCACCCGCATGTCGGTCGCCGGAGCGGAGCCGGGCGTCAACGTGAACCAGCTCCTGGACGGCACACTCCTGGACCCGCTGTCCGGTACCGCGGTGCTCAACGCGGTTCCCGTCTCCGTAGCGCCAAGTCGTTGACCTGGGGTTTTGCTCGTATTGCTCACACGTCAACATCTTGTTAACGCTGCTTCAGGGCCCCTAACGTCATCCGGACCGCCGGCATCGGTGAGAGTTCAAAGGTGAACGTTAGGTATCCCATATGTTGACAATCCTCGGCTTTGCCATGATCGCGACCTTCCTGGTCCTGATCATGATGAAGAAGATGTCGCCGATCGCGGCGCTGGTTCTGATCCCCGCCCTGTTCTGCGTGGCCGTCGGGCAGGGCGCGAAGCTCGGTGACTACGTCATCGAAGGGGTCGGCACCCTCGCGCCGACCGCGGCGATGCTGATGTTCGCCATCGTCTACTTCGGCGTGATGATCGACGTCGGCCTCTTCGATCCGATCGTCCGGGCGATCCTGCGCTTCTGCAAGGCCGACCCGATGCGGATCGTCATCGGCACGGCGCTGCTGGCCGCGATCGTCTCGCTGGACGGTGACGGCTCCACCACCTTCATGATCACGGTCTCGGCGATGTATCCGCTCTACAAGCGGCTGAAGATGAGCCTGGTCGTGATGACCGGCGTCGCCGCCACCGCGAACGGGGTCATGAACACCCTGCCCTGGGGCGGGCCCACCGCCCGCGCGGCCACCGCCCTCAAGGTCGACGCGGCCGACATCTTCGTCCCGATGATCCCGGCCCTCGCCGTAGGCCTTCTCGCCGTCATCCTTCTCGCCTGTGTCCTGGGCCGCCGCGAGCGTAAGCGGCTCGGCATGCTCACGCTCGACGAGGCGCTGGTGACCGAGCCCGAGACCGTCCTCGTCGGCGGGGGCGGCGGCGACCGGCTCACGAAGGCCCCGAAGAGCAGCGGCAGCGGCACAGGCGGCGCGGACGGCGTCGCAGGCGGCGACGAGGAGGACGAGGAGTTCAAGGGCCTCGACCCCAACAGGTCCACGCTCCGTCCCAAGCTCTACTGGTTCAACGCCGGCCTCACCATCACCCTGCTGGCCGCGATGATCCTGGAACTCATGCCGATCCCGGTGCTCTTCCTGCTCGGCGCGGCCCTCGCCCTCACCGTCAACTTCCCCCACATGCCCGACCAGCGGGCCAGGATCGCGGCCCACGCCGACAACGTGCTCAACGTCTCCGGCATGGTCTTCGCCGCGGCCGTCTTCACGGGCGTGCTCACCGGCACCGGTATGGTCGAACACATGGCGGACTGGCTCGTCGGGGCGATCCCCGACGGAATGGGCCCCCACATGGCCATCGTCACCGGTGTGCTGAGCCTTCCCCTCACGTACTTCATGTCCAACGACGGCTTCTACTTCGGAGTGCTGCCTGTGCTTGCCGAGGCCGGCGCCGCCCACGGCGTCTCCCCCCTGGAGGTCGCCCGTGCCTCTATCGTGGGACAGCCGCTGCACATGTCGTCCCCGCTCGTGCCCGCCGTCTACGTCCTGGTCGGCATGGCCAAGGTCGAGTTCGGCGACCACACCCGGTTCACGGTCAAGTGGGCCGTCCTCACCTCGCTGGTGGTCCTCGGTGCCGGGATTCTCTTCGGGCTCATTTGATGCCTCCTGAACCACGGCCCGGCAGGGGCTGGCTGCTGCGCCTCGTCATCGCCTTCGCCTTCGCGCAGGGAGCGGTGTCGATGGCGCGGCCCGCCGTCTCCTACCGGGCTCTCTCGCTGGGTGCCGACGAGCGCGCGATCGGCGTCATCGCCGGTGTGTACGCGTTTCTGCCGCTCTTCGCCGCCGTACCGCTGGGCCGGCGGACCGATCACGGCCGCTGCGCTCCGCTGCTGCCCGTCGGGGTCGTCCTGATCGGCGGCGGCTGCGCGCTCAGCGGCACCGCGGGCTCGCTCCCGGTGCTGGCCGCCTGGAGCGGGGTCATGGGCCTGGGTCACCTCTGCTTCGTGATCGGTGCCCAGTCGCTCGTCGCCCGGCAGTCGGCCCCTGCCGAACAGGACCGCAATTTCGGCCACTTCACCATCGGCGCCTCCTTCGGCCAGCTCGCCGGGCCGATCGCCGCGGGCTACCTCATCTCCGAGCGGGACGGCGCGATGGCTCGCACGAGTGCCCTCGCGCTGCTCGTCTCGGGGGTCGTCGCCGCGGTCTCCTTCGCCTCGCTGTGGCGCATAGAGCACCGGGGGGCCGCCGGTCCGTCCCGGAAGACGGCCGGGAAGGTGCCGGTCGGCAGCATCCTGCGCACCCGGGGAGTCCCCGCCGGTATCTTCATCAGCCTCGCCGTGCTCAGCGCCACCGACATCCTCACCGCCTACCTGCCGGTCGTCGGTGACCACCGCGGTATCGCGCCCGCCACCGTCGGCCTGCTGCTCAGCCTGCGGGCCGCCGCGACCATCGCCTGCCGGCTCGTGATGACACCGATGCTGCGCAGGGTCGGCAGGACCGCCCTGCTCTCCACGACCTGTTTGCTCGGCGGCCTGCTCTGCGCGGCCATCGCCCTGCCCGTCCCGGTGTGGGGGCTCGCCGTCATGCTCGCGGCGCTGGGCTTCTGCCTGGGGGTCGGCCAGCCGCTCTCGATGACCACCGTGGTCCAGGCGGCACCTGCGGCGGCCCGTTCCACCGCGCTCGCCCTCAGGCTCACCGGCAACCGGCTCGGCCAGGTCGCGGCCCCCGCCTCTGCCGGGCTGATCGCCGGAGCCGCGGGCACGGCGGCCCCGTTCGTGATGCTGGGCGCGCTGCTGGTCGGTGCGGCGGCTCTCGGCCTGCGGGGCGGCGGGCCGAGGGCGACGACGGCGGATCCGGCACCCACGGCACCCGAGCCCCGCACCGAACATCCCCGTGCCGAACATCCCCGTGCCGAACGCCCCGGTGCCGAGCGGGACTCCTCCTGACGCGAGGCGTCCCGAGCCACTTCTGACGCCCGGGTGCCGCCCGTCCCGGGACATCCCCCGGCCCGGCGTGTGACGGTTGCCGTGGTCCGTGCGTGACCTGTGTCTCCAGCCGTTCCCTGGCGCCGAAAAACTAACAGCGCTAGTTTGGGGCCGGGACGGCATCCGTCCGTACGACGCACGGCTTGGCGGCAGGCACAGCGAGCCCGGGAGGGACAGCCATGAAGGCGCATGACGGGATGTACATCGGCGGGGAGTGGCGGCCCGCGTCGGGCGAGGACACGATCGCGGTCGTGAATCCGGCGGACGAGCAGGTCATCGGTCATGTCCCGGCGGGCACCGCCGAGGACGTCGACGCCGCGGTACGCGCCGCACGCGCCGCGTTCCCCGGCTGGGCGGCCACCCTGCCCGCCGAGCGCGCAGCGAGGATCGCCGCCCTGCGCGACGTGCTCGCCGCCCGTAGGGACGAGATCGCCGAGACCGTCACCGCAGAGCTCGGCTCGCCGCTGCCGCTGTCCCAGATGGTGCACGCGGGTGTGCCGGTGCTGGTCGCCGGTTCGTACGCCGAGCTGGCCGCCTCGTACTCCTTCGAGGAGAAGCTGGGCAACTCCACCGTCCTGCTGGAGCCCGTCGGCGTCGTCGGCGCGATCACGCCCTGGAACTACCCGCTCCACCAGATCGTCGCCAAGGTGGCCCCCGCGCTGGCCGCGGGCTGCACCGTCGTCCTGAAGCCCGCCGAGGACACCCCGCTCACCGCTCAGCTCTTCGCCGAGGCCACCCAGGAAGCCGGCCTGCCGGCCGGCGTCTTCAACCTGGTCACCGGTATCGGGGCGGTCGCCGGCCAGGCGCTCGCCGAGCACGAGGACGTCGACCTGGTCTCCTTCACCGGATCCACCGCCGTCGGCAGGCAGATCGGGGCCACCGCGGGAGCGGCGGTCAAACGAGTCGCGCTGGAGCTAGGGGGCAAGTCGGCCAACGTGATCCTGCCCGGCGCCGACCTCGCCAAGGCCGTCAACGTGGGCGTGGCCAACGTGATGTCCAACTCCGGCCAGACTTGCAGCGCCTGGACCCGCATGCTGGTCGACGCCGAACGGTACGAGGAGGCCGTGGACCTCGCCGCGGCGGCCGTCGCCAAGTACGTCCCCGGGGTGCGGGTCGGACCCGTCGTCAACGCCAAGCAGCAGGCCCGGGTGCGGGGTTACATCGAGAAGGGCATCGAGGAGGGGGCCCGGCTCGTCGCGGGAGGCCCCGAGGCGCCCAAGGACCAGGGCTACTACGTCAGCCCCACCGTGTTCGCCGACGTCACGCCCGGCATGACCATCGCGCAGGAGGAGATCTTCGGCCCGGTGCTCTCGATCCTGCGCTACGAGGACGTGGACGACGCCCTGCGGATCGCCAACGACACCGTGTACGGGCTGGCCGGTGCCGTCTGGGGCGCGGACGACGAGGAAGCCGTGGCCTTCGCCCGCCGCATGGACACCGGGCAGGTCGACATCAACGGCGGACGTTTCAACCCCCTGGCTCCCTTCGGCGGTTACAAGCAGTCGGGGGTGGGCCGCGAGCTGGGCCCGCACGGCCTCTCCGAGTACCTCCAGACCAAGTCCCTCCAGTTCTGATCCCCACGCCGATCCACCGAGGAGTCTGTTCGTGGTCCGCGCCGCTGTACTGCCCGCCGTCGGAGCTCCCCTGGAGATCACCGACATCGAACTCCCGGAGCCCGGCCCCGGCCAGGTGAGCATCGGTCTCGCCGCCGCCGGCGTCTGCCACTCCGACCTGTCCCTGACCAACGGCACCATGCGGCTGCCCGTCCCCGCCGTCCTCGGCCACGAGGGAGCGGGCACGGTGCTCGCCGTCGGCGAGGGCGTCACCCACGTCGCCGTCGACGATCCGGTCGTCCTCAACTGGGCGCCGTCCTGCGGGGAATGCTTCCACTGCGGGATCGGTGAGGTGTGGCTCTGCGCCGACGCGCTCAAGGGCGCCGCCAACATCCACGCCCGTACGGCCGACGGCACCGAGCTCCACCCCGGGCTCAACGTCGCCGCCTTCGCGCAGGAGACCGTCGTCGCGGCGAACTGCGTGCTGCCCGCCCCGGCCGGCGTCCCGCTCACCGACGCCGCGCTGCTCGGCTGCGCGGTCCTGACCGGATACGGGGCGGTGCACCACTGCGCCCAGGTCCGCGAGGGCGAGAGCGTCGTCGTCTTCGGGATCGGCGGGGTCGGCCTCGCCGTCCTGCAGGCCGCTCGCATCGCCGGGGCATCGAAGATCATCGCCGTGGACGTGTCAGCGGAGAAGGAGGAGCTCGCCCGCCGGGCCGGGGCGACCGACTACGTCGTCACGTCCGACACCACACCGCGCGCGATCCGCAAGCTCACCGGGGGCCAGGGCGCGGACGTGGCCGTGGAGTGCGTGGGCCGGCCCGCCACGATCCGCGGCGCCTGGGAGTCGACCCGCCGCGGCGGCCGCACCACGGTCGTCGGCATCGGCGGCAAGGACCAGCAGGTGACCTTCAACGCCCTGGAGATCTTCCACTGGGGCCGTTCCCTCACGGGCTGCGTCTACGGGAACAGCGACCCGGCCCGCGACCTGCCGGTCCTCGCCGAACACATCCGCGCCGGACGGTTCGACCTCTCCATGCTGGTGACGGAGCGGATCGCGCTGGACGGCATCCCGGCGGCCTTCGAGAACATGATCGCGGGCAAGGGCGGACGCGCGCTGGTCGTGTTCTGACCCCGACGGCACAGACCGGCCGTACAAGGGCGGGGCCGTACGTCTTACGGCCCGCCCCGCGTACGGGGCGTTCGGCCCTCGGCCGGCATGTCTTCCGAGCCCCTAGGATCCCCCCGGCTCGCCTCCCGCGCCGCGGCCCCGTGCACGGGACCGGGAGACCGCGACCCCGGCCAGGCAGAGCAGCCCGCCGGCGACGGTGAGCATCGCGGGCACCTCGTCGAGCAGCAGCCAGGACATCAGCACCACCAGCGCGGGCACCGCGTACGTCGTCGCACCCATCCGGCCCGCGGTGGTCCTGGCCAGGGCGTAGGCCCAGGTGGTGAAGGCCAGCGCGGTCGGGAACACGCCGAGATACACCATGTTCAGCGTGGCGGACACCGGGGCGTCGGCCGCCTCGGAGACCAGCGCCCCGGTGAACGGCAGGCAGGCGACCGTACCGATCAGACAGCCGAACGTGGTGATCTGGAGCGGGGATCCGTGTCGCAGCGCGGGCTTCTGGATGACCACCCCGCCCGCGTACGACACCGCGGCCAGCAGACACAGGAGCACCCCGAGGACCGAGGAACTCCCGTGGCCGGACATGGAGAGGCCGACGACGACGGCGCCCGCGAACGAGACCGCCATACCCGTCAAAAGGCGGCGCGGCAGCGCCTCCCCGAGCAGCCGGGCACCCAACAGTGCCATCAGGATCGGCCCGACGTTAACGATCATGGCCGCCGTACCCGCGTCGACCTGCTGCTCGCCCCAGTTGAGTACGACCATGTAGAGCCCGAACCAGAGCAGCCCGGATCCGATGACGCCCGGCCACGCCGCCCGCGCCGGCAGCCCTTCGCGGCGTACGAGCAGGATCGCGCCGAGCGTCAGCGTGCCCGCGAGGAGCCGGCCCAGTGCCAGCGCCCCCGGCGAGTACGCCTCGCCCGCGCTGCGGATGGAGACAAAGGCGGAGGCCCACAGGATGACCGTGGTGCACGCGGCGGCCGGAGCGCGCCAGTCACGTCCGGAGGCGTCCGGCGCGGCAGGGCGCGCTGTCGGTGTTGTCGTCATGGCCATGACGGTAGGCCGGGAATCCTTCGGGGCCCACCGAATTGTCAGCTCGCGTCACGCGTCGCCGGTTCGATGTCCGGATGCGCCGACGGGGCGCGCGGTCCGGCAGGGGTGGCCCGGGCCGCTCTCTCCCGGGAAGGGTCAGGCACCGTTCGGCGCGGGCCGAGCCGTGCGGCCGGCGGCCCTCTGCTCGTACTGGAACGCGAGGCCGTCCAGGAGGGCACGCAGCCCGGTCTCGAAAGCGCCCTCGTCGACCTGCTGCCGACGGTCGGCCAGCAGATGGGCCTGCCCGAGATGGGGGTAGTCGGCCGGGTCGTACGCCGTCTCGTCGTCGACGAATCCGCGGGCGAAGGAGCCGAGCGCCGACCCGGTGATGAAGTAGCGCATCAGCGCGCCGATGGAGGTGGCCTGGGCGGGGGGCCAGCCGGCCCGGACCATGGCGCCGAAGACCGCGTCGGCGACCCGCAGGCCGGCCGGACGGCGGCCGGGCCCCTGGGCGAGCACCGGGACGATGTGCGGGTGCGCGGCGAGCGCCGCCCGGTAGGAGACGGCCCAGTCGTGCAGGGCGGCGGACCAGTCGCGCGGATCGGTCTCCTCGAACATCGACAGGTCGACCTGTGCGGACACCGCGTCGGCGACCGCGTCGAGGATCTCGTCCTTGTTCCGGAAGTGGTTGTAGAGCGAGGGCCCGCTGACCCCCAGTTCCGCGGCGAGACGGCGGGTCGAGACGGCGTCCAGCCCTTCGGCGTCGACGAGTGTGCCCGCCGCCTCGACGATGCGGTCTCTGCTGAGGAGGGGCTTGCGCGGTCGGGCCATGCGGCACATAGTAGGGCCTGCAAGCAGAAAACTAGCAGTGCTAATTTATAGTGGGGTGTCGCAGGATGAACCTGGAGCTGAGCGAGGAGCAGGACGCCGTCCGGCGGCTCGCCGAGGACTTCGTCGCGCGGGAGATCGCCCCGCACGTCGTCGAGTGGGACCGTGCCGAGAGTGTCGACAAGTCGATCGTGAAGAAGCTGGGTGCCCTCGGCTTCCTGGGGCTGACGATCCCTGAGGAGTACGGCGGCTCCGGCGGCGACCATCTCGCGTACTGCCTGGTGACCGAGGAGCTCGGCCGGGGCGACTCCTCGGTGCGGGGCATCGTGTCCGTCTCGCTGGGCCTGGTCGCCAAGACCATCGCGTCCTGGGGCAGTGAGGAGCAGAAGCGGCAGTGGCTGCCGGAGCTCACCGCCGGCGAGGCCGTCGGCTGCTTCGGCCTCACCGAGCCGGGTACCGGTTCCGACGCCGGAAACCTCACCACCAGGGCCGTGCGTGACGGCGGCGACTACGTCCTCAACGGCTCCAAGATGTTCATCACCAACGGCACCTGGGCCGACGTCGTCCTGCTCTTCGCCCGCACCGACGACACCCCCGGTCACCGGGGCGTCTCCGCCTTCCTCGTGCCCGCGGACAGCCCGGGCCTGACCCGGCGCACCGTCCACGGCAAGCTCGGACTGCGCGGCCAGGCCACGGCCGAGCTGGTGCTGGAGGACGTCCGCGTCCCCGCCACCACCCTCCTGGGGCCGGAGGGCAAGGGCTTCTCCATCGCCATGTCGGCTCTGGCGAAGGGCCGGATGTCGGTCGCGGCCGGCTGCGTCGGCATCGCCCAGGCCGCCCTCGACGCAGCCGTGCGCTACGCGGGCGAGCGTGAGCAGTTCGGCAAGTCCATCGCGAGCTACCAGCTCGTCCAGGAGCTCATCAGCGACATCTCCGTGGACGTCGACGCGGCCCGCATGCTGACCTGGCGGGTCGCCGATCTCATCGATCGCGGCCAGGACTTCGCAACGGCCGCTTCCACGGCGAAGCTGTTCGCGTCCGAGGCCGCGGTCCGCGCAGCGAACAACGCCCTGCAGGTGTTCGGTGGTTACGGCTACATCGACGAGTACCCGGTCGGCAAACTGGTCAGGGACGCCCGCGTGATGACCCTGTACGAGGGCACCAGTCAGATCCAGAAGCTGATCATCGGCCGGGCGCTGACGGGAGTCTCCGCCTTCTGATCCTGCCCGTTTCTGAGTACAGGGTGAGTACGCCGGCGGATACCCGCGTACGCCACCGCGCCTCATGCTGTGCGACATGAGTGAGACAACATCGGTCAAGCAGCAGGGCACCGCCGCCTTCTACGGTCAGGCCGTCCTCTCCTTCGGGGTGGCGATGGGTGCGGTGGCCCTCGGCATCTTCTTCCTCGACGCCGACGCCTGGGTGCGGGCCTTCCTCGCCATCGGCGTCCTCTATCTGGTCACCTCGTGCTTCACCCTCGCCAAGGTCATCAGGGACCGGCAGGAGGCGGGGCAGATCGTCAGCAGGGTCGACCAGGCCCGGCTGGAGAAGATCCTCGCCGAGCACGATCCCTTCCAGAAGCTCTGACGTCTCACCCCCAGGCACTCTAAGCGCTTGCTCAGGTTCGCGGTATGGTGTTCGTCCTGCCAGCGGAAAGGGGCACGTGGCGATGAGCACGGCGGAGGAGACCGACGGCGACAACACGCCGTGGAGCGAGGTCACGCCCGAGGCGGCGAGGCGGCTGCTCCTCGCGGCCGTCGAGGCCTTCGCCGAGCGCGGCTACCACGCGACCACCACCCGTGACATCGCCGGCCGGGCAGGGATGAGCCCGGCCGCGCTCTACATCCACTACAAGACCAAGGAAGAGCTGCTTCACCGGATCAGCAGGATCGGTCACGACCGTGCCCTGCTCCTCCTGGAGACGGCCGCCGACAAGGACGGCACGGCGGCCGAGCGGCTCGCCGACGCGGTCCGGTCCTTCGTCAGCTGGCACGCCGAGCGGCACACCACGGCCCGGGTCGTGCAGTACGAGCTGGAGGCGCTCGGTGAGGAGCACCGTGCCGAGATCGTCGGCCTGCGCAGGAGGAGCGATGCCGCGGTGCGCCGGATCATCGGCGACGGTGTCCGGGCGGGCGAGTTCGACGTACCCGACGTCCCGGGTACCACGCTCGCCGTGCTGTCGCTCTGCATCGACGTGGCGCGCTGGTTCAGCGCGCAGGGAAGCCGGACGCCCGAGGAGGTCGGCACCCTCTACGCGGATCTCGTCCTGCGCATGGTGGGCGCCCGGAAGTGACGCCGGGCGCCCCGGGGGCCCGGCGTACTCCGTACGGGCCCCGGCCGGCACCCCCGCTCAGAAGTAGTAGCGCGAGACCGACTCCGCGACGCAGGCCGGCTTGTCGCCACCCTCGCGCTCGACCGTGACGAGGGCGGTCACCTGCACGCCGCCGCCCGCCTCCTCGACGCTCTTGAGCACCGCCGTGGCGCGCAGCCGCGAGCCCACCGGGACGGTCGAGGGGAAGCGGACCTTGTTGGTCCCGTAGTTGATGCCCATCTTCGCGCCCTCGACCTGCAGGATCTGGGGCACGAGCACCGGCAGCAGCGACAGCGTGAGATAGCCGTGTGCGATCGTCGTCCCGAAGGGGCCGTTCGCGGCGCGTTCCGGGTCCACGTGGATCCACTGGTGGTCGCCCGTGGCCTCGGCGAACTGGTCGATCCTCTTCTGGTCGATCTCCAGCCAGTCGCTGTGACCGAGCTGCTCGCCCACCCCGTCCCGCAGTTCCTGTGCGGACGTGAAGATCTTCGGCTCTGCCATGTTCCTGGTCCCTGCCTTCCGGCCGTCGGTCGCCCCTCCGGGGCGCTGTCTAAGCGCTTGCTCAGCATGGTTGGGCCGCGCGTCCCTGTCAACGACGGACCGGCCGGGTTCTCGAAGTGGCGGCCGCGGCCGAGGCATGCCCATTAGGGTTGGAGGAGTGCCACAGATCCCGCAGACATGCCAAGAACTCACCGTCGGCCAGCTCTCCGCCCGTAGCGGCGCCGCGGTGTCCGCACTGCACTTCTACGAGTCCAAGGGCCTGATCAGCAGCCGCCGCACCAGCGGCAACCAGCGCCGCTACACCAGGGAGGCGCTGCGACGTGTGGCGTTCGTCCGCGCGGCGCAGCGGGTGGGCATCCCGCTCGCCACGATCCGGGACGCGCTCGCCGAGCTGCCGGAGGAGCGCACGCCGAACCATGAGGACTGGGCCCGGCTCTCCCGGGCGTGGCGCTCGGAGCTGGACGAACGCATCAAGCAGCTGGGGCGGCTGCGCGACCACCTCACCGACTGCATCGGCTGCGGTTGCCTGTCGCTGGAGACCTGTGTGCTGTCCAACCCTGACGATGTCTTCGGTGACCGGATGACCGGGTCGCGCCTGTTGCCCGAGCGCGGCGCTGCCGGCCGTTCCTGAGCGCGCCCCGGCTCCGGCCGGTCGTTCCGGCGCCCGCGTTCGGGTTCTCAGGCCGCGGACGCCGTCAGATTGCCCGTCCGCGCTCCCCTGGCCCTGGCCAGCGCGCCCGCCGTCAGTGCGGGCCGGGGGACCACGATGCCGCAGTCGGTGCAGACCGGACCGGCCCATGGTTCGCGGTCCAGGTCCTGCCGCCAGACGATGCCGGTTCCTGTGCAGACGGGGCACGCGGCGCCGGGCTTCCTGCCCAGGGCCGCGATCAGCCGTCCCAGGACGTCGGCCAGGGGCGCGCTGGGATGGACCCCCGGATCCTCGCAGTGCGCGATGCCGTTGCCGCCCCAAGTCCGCCGGTGCCAGTCGTCGAATGTGCCGGGCCGTCGCAGCCCGTCGTGTTTCTCACGGCGTCTCCGCTCGGCGAAGCCCGCCTCGTACGCGAGCCAGACGGCCCGCGCCTCCTCCAGTTCCTCCAGTGCGCGGATCAGGCGCACCGCTTCGGGGGCCCGGTCCTCGGGCTCTATCCCGTGCCGGGCGCACAGATGATCCCAGGTCGCCCGGTGACCGTACGGGGCGAACCGCTCCAGGCATTTGCGCAGTGAGTACCGGCGCAAGGCCAGATCGCCCCTCGGATCGCGGACCTGTCTCGCAAGACTCCGGAAACCGGCCATGGCACTGCCACCTCCGTCGCTCGTACTTCGGCGTCAAGGGATGGACGTACGACTGCCCGATTCGGCTCCATCCAAGGGTGGATGTGTCCACGGACTGAGACGGCCCCCAGGGGGACCCCGTATCGGCGTGCGGGGATGCAGGAAAAGTGACTGATGTTCATCTTACCGGTGGGGGCGTACCGCCAGTAACCTCCGGCGCATCGGCCACCCGGAGGAGCACGCATGCCCCCTCGCATCCGCACGCTCAGAGCCGCCACAGTCGCGGCCGTTCTCGCTCTCGGCACGTCCCTGCTCGCCGTGGCGCCCGGCGCCGGAGCGGAGGAGCCGGAACCCCTCGCCGTCACCGACCACTGCCACGGCCGGTGCGCGGACATCCTGCCGCCCGGTGCGAACGGCAACGCCACGCTCGTCGAGATACTCGGCAACAAGGCGTTCGGTACGCATCCCGCGCACAGCGACGACCAGCTCGACCGCTACAACGGCCTGGTCGCGGGTCATACGAGCCTCACCGACCAGAAGCTGACGGACTTCTTCAACGACGCCTCCTTCGGAGTCGCCGCCGACCAGGTCGAGTCCGTGACGAAGCCCCGCGAGGACGTCACGATCACCCGGGACAAGAAGAGCGGTGTTCCCCACATCAAGGGGACCACCCGCTACGGCACCGAGTTCGGCGCCGGGTTCGCCGCCGGACAGGACCGGCTGTGGCTGATGGACCTCTTCCGGCACATCGGGCGCGGCGAGCTCACCTCCTTCGCCGGTGGAGCACTGGCCAACCAGGGCCTGGAGCAGCAGTTCTGGCCGCAGGCCCCGTACACCGAGGCGGATCTCGAGGCCCAGGTCGAACGGATCCGGACCACCGAGGGCGCGCGTGGCGAGCAGGCGATGGCCGACGCACAGGCCTACGTCGACGGGATCAACGCCTACCGGGTGAAGTCGAAGAAGGGCCGTTACTTCCCGGGCGAGTACGTCCTCACCGGGAAGATCGACTCCATCACGAACATCGGCGAGATCCAGCCGTTCGGGCTGACCGACCTGATCTCGATCGCCTCGGTCGTCGGGGGACAGTTCGGCGGGGGAGGCGGCGGCGAGGTCCAGGCAGCGCTCTCGCTGCTCGCCGCCCAGCAGAAGTACGGCGTCGAGGAGGGCACCCGCGTCTGGGAGTCCTTCCGCCAGCGCAACGACCCCGAGGCTGTCCTCACCGTCCACGACGGCACCTCGTTCCCCTACGCCGGCAAGCCCGAGCAGGCCCGGGGCACCGCCCTTCCCGACGAAGGCTCCGTCACACCCGAACCCCTGATTCATGACCGCACCGGCTCGGCGGGCACCGACAGGAAGGCCCCGGTCGACGCGCCGGCCGCGCTCGAGCCGTTGCAGGGCATGTACGACGACGGGGTCATCCCGGAGGGATCGCTGCCCGGATCCGGCGACGGCGCCCAGAAGCGCGGCATGTCCAACGCCCTCCTGGTGTCGGGCAAGCACACCGCGAGCGGCAACCCGGTCGCCGTCATGGGCCCCCAGACCGGCTACTTCGCCCCGCAGCTGATGATGCTCCAGGAGCTCCAGGGCCCCGGTATCAGCGCCCGTGGCGTCTCGTTCGCCGGAGTCGGCATGTACATCCAGATGGGCCGTGGCCAGGACTACGCCTGGAGCGCCACATCGGCGGCCCAGGACATCACCGACACGTACGCGGTCGAGCTCTGCGAACCCGACGGCTCCGCGCCGGACAAGAACTCCACGCACTACCGGAACGACGGCGCCTGCACGGCCATGGAGAAGCTGGAGCGCACCAACTCCTGGAAGCCCACCGTCGCCGACTCCACCGCCAAGGGCTCCTACCGGATGCAGGTGTGGCGCACGGACTACGGCATCGTCACCCACCGCGCCACGGTGGACGGCGAGCCGGTCGCGTACACCTCGCTGCGCACCACCTACCGGCACGAGGCCGACTCGATCATCGGCTTCCAGCTGCTCAACGACCCGGCGTACGTGACGGACGCGGCCTCCTTCCAGCAGGCGGCGAGCCATATCGACTACGCCTTCAACTGGTTCTACGCGGACTCGCGGACCACGGCGTACTACAACAGCGGCATGAATCCCGTGCGCGCGCCCGGGGTGGACGCCGCGCTTCCGGTCAAGGCCGAGAAGGCGTACGAGTGGCAGGGCTACGACCCGGCGGCCAACACCACCGACTACACCCCGTTCGCCGAGCACCCGCACTCCAGCGGCCAGGACTACTACATCTCCTGGAACAACCGGCAGGCCGAGGACTACTCCACCGCCGCGTTCGGCTTCGGCGCCGTGCACCGGGGCGACCTCCTCGACGACCGGGTGTCCGAACTGGTCGAGGCGGGCGGCGTGACCCGCGCCTCCCTCACCCGCGCCATGGCGGAGGCGGCCCTCACCGACCTCCGGGGCGAACAGCTGCTGCCCGAGCTCCTGAAGGTGCTGCGCTCCCAGCCGGTCACCGACCCGGAGCTGGCCGCGGTGGTCCAGCAGCTGGACTCCTGGCGGGCGGCCGGAGCGCAGCGCAAGGAGACCAGCCCCGGATCGCGCACGTACGCGCACGCGGACGCGGTACGGATCATGGACGCGTGGTGGCCGGAGCTGGTCGAGGCGGAGTTCCGCCCGGGCCTCGGTGACGATCTCTACGAGGCGTTCACCGCGAGCCTGGCCACAGACGAGTCCCCGGCAGCCAGCCACGGGCCGAGCGGCGCGCACAGCGGCTCCGCCTTCCAGTACGGATGGTGGGGCTTCGCCGACAAGGATCTGCGCCAGGTCCTAGGACAGCCCGTCAAGGGGCCGCTGGCGAAGACGTACTGCGGAAACGGCGACCTGAGCGCCTGCCGGTCCGCGCTGCTCAGCACCCTGAAGGAGGCGGCGGCCACACCTGCCGCGGAGGTCTACCCGGGTGACGACAGCTGCGAGTCCGGTGAGCAGTGGTGCACCGACGCGATCATCCACCGTCCGCTGGGCGGGATCTCGCAGAAGTCCCTCCACTGGCAGAACCGGCCGACCTACCAGCTGGTCGTGGAGTTCCCCTCGCACCGCTGAGATCGAGCCTGTTCCCCGTCCCGGCGGCCGGGGAACAGGCTCACCGGTCCCCGGCGTTCATCGGTACAGCAGGAACTCCCGGCGCACCCGCCGGAACGCGGCGAGGTCGGCGGCCCAGGCCCCCACCACCTCGTCCGTGTCCGCCCCCGCGTCGATCATCGTGCGGACCCGTGTGCTGCCCGTGAGCTTGTCGATCCAGTTGTCCGCCCGCCACGCGAACCCGCTCCACGTCCGCTTCGCCGTGACCAGCAGCGCGATCCCGGTGCGTACGGGGTCGAAGGACTCCCGGTCCTGGACGTGCACCTGCACCCCGCCCACCGTCCTGCCCTGGAATTTGGAGAACGTCGGCGCGAAGTACGCCTCACGGAAGGCGACCCCGGGCAGCTCCAGGCCGTTCGCGGCCGCGGCCCACCGGTGGTCGATGCCTTCCGCGCCGAGCAGTTCGAAGGGCCGCGCCGTTCCCCGGCCCTCGGAGAGGTTGGTCCCCTCGAACAGGCACGTCCCGGGGTAGACCACCGCCGTCTCCGGCGTCGGCATGTTGGGGCTCGGCGGCACCCACGGCAGGCCCGTCGCGTCGAAGAAGTCCGCACGCCGCCACCCGGACATCTTCACGACGTCCAGCTCCACCGGCCGGGCAGCCAGGAACTCCGCGTTGAAGAGCAGGGCGAGCTCCGCCACCGTCATGCCGTGCGCCTGCGAGATCTCCCGGCGTCCCACGAAGGTCGCGAAGGCCGGATCGAGTACGGGCCCCAGCGCCGCCCGGCCGGTGACCGGGTTCGGCCGGTCCAGGACGACGAACCGCTTGCCCGCGAGTGCTGCCGCCTCCATGCAGTCGTACAGGGTCCAGATGTACGTGTAGAACCGGGCGCCCGCGTCCTGGATGTCGAAGACCACCGTGTCCACACCGGACGCGGTGAAGATGCCGGCCAGTGGCTGCCCGCTCTTCAGGTAGGTGTCGTGGACCGGCAGGCCGGTTGCCGGGTCGTCGTACCTGCCCTCCGAGCCGCCCGCCTGCGCGGTGCCCCGGAAGCCGTGCTCGGGGCCGAAGACGGCCGTCAGGTTCACCCGGTCGTCGGGGTGCATCACATCGACGATGTGCCGGACGTCCGAGGTGATCCCGGTGGGGTTGGTGACGATGCCGACCTTCTGCCCGGCGAGCAGCCGGTAACCGTCGGAGGCCAGCCGCTCGAAGCCGGTACGGACCCGGGCGCGCGCGCCGGGCCCCCGGCCGGCGGCCGCAGCCGTCCCTGGTCCTGCGGCGGTCGCCGCGAGGGCTCCCATCGCGCCGCCTACGGCCAGTACGCCACGTCTGGACAGGGTCATACCGGTACCTCCGTGATCGCGCCGACTGCCATGGCCACGCACGCTAGCGCGGGTGCGGGCCGCACGGAACGGCCAGGACCGGGCAGATTCCCAGTCCTGCCCCGGCCCCCTTCCCCGATCACATACCGACTGGTTAGTCTGCTGAGGAAGACGGCTGAGAGAGGCGGGACGGATGAGCACGGTGCAGGGTGCTGGCGTAGTGGTGACGGGAGCCGGAGGCGGCATCGGGGCTGCCCTTGCCCGCAGATTCGCCGCGGAGGGTGCGCGGGTCGTCGTCAACGACCTCGACGCCGACCGGATCGAGCCGCTCGCCGAGGAGATCGGCGGAACCGTCGTGGCCGGTGACGCCTCCGGCATCGTGGACGCCGCCCGCGACGCACTCGACGGCACGGTGGACGTCTACTGCGCCAACGCCGGCCTCGGCTCGGGCGGGGACGCCTTCGCCGAGGAGGACGTCTGGGCCGCGGCCTGGGACGTCAACGTGATGGCGCACGTCCGCGCAGCCAAGGCGCTGCTGCCGGACTGGCTGGAGCGCGGCAGCGGCCGCTTCGTCTCCACCGCGTCGGCGGCGGGGCTGTTGACGATGATCGGCGCCGCCCCGTACAGCGTCACCAAGCACGGCGCGGTCGCCTTCGCCGAATGGCTCTCGCTGACCTACCGGCACCGCGGCATCAAGGTGCACGCGATCTGCCCCCAGGGCGTGCGTACGGACATGCTCACGGCGGCCGGTTCCGCGGGCGACCTCGTGCTCGCGCCCACCGCGATCGAGCCGGAGGCCGTCGCCGACGCCCTGTTCGACGCCATGGAGCAGGACCGTTTCCTGGTCCTGCCGCACCCCGAGGTGGCCGGCTACTACCGCGCCCGCGCGAAGGACCCCGACCGGTGGATCGGCAACATGAATCACCTGCAGCAGAAGTGGGAGGGGGGCGGCGCATGACCGAGTCGATCTACGCGGCGAAGCCGTGGACCGCCCTGCTCAGCGAGGCCCAGCTCGCCCCCGTCCATCCGGCCGAGACCATGGTGCACGCATTCCGTGAGGCTGTCAGACGGGCCCCGCACCGCACCGCGCTCGCCTACTTCGACGGACGCCTCAGCTATCGCGAGACCGACGAGCTGTCCGACTCCGTGGCGGGCCACCTCGCCGCCGAGGGGCTGCGCCGTGGCGACCGGGTCGCGATCATGCTGCAGAACACCCCGCACTTCGTGCTCGCGCTGCTCGGGGCCTGGAAGGCCGGCGCCACCGTCGTCCCGCTCAACCCGATGTACAGGTCCGGCGAGGTCGGGCACGTGCTGAAGGACGCGGAGGTGACCGCGCTGATCTGCTCCGACCGGGCCTGGGAGTCGTATCTGCGGGCCACCGCCGAGGCGGCCCCGAGCGTGAAGATCGCCGTCACGGCCTGCGAGCTCGACCTCCAGTCGGCCGACGACCCGCGCGTACTCGGCTTCGAACGGCTCCCCGCGCCCGGCGCCGGCGACCGGGCCTCCGATCTGGTGGCCGTGGCCCGCCGAGGCCTCGCCGCCCCCGGGGACCGGGAACTCACCGCCGCCGACACCGCCCTGATCAGCTACACCTCCGGGACGAGCGGCACCCCCAAGGGAGCCATGAACTCCCAGGGCAACATCATGATCAACGCCGAGCGGCAGCGGGCCGGCCACCCCATCGGCGAGGGCGCGTCCTACTTCGCGCTCGCTCCCCTCTTCCACATCACCGGCATGGTCTGCCAGCTCGCCGCCTGTACCGCCAACGCCGGCACCCTCGTCCTCGCCTACCGCTTCGAGGCGAGCGTCGTCCTGGAAGCCTTCGCGGAGCACCGCCCCGCCTACACCGTGGGCCCGTCGACCGCCTTCATGGCGCTTGCCGCGCACCCGGAGGCCACCCGGGAACACTTCGCCTCCTTCGAGGTGATCTCCTCGGGAGGGGCGCCGCTTCCGCCCGCCCTGGTCGAGAAGTTCCGCGAAGGCTTCGGCCCGTACATCCGCAACGGCTACGGACTCACCGAGTGCACCGCGCCCTGCGCCTCCGTACCCCCGGAGCACGAGGCGCCTGTCGACCCCGTCTCCGGGACCCTCTCCGTCGGTGTCCCCGGCCCCGACACCCTGGTCCGGATCATCGACGAGAAGGGCGACGACGTCCCCTTCGGCGAGCAGGGGGAGATCGCCGTACGCGGACCGCAGGTCGTCTCCGGTTACTGGAATCTGCCCGAGGCCACCGAAGCCGCGTTCCCGGACGGGGAACTGCGCACCGGGGACATCGGTTTCATGGACACCGCGGGCTGGCTCTACGTCGTGGACCGCAAGAAGGACATGATCAACGCCTCCGGCTTCAAGGTCTGGCCCCGGGAGGTCGAGGACGTCCTCTACACGCACCCGGCGGTCCGCGAGGCGGCCGTAGTGGGCGTTCCCGACGCCTACCGCGGGGAGACCGTCCGGGCCTATGTCAGCCTGCGACCGGGCGCCGGGACGGAGCCCGGCGAGCTCAGCGCGTACTGCAGGGAACGGCTGGCCGCCTACAAGTACCCGCGCGAGGTGGAGATCCTGGCCGAACTCCCGAAGACGGCGAGTGGGAAGATCCTCAGGCGGGAACTGCGTTCCCCCCGTTAGAACAGTTCACGCGCGGTACGAGAGGGCAGGTGGCGGCAATGGCCAAGGCGACGGACGGGAACGGTACGCCCGTCCCCCAGAGGCTGCTGGCCGCCGCCACCCGGCTCTTCGCGGAGCAGGGCTACGACCGCACCTCCGTCCAGGAGATCGTCGAGGCGGCGGGTGTCACCAAAGGGGCGCTCTACCACTACTTCGGCTCCAAGGAAGACCTCCTGCAGGAGGTCTACGCCCGGGTGCTGCGGCTCCAGCAGGAGCGGCTCGACGCTTACGCGAACGCCGAGGCGCCGATCGAGCAGCGACTGCGTGACGCCGCGGCGGACGTGGTCGTCACGACCATCGACAACCTCGACGACGCCTCGATCTTCTTCCGCTCCATGCACCACCTGAGCCCGGAGAAGAACAAGCAGGTACGGATCGAGCGCCGCCGGTACCACGAGCGCTTCCGGGCCCTGATCGAGGAGGGGCAGCGGGCCGGGGTGTTCTCCGCGGCGACCCCGGCCGACCTGGTCGTCGACTACCACTTCGGGTCGGTCCACCACCTGTCGACGTGGTACAGCCCGGACGGTCCGCTCAGCCAGCAGGAGGTCGCGGACCATCTGGCGGACCTCCTGCTGAGGGCCCTGCGTCCCTGAACCGGCGGACAGCCGGCCGGCCCAGGAGGCCGGCGGGCGGAGGACCGGCAGCAGCTCCGGACCAGGACGTCGTCGATGACCGGGCCCCGAGCCGGGGCTGGTGCCGGCGAAGATGAGGGTGACGGAGCCTCAGCAGGCTGGAGAAGACGGCGGTCTGCCGGGTGCAGCCCCTGTCGCGGACACCGTGGCCGGTGGCGTCGAAGCTGAACGTCCTCACGGGGACGCCGTCCACTCCGGGTTCGCCCGTCTTCGGCGGGAGCTCACGCCGGGTTGCCGGCCGGCTCGAAGCTGACGATGTACGAGTCAGGGTGCGTCGATATCCTCTGCGAGACGCTGCCGGACATCCTGCCGTTGAGGTGGAGGAACTGGTGGCCCTCCCCGCTACCTCGGCGGACAGGCCGCGGGCCCCTGGCGGTCGGCGGCCACAGCGTCGACGTACCTCCGACCGGCTGTGGGACGCCGCGGACGACCGGCGTCTCGAAGCCCCCGCCGCCGATGTCCGAAACGGTGGTGTGCGCCGTCGTGGGTTCCCGGCCGGGAACCCACTCGGAGTGTGCGGTCCCCAGAGCAACCCGCCAGGAGGCCGGGCCACGACGTGCGAGCCACGCCGAGCAGGCAGAACACCGCGAACGAGCGCCCTTCGCGCGTTCGTCACCCAGTGCTCCGGCACACGCGTCAGCGCCTCCGGGTGCGGCTGCGCCGGGGTGAGGGTACGGCTCCGGGTGCCCTGAGTCCTGGTCTTCTCCCCTCGCTGTCCGGTGAGCGAACATGCGTGTCCGGATTGCACTCTTGACCGTGCTCGGTCATCTGTCCGAGCATCGGGGGCGCGCATCAGCCCCACCGCTCCAAGGCCCCGGGCCGTGCACGCCCCGGGGACCCCCGCACGTTCCGTCAGTCCCCGAACGGAATCCGGAGCCCCCGATGAGACCTTCCAGACGCAGACTTCTGCCCGCCGCCGCGATCGCCGTCGCGGCCCTGCTGGCCACCGCCGCACCGGCCGTCCAGGCCGCACCCGTCGCCGTCGCCGCGGCCCCCGACATCCCGCTCGCCCATGTCAAGGCGCACCTCACCCAGCTCCAGTCGATCGCCACCGCCAACGGCGGCAACCGGGCCCACGGGAGGGCCGGGTACAAGGCGTCCATCGACTATGTGAAGGCCAAGCTCGACGCGGCCGGATACACCACGGCGCTCCAGCAGTTCACCTCCGGCGGAGCCACCGGCTACAACTTGATCGCCGACTGGCCCGGCGGTGACGCGAACCAGGTGCTGATGGCCGGCGCCCACCTCGACTCGGTGACGTCCGGCGCCGGCATCAACGACAACGGCTCCGGCTCGGCCGCCGTGCTGGAGACCGCCCTCGCGGTCTCCAGGGCGCAGCTCGCACCGGACAAGCACCTGCGCTTCGCCTGGTGGGGCGCCGAGGAGCTGGGGCTTGTCGGATCGAAGTACTACGTCAACAGCCTGGCCGCCACGGAGCGTGGCAAGCTGGCCGGGTACCTCAACTTCGACATGATCGGCTCGCCCAACGCCGGTTACTTCGTCTACGACGACGACCCGGTCATCGAGCAGACCTTCAAGGACTACTTCGCGGGCCTGTCGGTACCCACCGAGATAGAGACCGAGGGCGACGGCCGCTCCGACCACGCCCCGTTCAAGAGCGCGGGCGTGCCCGTCGGAGGTCTGTTCACCGGGGCGAGCAACACCAAGTCCAGCGCCCAGGCCCAGAAGTGGGGCGGCACGGCGGGCCAGTCCTTCGACCGCTGCTACCACTCGTCGTGCGACACCACCGCCAACATCAACGACACGGCCCTGGACCGCAACAGCGACGCGATCGCCCACGCCGTCTGGACCCTGTCCGCCGGGACGGTCACTCCGCCGACCGGGACCGTCTTCAGCAACGCCTCCGATGTCTCCGTGCCCGACAACGGCGCCGCGGTGACCTCCCCGGTCCCGGTCACCGGTCGTACGGGCAACGCCCCGTCGGCGCTCAAGGTGGGGGTCGACATCAAGCACACCTACCGCGGTGACCTCGTCGTCGACCTGCTCGCGCCCGACGGCACCGCCTACCGCCTGAAGAACTCCAGCAGCAGCGACTCGGCCGACAACGTGAGCGCGACGTACACCGTCGACGCCTCGGGCGAGACCGCCAACGGCACCTGGAAGCTCCAGGTGCGGGACGTCGCCGCTCAGGACACCGGCTACGTCGACAGCTGGCAGCTCACCTTCTGACCCCCCGGGGAGGCGCCGCCCGGGGCGCCTCCCCGTACAGGGCTCAGAGGTACTTCTTGATCTCGCGCCGCGCCAGCGACCGCTGGTGCACCTCGTCCGGTCCGTCCGCGAGCCGCAGCGTCCGTGCGGACGACCAGAGTTCGGCCAGTGGGAAGTCCTGGCTGACCCCGCCGGCGCCGTACAGCTGCACCGCCCGGTCGAGGATGTCGCAGACCGCACGCGGGGTGGCGATCTTGATCGCCTGGATCTCCGTGTGCGCCCCTCGGTTGCCCACCGTGTCCATCAGCCAGGCCGTCTTCAGTACGAGCAGCCGCAGCTGCTCGACCGTCACCCGGGCGTCGGCGATCCAGTTCTGGACGACCCCCTGCTGGGCCAGCGGCTTGCCGAAGGCCGTACGGGCCACGGCCCGCCTGCACATCAGCTCGATCGCGCGCTCGGCCATCCCGATCAGCCGCATGCAGTGGTGGATCCGACCCGGCCCCAGCCTCGCCTGGGCGATGGCGAAGCCGCCGCCCTCCTCGCCGATCAGATTCGCGGCGGGCACACGTACGTCGGTGAAGACGACCTCGGCGTGGCCCCCGTGGGAGTGGTCCTCGTAGCCGTACACCTGCATCGCACGGCGCACCTCCAGGCCCGGGGTGTCGCGCGGGACCAGGATCATGGACTGCTGGCGGCGGATGTCCTCGCCGTCCGGGTCCGTCTTCCCCATCACGATGAAGATCGCGCAGTCCGGGTTCATCGCCCCGGAGATGTACCACTTGCGTCCGTCGATGACGTACTGGTCGCCGTCCCGGGTGATCCGCGTCTCGATGTTCGTCGCGTCGGAGGAGGCCACCTCGGGCTCCGTCATCGCGAACGCCGAACGGATCTCTCCGGCGAGCAGCGGCTCCAGCCACTGCTTCTTCTGCTCCTCCGAGCCGAACTGGGAGAGCACCTCCATGTTCCCGGTGTCCGGGGCCGCGCAGTTCAGCGCCGTCGGCGCCAGGTGCGGGCTGCGGCCGGTGATCTCGGCCAGCGGGGCGTACTGGAGGTTCGTCAGCCCGGCGCCGTACTCCGCGTCGGGCAGGAAGAGGTTCCACAGGCCCTGCCCGCGTGCCTCCGCCTTCAGGTCCTCCACGATCCGCGGGGTGTCCCACGGAGACGTCAGCCGCGCGCGCTGCTCCTCGGCGACCTCCTCGGCGGGGTGGACGTGTTCGTCCATGAACGTGAGCAACCTGGTGCGCAGCTCTTCGGTACGGGCGTCGAATGCGAAGTCCACGGGGTGATCAGCCTTCCTGGAGGGTGGTGAGGCCGTGCGCGATGAAGACCGGTACCAGGTGGCCGATGCGGTCGAAGCCGGCGCCGACGGTCTGGCCCAGGGTGTAGCGGTAGTGGATGCCCTCGAGGATCACGGCGAGCTTGAACCACGCGAAGGCCGTGTACCAGGAGATGGCGGAGGTGTCGCGGCCGGAACGGACGGCGTAGCGCTCGATCAGCTCGGCGGGGCCGGGGTGGCCCGCGGCGCCGCTCGTGGTGGAGACCGGCGACTCCGGCAGGTCCAGGTCGGAGCTGTACATCACCAGCAGACCGAGGTCGGTGAGCGGGTCTCCGAGGGTGGACATCTCCCAGTCCAGGACCGCCTTGATCCGGTCGTCCTGGCCGATCAGCACGTTGTCCAGGCGGTAGTCGCCGTGCACGACGGTGGGCGCGGGGGAGACGGGGAGCTTCCGGCCGAGCGCGGCGTGCAGCTCGTCGATACCGGCGAGCTCACGGTTGCGTGAGGCGTCCAGCTGCTTGCCCCAGCGCCGCAGCTGCCGGTCCAGGAAGCCGTCCGGATGCCCGAAGTCGCCGAGGCCGACGACGGCGGGATCCACGGCGTGCAGGTCCACCAGCGTGTCCACGAGCCCGAGGACGACGGCCCGGGTGCGCTCGGCGCCGAGCGGGGCGAGCTGTTCGGCCGTGCGGTACGGGGTCCCCTCGACGTACTCCATGACGTAGAAGGGCGAGCCGATGACCGCGTCGTCCTCGCAGAGCAGGAGCGTTTGCGGCACCGGGACCGCGGTGGAGTGAAGCGCGCTGATCACCCGGTGCTCGCGCTTCATGTCGTGCGCGGTGGCGAGCACATGGCCCAGCGGTGGTCTGCGCACGACCCACTGCCCGGAGCCGTCGGTGACGACGTAGGTGAGGTTCGAGCGGCCGCCCTCGATCACCCGGGCGTCGAGCGGTCCGTTCACCAGCCCCGGCCGCTCGCGGTCGAGATGGCCGCGCAGCAGGTCGAGATCGAGACCTGGCGGGTGGACTGGGCTCATGGGGCGCACCTCCGAGGCGGTTGGACGGTCGGCACCATGATGCCGACCAGTCGGTATGTCGTCCAGTGTCCGCCCGTGATCCGAGAAGTGATCTCCGGCTCCTCCTCTCGGTCCGGGTGCCGGTCGTCCCGGCCCTGCGCCGTCACGAAAGCCGCCACGTCCGTGGCGGAGCAGCCTCGTCCTGTTCCAGCAGCGCGTACTCGGCCACGGCCTGAGTTGCGGGCACCCCGGCCCGCCCCGATCGTCGGAGCATGAAGGCGATCAGCTACAGCAGATACGGCTCGGCCGACGTACTGGAGTACGGCGAGCGGCCCGACCCGAAGGTCGGGCCCGACACGGTCCTGGTGAAGGTGCGGGCCGCGGCCGTGAACCCCGTCGACTGGAAGGCCCGCGAAGGCTACCTCCAGGCGGGGCTGGAAGCCGTGTTCCCCGTCGTCCCCGGCTGGGACGTCTCCGGTGTCGTGGTCCAGCCCGGCGCCGCCGTGGACGAGTTCGCGGTGGGCGACGAGGTCATCGGCTACGTACGTGAGGACTTCCTCTCGCGCGGCACCTTCGCCGAGTACGTCGCCGCACCCGTGCGCACCCTCGCCCGCAAGCCACTGAGCCTCAGCTTCGAGGAGGCGGCGGGCCTGCCGCTGTGCGGCCTCACCGCACACCAGGTGCTGCACCGCACCCTGAAGGTCCAGGAGGGCGAGACCGTCCTCGTCCACGCGGCCGCCGGCGGGGTCGGTTCGCTCGCCGTCCAGCTCGCCCGGCACGCCGGCTGCCGGGTTGTCGGTACGGCGGGGCCCCACAACCACGACTACGTGAGCCGGCTGGGCGGCGAACCCGTGGAGTACGGCGACGGGCTGGCCGCCCGCCTGCGGGAGCTGGTCCCCGACGGCTTCGACGCCGCGTTCGACACGGTAGGCGGGGAAGCGCTCCGGGTCTCCGCCGCGACCCTCGCGCCCGGCGGCCGGCTCGCCTCCATCGCCGACGCCGAGGTTTTCTCCTACAGCGGGCGCTACGCCTTCGTGCGGCCCGACGCCACGGACCTCGCCCACCTCGCCGAACTCGCCGAGCAGGGCATCGTCTCCGTCCACGTGGACCGGGTCTTCCCTCTGGAGCAGGCCGCCGACGCCTACCGGCTCAACGAGGAGGGACGCACCCGGGGCAAGATCGTCGTCAGCGTGGACTGGGACGGGTGACGGCACCCGGCCCGGTCGGGTACGTACGGTCAGAACAGTGTCACGACGGCGAACACCGCGAGCGCGACCGTGCACGCGGCAGCCGTCAGCGCATGGCGCGGCGACAGCGGGTCGGGCCGCGCGGTCCCCATGCCCGTCACCCGGCGGTGGGCCACCGCGAGGAACCCCAGCCAGGCCAGCAGGCTCAGGGCCACCGCGAGCACCCCGGCCCCGGTCGCCCCGCCGTGCAGGGCCTGCCGGACCGCGAGCAGGGCCACCACCGTGCACGCCAGGGTGGTGCGGCGCCAGGCCAGCCGGGTCCGCTCCGGCTGGAGGCCGGGATCGCGCCCCGCGGCGGTCACCGCCCGTCCCAGCCGAACAGGACCACCACCACCATCGCGACCGCCACCACAGCGACCACGAGGCTGAGCAGCGCGGGGAAGCGCGACACCGGCAGGTCCTCCCCGCGCCGCATCGCGCGCTCGCACCGCACCCAGTGGCTGACGGCGCGCAACGCGCAGAGAACGCCGGCCGCCAGCAGCCCGAGCGCCAGGCAGGCGCGGATGCCCCAGGCCAGTGAGGGCAGGAACTGGTCGACGGCGAAACCGCCGCCGACGAGTGCGAGAGCCGTCCGTATCCAGGCCAGGAAGGTGCGCTCGTTGGCGAGGGAGAAGCGGTAGTCCGGGGTGTCGCCCTCCTCGCGGATCCGCTCCGGGGCCCACCACAGACGCAGCCCGCGCACGAAATCGCTCACGCGGTGACTCCCGCTCCGCCGGCGGCCCGGAACTCCCGCAGCCGGTGGTAGGCCTCCAGCCCGTCCGGCACCCACGTCCAGTCACCCAGGCGCCCTTCCAGCTCGGCGTCGCTCAGGAAGGTGTGCCAGGCGACCTCCTCGGCCTGCGGCCGCACGGGGAGTTCGCAGCGCACCTCGTAGACGTACGACCACCAGCTGTGCCGGGGGCTCTCGTAGAGGTACCTGAAGAGCGGAGTGGGGCGGGGGAGGCCGGAGACCCCCAGCTCCTCCTCGGCCTCCCGCAGCGCCGCCCCGTCGTACGACTCGCCCGCGCCCACGACCCCGCCGACGAACATGTCGTAGTGCGCGGGGAAGACCGACTTCGTGGCCGTCCTGCGGTGCACGAACAGCCGGCCCTCCGGGTCCCGGGCCTCGATGAAGACACAGCGATGACGCAGGCCGCGCGCGGTCGCCTCACTGCGGGGCGCCTGCCCGACGACCTTGTCGTTCTCGTCGACAATGTCCAGGATCTCGTCAGCCGGTGTCATGGGGCCCATCCAACATCAACCGGTCGGCAGCCGTGGATCCGTGTCGCTTCTTCCCCTCCTTTCCGTCCTTCCCCTCCGGCATCGCCGGGTGCAGCCCCAGCAGCACGATCCCGGCGACGATCGCCGCCAGCCCCGCGGCCTGCCAGGCCAGGGCAGCCGTGTCGGTGCGCACCTGGTCGCCGAGGAAACCGATGCCACAGACGATCCCCGCCAGCGGCTGCGCGGCGGTCAGCGCGGGCAGGGACATCCGCAGCGGCCCCGCCTCGAACGCGCTCTGTACCAGGAGCAGCCCGGTCACCCCCAGGACCAGGACGGCGTACGGCTGCCAGGTGGTCATCAGCGTCGTCCAGCCGCCGTCGGCCAGCCGCTCCCCGCTGAGCCTGGTCAGGGCGTCCTGCAAACCGTAGAGCAGGCCCGCCGCCAGGCCGAGCAGGACAGGGGCCCCACGGGTCCGCGGGTGCCTGGCGCAGGCGGTCAGGAGGACGGCGAGCCCCGCCACCGCACCGATGACCAGCCAGTGCCGCAGGGGCGCCGTCACCGCCTCACCGCCGCGCGGCTCGCCGGCCAGCAGGAACGCGGTGACGCCGCCCGCCAGCAGGCAGAGGCCTCCCCAGCCCTGCTTCCCCAGCCGCTGGCCCGTGCGGTGCCGCGACAGCGCCATCGCGAAGAGCAGATTGGTCGCCAGGAGCGGCTCCACGACCGACACCTCACCCTGGCCCAGCGCCAGGGCGCCGAGGCCCAGTCCGCAGACCATGAGGCCGAGCCCGGCCAGCCAGCTCGGGACCCGCATGAGGTCGAGCAGCAGCCGGGGAGAGAGGAAGTCGCTCAGAGGCGCACGGCGGGCGGCGTCCTGCTGAAGGACGAATCCGAAGCCCAGGCAGCAGGCGGCGCCCACGGACAGCAGGAGTACCAGCACCGACACGGTCCGACGATAGCCCGGTGGCCCTACGGTATCGGCGAGGGCGCCACCGACCGGACGGTTGACGTGGGCGCAGCCCGTACCGAAGATCGGACCCACAAGTAACTTCCCCCGCCCGCTCGCCCGCCGCTGCCCCGCTCCGCTCCGCTCCGCCCCGCTCCGCCCCGCTCCGCCCCGCTCCGCCCCGCTCCGCCCCGCTCCGCCCCGCTCCGCCCCGCTCCGCCCCGCTCCGCCCCGCTCCGCCCCGCCCCGCTCCGCCCCGCTCCGCCCCGCTCCGCCCCGCCCCGCTCCGCTCCGAAGGATGGAACCCATGGCGTACGACGCTGACGTGATCGTGATCGGGGCAGGACTCGCAGGGCTGGCGGCCACCGCCGAGCTCGTCGACGCGGGCCGCACGGTGATCCTCCTCGACCAGGAACCCGAGCAGTCCGTCGGCGGCCAGGCGCACTGGTCCTTCGGCGGGCTCTTCCTCGTCGACTCGCCCGAGCAGCGCCGGCTGCGGATCAAGGACAGCCACGAGTTGGCCCTCCAGGACTGGTACGGCACGGCCGGCTTCGACCGCGACGAGGACCACTGGCCACGGCAGTGGGCCGAGGCATACGTCGACTTCGCGGCCGGGGAGAAGCGGTCCTGGCTGCACGCCCAGGGGCTGCGGCTTTTCCCCGTCGTCGGCTGGGCCGAACGAGGCGGCTACGACGCGAACGGCCACGGCAACTCCGTTCCCCGCTTCCACATCACCTGGGGCACCGGCCCCGGCGTCGTCGCCCCCTTCGAGCGACGGGTTCGCGAAGGCATCGCGAAGGGCCTGGTCCACCCGCGCTTCCGCCATCGGGTGACCGGCCTCGGCCGCTCGGCCGGGGCGGTCGACACCGTCACCGGCGAGATCCTCGAGGAGAGCGGCGCCGAGCGGGGCACCGCGAGCAGCCGTGAGGTGACGGGCGCCTTCGAGCTCAGGGCTCAGGCCGTGATCGTCACCTCCGGAGGCATCGGCGGCAACCACGACCTCGTACGCGCCCAGTGGCCCGAGCGGCTGGGAACGCCGCCGGGGAAGATGCTCTCCGGGGTCCCCGCCCATGTCGACGGACTGATGCTGGGCATCGCCGAGAAGGCAGGCGCCCACCACATCAACCGCGACCGGATGTGGCACTACACGGAGGGCATCGAGAACTGGAATCCGATCTGGGACAAGCACGGCATCCGGATTCTGCCCGGCCCGTCCTCCCTCTGGCTGGACGCCCGCGGCAAGCGGCTTCCGGTCCCGCTCTTCCCGGGCTTCGACACGCTGGGCACCCTCGAACACATCATGCGATCCGGCCACGGCTACACATGGTTCGTCCTCGACCAGAAGATCATCGGCAAGGAGTTCGCGCTCTCCGGTTCCGAGCAGAACCCGGACCTGACCGGGAAGTCGGTGCGTGACGTGATCGGCAGGGCGCGCGCCGAAGTCCCCGGGCCCGTGAAGGCGTTCATGGACAAGGGCGTGGACTTCGTCGTCGAGAAGGACCTCGGCGCCCTCGTGCGGGGAATGAACGCTCTCACCGGCGAAACTCTCATCGACGAGGACGCCCTGCGCCGCGAGATCACGGCCCGCGACCGTGAGATCGCCAACCCCTTCACCAAGGACCTGCAGATCACGGCGATCAACGGAGCCCGCGCCTATCTGGGCGACAGGCTGATCCGTACGGCGAAGC
Organism: Streptomyces sp. NPDC002911; assembly: GCF_053591835.1. Lineage (NCBI taxonomy): Bacteria > Bacillati > Actinomycetota > Actinomycetes > Kitasatosporales > Streptomycetaceae > Streptomyces > Streptomyces sp. NPDC002911. The sequence continues at coordinate 33,346 of NZ_JBSFUO010000014.1, read as the reverse complement.
CGCACCGCATCCTCGACCCGGCGGCGGGCCCGCTGATCGCCGTAAGGCTGAACATTCTGACCCGCAAGTCCCTCGGTGGGCTGGAGACGGACCTGTCCTCCCGCGTCCTGACCGAGGGCGGCACCCCGCTGCCCGGGGTGTACGCGGCGGGGGAGGCGGCGGGCTTCGGCGGCGGCGGGGTCCACGGCTACCGCTCGCTGGAGGGCACCTTCCTAGGCGGCTGCATCTTCTCGGGCCGGACTGCGGGCCGGGCGGCGGCGAGGGCGATTGGCTGACGGATCCCCTCCCCGCCCCGGGGCCGCAGCCCCGGGGATGACGGGAGTTTCACGAGCCTGTCCCGATTCTGTGCCGTACCGCGGTAGGCCGAAAAGCGACGGTAGCCTTGCGGCGCTCAAGGCGTCCCGGGGTCCTGGGAGCGTCGAAGCAGGTGAACGGAAGCGGGGGACGGGCATGGTCGGACGTGGCGGGGACGCGATGTCGCGCAGGCGGATACTCGGGCTGGCCGGTGCGGGGCTGGGGCTGGCCGTGCTCGGGGCCGGAGTCGTGGGATGCGGTCCCGAGGAGGACGCGTCGGCCGGCGGCGTCACGCCGGGCGGGGAGAAGAACGGCGACGCCTTCACCACCCCGCCGCCCGGCACCGCGCCCGAGCCGCTGTGGCAGGCGGATACAGCGAACACCAGCCTGTCCGGCAGCGACGCGCTCGGCGTGGTCGGCGGCCTGGTCCTGGTGTCGGGTGACCCTCTGGTGGGGCGGGACGCCGTCAGCGGCGAGGAGAAGTGGTCGCGCGCCGGTATCACCACGCCGGGGGCCAAGCTTGTTGTCGGCGGTGGGACGCTCTACCTCGCCGGCGCGGACTACGACGGCGACGTCGTGGGGCTGGATCCGGCCACAGGTAAGGAGACCTGGCGCAGCCGCCTGGGCGACGAGTACCAGCAGCCGCGCCCCATGGCGGCCGACGAGGGCCATGTCTATGTGCTGGCCGGCATCCTGGAGAAGGACTTCACCACGCCGGACAACGTGATCGCCGCCATCGACACCACCTCCGGCAAGGTCGCCTGGCGTGAGCAGCGCGACGCGGGGACCGAGGAGTACGGCATCAACGCCGCGGTCGTCGGCGAGCGCCTCGTCTACACGGATTACCGGGAGAACGTGACGGTCCGCGACACGGCCACGGGCCGGCAGGTCTGGACGAAGAAACTGGGCCAGTCCAACCATCGTCGATTCGCCGTGCACGAGGAGCTGGTGATCGTGGCGGACGGACAGCGTCTGCGGGCGCTCGAACTCTCCGGGGGCAAGGAGCGCTGGTCGCTCACCACGGAGGAATTCAGCAAGTTCAACGACCCGCATCTTCTCGTGGGCGTGCTCTACGCCTCCGACAGCGCGCGCGGCCTGTGGGCGGTGGACCCCGCCACGGGCGAGGAGATCTGGCACAACGAGGACCTGCGGGACACGGCGACGCAGGCGTGGCAGTTCGTCGAGGTGGACGGCGTCCTCTACGGTGCCACCGAATTCGACAAGGACGGTGGTGTGCACGCCTTCGACGCGGCGACCGGAAAGCTGCGCTGGACCTACAACGACAGGACCGGTGACATCCAGCAGTGGTACGTGGCCGCGGCCGGCAAGCGGCTGGCCGTCATGCACGGGAAGCGGCTCTACGCGCTCCCAGCCGTCTGACCCTCTGCCGCGTCCGCCGCCCCGTCCGGCCGCCGCGACTGCGCGCGCCGGCCGGGGCGTCCCGTCAGACGCGGTCCACCACCCGGAAGCGCTCCGCCACGATCATCGTGCCGTCGTCCACGGTGAACCGCGGGTCACCGAGCGCCTCCCGCATCTCCTCGCTGTGCCAGAACGTCTGGTGCCCCGACCGCCACTGGGCCACTGAGGTGCAGCGCCCTCGTCCAGCGCGTGCTGCAGGTCCACCGCTCCCAGCGGCAGCACCCGCACCTTCGTCACCCGGCACCACCGGGAAGGCCGGCGACACCGGCGGAATCGCCACCTGCAAGGGCGAGGAACGCGCCCTGCGCGCCGACCGGCTCGGCACCTTCGAGCTGCTCCTGTCCGTCCTCGCCGCCAGTGCCCCCCTGATGATCGTCGCGAGGTGATGCCCACCGTTTTCGGGTACGCCGCGTGGATCGCGGGAGGGCTGCTCGTGATGCTCGGCACCGGAGCGCTGATGTGGTTCACCGGGCTCGCCCCGTTGGTATGGCGCACGGGTGCCACCTTCATCCACGACCGGCTCGCGCTCGGCATCGTCCTCGCCGGGCACATCGCGAAGGCGCTCGCCGACCCGGAGGCACGCCGTGGCATGCGCACCGGGTCGGTCGAGCGCCCCTGGGCCCGGTCCGAGCACCCGCTGTGGCGGGAGCCGGAGGAGTGCAGCCGGTTACAACACCAACGACAGCAGCAGGATGAAGGCCAGCGAGACGACGGAGATGATCGTCTCCATCACCGACCAGGTCTTGATCGTCTGCGGGACATCCATGCCGAAGTACTCCTTCACCAGCCAGAACCCCGCGTCGTTGACGTGACTGAAGAAGAGCGAGCCCGCGCCCACGGCGAGGACGAGCAGTGCGACGTGCGACGTCGACAGGTCGGCGGCGAGAGGAGCGACCAGACCGGCCGCCGAGATGGTGGCCACGGTCGCCGAGCCCGTCGCCAGGCGGATCGCGACGGCGATCAGCCAGCCGAGCAGCAGGGCGGGGATCGACCAGTTCTCGGAGAACTCCAGGATCATCTGGCCCACACCGGCGTCGATCAGGGTCTGCTTGAACCCGCCGCCGGCGCCCACGATCAGGAGGATGCCCGCGATCGGGGCGAGCGACTTCTCGACGGTGCCGGAGAGGCGGCCCTTGGTGAAGCCCGCCGCACGGCCCAGGGTGAACATGCCGACGATCACGGCTGCGAGCAGCGCGATCAGCGGCGAGCCGATGACATCGGTGACCCGCTGGACGTGGTTCTCCGGGTCGTCCACCACTATGTCGACGAGTGCCTTGACCAGCATCAGCACGACGGGCAGCAGGATCGTCGCCAGGGTCGCGCCGAAGCTGGGCCGGCGGTCCAGGTCCTCGGACGGGCGCTGCGGGATCATCTTCTCCGGTGGGTGGATGTCCACCCAGCGGGCTGCGTAGCGGGAGAAGACCGGACCGGCGATGATCACGGTGGGGATGGCCACCAGCACACCGAGGGCCAGCGTGACACCCAGGTTGGCGCCGAGTGCGTCGATCGCGACCAGCGGGCCGGGGTGCGGGGGGATCAGCCCGTGCATCACGGAAAGACCGGCGAGCGCGGGGACACCGATCCGCATCAGGGAGTAGTTGCCGCGCTTGGCGACCAGCAGCACCACCGGAATCATCAGCACGATTCCGACCTCGAAGAACAGCGGAAGCCCGATGATCGAGGCGATCAGGACCATCGCCCACGGCATCGCCCGCCCGCTCGCCTTCGCGAGGATCGTGTCGACGATCTGATCGGCGCCGCCGGAATCGGCGAGCAGCTTACCCAGGATGGCGCCGAGGGCGATGAGGACGCCGACACCCGCGACCGTCGAACCGAGGCCCGCGGTGAAGCTGGCGATGGTCTTCGCCGGGTTGGCCCCGGCGAAGGAGCCGAGTGCCAGCGAACCGATGGTCAGCGCGAGGAACGCGTGCATCTTGAACTTGGTGATGAGCAGGACGATGACGGCGATACCCGCCAGGACGGCGATGCCCAGCTGCGCGTTGCCGGCCGAAGTGATCGGTTCGACGGCATCCGCTGCCAGCATCTCGACGCTGAGACTGGTCACGGTGGTGATCCTTAGTTCGCGAGCCGGCGCAGCGCGGCGACGGCCCGGTCGGTGATTTCCTCAGGGGTGCCGGACACGTCGACGGCGACGCCCGCCTCGTCCTCCTGCAGCGGCTGCAGGGTGGCGAACTGGGAGTCGAGCAGCGCGGTCGGCATGAAGTGGCCCTTGCGGTCCGCCATGCGACGTTCGATGAGAGCCCGGTCGCCGGTCAGATGCAGGAAGACGGCACCGGGGGCCTCGGCCCGCAGCCGGTCGCGGTAGACGCGCTTGAGCGCCGAGCTGCTGACCACGCCGCCCAGCCCCGCCCGGCCGTGTGCCCACTGCCCGATGGCGTCCAGCCACGGCCAGCGGTCGTTGTCGTCCAGCGGCGTACCGGCGGACATCTTGGCGATGTTGGCCGGCGGGTGGAAGTCGTCGCCCTCGGCATAGGGGACGCCGAGCGCGTCGGCGAGCAGAGGACCGATCGTGGTCTTGCCGGTGCCTGCTACGCCCATCACCACGACGACATGGGGGGTGCTCATTGGGTGCCTCGCTGTCTTCATCGACATTCGGTCCGTCGACGTCGGTCCGTCGCGCTACTGAAACCCATTACATACGACTTATTCAAGTAGCTGTGACATAAACGTCGTACTTTTTGTTCCCCCGGGCCGCCCCGTAGGCTTGTGGGCATGACCACACCTGCCCATGGGCTCCATACGCATGTGCTGGACGCCCTGGGTATGGAGATCGCGGCGGGTGACTGTCCGCCCGGGCGGGTCCTGCGCACCGATGAGCTCGCGCAGCGCTTCGACGTGTCACGCACCGTCGTACGCGAAGTGATCCGCGTCCTGGAATCCATGCACCTGGTCGAGTCCCGGCGCCGGGTCGGGGTGACCGTGCGGCCCACCGAGGAGTGGAACGTCTACGACCCCCAGGTCATCCGCTGGCGCCTCGCCGGCTCCGACCGGCCCCGGCAGCTGCGCTCCCTCACGGTGCTGCGGTCAGCCGTGGAGCCCGTCGCCGCGGGCCTCGCGGCCCGTCACGCCAGCGCCGAGCAGTGTGCCGCCCTCACCGAATGCGCCCTCGGCATGGTCGCGAACTCGCGCGGCCAGCAACTGGAGGGCTACCTCCGCCACGACATCGCCTTCCACCGCATCGTGCTCAACGCCTCCGGGAACGAGATGTTCGCGCGGCTCGGCGACGTCGTCGCGGAGATCCTCGCCGGGCGTACCCACCACCAGGTGATGTTCGAGGATCCGGACCCCGCCGCCGTCACGCTCCACGTCCGGCTCGCCGAAGCCGTACGTGAGGGTGACGCCGCGGGGGCGGAAAGCCTGACCAAGGAGATCGCGGTCGGCGCGCTGCACGAACTGGACGTCCTCGCCCCGTGAGCGGCTCCCCGCCCGGGTACGGTGGGCGGGTTCGATCTTCGGTACAACGGGGCAGTCGGGATGGGAGACCACGGCATGGCGCAGCAGGTACAAGGGGTCATCGCACCGGGTAGGAACGAGCCGGTCCGCGTCGAGACGATCCTGGTGCCGGACCCCGGCCCCGGCGAGGCCGTGGTCAAGATCCAGGCGTGCGGCGTCTGCCATACCGACCTGCACTACAAGCAGGGCGGCATCAACGATGACTTCCCGTTCCTGCTCGGCCACGAAGCGGCGGGCATCGTGGAATCCGTCGGCGACGGCGTCACCGACGTCGTGCCCGGCGACTTCGTCGTCCTCAACTGGCGCGCGGTGTGCGGCCAGTGCCGTGCCTGTCTGCGCGGCCGCCCCTGGTACTGCTTCGACACCCACAACGCGAAGCAGAAGATGACCCTCCTGGACGGCACGGAGCTTTCCCCGGCGCTCGGCATCGGCGCGTTCGCGGAGAAGACCCTCGTCGCCGCCGGTCAGTGCACCAAGGTCGACCCTGAGGTCTCCCCGGCCGTCGCCGGACTGCTCGGCTGCGGTGTCATGGCGGGCATCGGTGCCGCCATCAACACCGGCCAGGTCGGCCGCGGCGACTCCGTCGCCGTCATCGGCTGCGGCGGCGTGGGCGACGCGGCGATCGCGGGAGCCCGGCTCTCGGGAGCGGCGAAGATCATCGCGGTCGACATCGACGACCGCAAGCTGGAGACGGCGAAGAAGATGGGTGCCACCCACACCGTCAACTCCCGCTCCGACGATCCCGTCGAGGCGATCCGCGCACTGACCGGCGGAAACGGCGCCGACGTCGTCATCGAGGCGGTCGGCCGCCCGGAGACGTACAAACAGGCCTTCTACGCCCGGGACCTCGCCGGCACCGTCGTCCTCGTCGGCGTCCCCACCCCGGAGATGCAGCTCGAACTCCCTCTCCTCGACGTGTTCGGACGCGGAGGTTCGCTCAAGTCCTCCTGGTACGGCGACTGCCTGCCCTCGCGTGACTTCCCGATGCTCATCGACCTGCACCAGCAGGGGCGCCTCGACCTGGGCGCCTTCGTCACCGAGACCATCCAGCTCGGCGAGATCGAGCAGGCCTTCGCCCGGATGCACGACGGCGACGTCCTGCGTTCGGTGGTGATCCTCTGATGGCCGCCCGCATCGACCATCTGGTCACTTCCGGCACCTTCGCCCTCGACGGCGGCGAGTGGGACGTCGACAACAACGTCTGGATCGTCGGCGACGACACCGAGGCCGTCGTCATCGACGCCGCCCACGACGCCGCCGCGATCGAGGCCGCACTCGGCGGCCGTACGCTGCGCGCGATCATCTGCACCCACGCGCACAACGACCACATCGACGCGGCCCCCGCCCTCGCCGAAGCGACCGGGGCGCCGATCCTCCTGCACCCCGACGATCTGCCGCTCTGGAGGCAGACCCACCCGCACCGCACACCCGACGCCGAACTGGCCGACGGCCAGGAGCTGGAGGTCGCCGGGACGCGCCTCACGGTGCTGCACACCCCGGGCCACGCTCCCGGCGCCGTATGCCTCTACGCACCCGGGCTGAGCACCGTCTTCACCGGCGACACCCTCTTCCAGGGCGGACCCGGCGCCACCGGGCGGTCCTTCTCGCACTTCCCGACGATCATCGACTCGATCAGGGACCGGCTGCTCGCCCTGCCGCCGGAGACCGCCGTCCGCACCGGGCACGGGGACTCCACCACCATCGGCGCGGAGGCCCCGCAGCTGGAGGACTGGATCAACCGCGGCCACTGACCGTGGCGGGCCTCACCGGTCCGGCCACGCGGAGAGCCGCAGCCCGCTCTCGAAGCGGTGCGGTTCACCCGTGACCGGATCGGTGAACTCCAGTATGTTCGCGAGCAGTTGCAACGGACGCGTGTAGTCCTCGTGCTCAGGCTCGGGCTCCACCGCCGGATAGACCGGATCGTTCACCAGCGGCAGCCCCAGCGCGTTCATGTGGACCCGCAGCTGATGGGTGCGGCCCGTCGCGGGCAGCAGCCGGTAGCGGCCGAAAATACCCCGGTGCTCCAGCAGTCCGACCTGGCTTACGCTGTTCGGGGCCCCTGGTTCCTCGCGCGCGGCGATGACCCCGCGCTCCTTGACGATCCGGCTCCGTACGGTGCGGGGGAGCGTGAGCTCCGGATCGTACGGAGCCACCGCTTCGTACTCCTTGCGCACCAGCCGGTCCCGGAACAGCGTCTGGTACGCGCCCCGCTCCGCGGCCCGTACGACACAGAGCACCAGGCCCGCCGTCAGCCGGTCCAGCCGGTGAGCGGGCTGCAGCTCCGGCAGGTCCAGCTCCCTGCGCAGCCGGGCCACCACGGTCTCGGTGACGTGCCGGCCGCGCGGGGTGGTGGCCAGGAAGTGCGGCTTGTCCGCGATCACCAGATGGTCGTCGCGGTGGACGACGCCGATGGGGAAGGGCACCGGTTCCTCGGGTGCGAAGTCCCGGTGGAACCAGAGATGCCGCCCGGCCGTGTAGGGCTCGTCCGGCCGCACCGCACCGCCGTCCGCGCCGACGAACCTGCCCGTGGCGAGCATGGCCTCCACCCGCCCCGCGCCGATCGCCCTCGCGAATCGGTCCAGCAGATGGTCCCGGACGGTCTGCCAGGCCCCGGACGGATCCGGCGGGAGCCGCACCCGCACCGGGTCGACGCCCTCGCGCTGGGGAAGCGGGGCGGCGGGAGGCTTGGCCCGTCCTCTCATCTATTCGGTCCTTGTCGCCGGAGGGGCCCGGCACAGACGGGCACAGCCCCTTCATCATCCCATCGCGGGGCCCCCAGCAGGCGCTCGTCCGCCGCACAGGACGCCGACTGCCCCACGCGCCGACCGCTCCTTCCGGTACGACCGCGCCGACAACGCCGCGTACTCACCCATGACCGCCTGGAGTGAAACCTCGGTCTCCGGCGGTACGGGGCGCGCCGGGACCGCGGACGACGATCAGCGCCTGGGTGAACGCAACCGCCGCTACCTGCGCCTCGACCTGGACGGGGCAGGAGACCGCGGGGCCGGCTTCGGAGTCACCGACTCCGGTCACAACCAGGGCCTGCACCCACACGTTCCCGGCGCACTCCGTGACCTTCCTGCGCATCAGGGAATAGGGCGGGGAAAGCGAAAACCCCCAGGGTGACCTGGGGGTTTTCCGCTGGTGTCCGAGGGGGGACTTGAACCCCCACGCCCGATAAAGGGCACTAGCACCTCAAGCTAGCGCGTCTGCCATTCCGCCACCCGGACCGGGTGTGTCGTCCGGGGCCTTCCCCGGTCCGACGTGGAAAACCATAGCAAACATTCGGGGGTGCTCGATCACGCCTCAGGGCATGTGAAAGACGCGTGACGGCGCCCGGGCGGTCTTGGGTGCGCGAGGGCGGGCGCGCGAGGATGAGGGGGAGCACCACCGCGACAGTGGAAGGAAGCAGCGTGAGCGAGACCAACACGGCCCGGGCCGGCATCGGCGAGACCGCCGAGAATGAGGTCGTGGACCTCTGTCGTGACCTGATCCGGATCGACACCAGCAACTACGGCGACCACTCCGGCCCCGGGGAACGGCTCGCCGCCGAGTACATCGCCGAGAAGCTCGCCGAGGTCGGGCTGGAACCGCAGATCATCGAGTCCCACAAGGGCCGCGCCTCCACCGTGGCCCGGATCGAGGGCGAGGACCCCTCCAAGCCCGCGCTGCTGATCCACGGGCACACCGACGTCGTGCCGGCGAACGCGGCGGACTGGACGCACGACCCGTTCTCCGGCGAGATCGCGGACGGGTGCGTGTGGGGCCGCGGCGCGGTCGACATGAAGGACATGGACGCGATGACCCTCGCGGTCGTACGCGACCGCATGCGCAGCGGCCGCAAGCCCCCGCGCGACATCGTGCTGGCATTCCTCGCCGACGAGGAGGCGGGCGGCAGGTATGGGGCCCGCCACCTCGTCGACAACCATCGGGACCTGTTCCACGGCGTCACCGAGGCGATCGGCGAGGTCGGCGGTTTCTCGTTCACCGTGAACGAGAACCTGCGGCTCTACCTGGTGGAGACCGCGCAGAAGGGCATGCACTGGATGCGGCTCACCGTGGACGGCACCGCCGGGCACGGCTCGATGACCAACAACGACAACGCCATCACCGAGCTGTGCGAGGCCGTCGGCCGGCTCGGAAGGCACAAGTGGCCGGTCAGGGTGACCAAGACCGTGCGGTCCTTCCTGGACGAGCTGTCCGACGCGCTGGGCACCCCGCTCGATCCGGAGGACATGGAGGCCACGCTCGCCAAGCTCGGCGGGATCGCCAAGATGATCGGCGCCACCCTGCGCAACTCCGCCGCCCCCACCATGCTCGGCGCCGGGTACAAGGTGAACGTGATCCCCGGACAGGCCACCGCGCATGTGGACGGGCGTTTCCTGCCCGGTCACGAGGAAGAGTTCCTGGCCGACCTCGACCGGATCCTCGGGCCGCGGGTGAAGCGCGAGGACGTGCACGGCGACAAGGCGCTGGAGACCAGCTTCGACGGCTCCCTGGTGGACGCGATCCAGCTCGCGCTCAAGGCCGAGGACCCGATCGCCCGCGCCGTGCCCTACATGCTGTCGGGCGGTACCGATGCGAAGTCCTTCGACGACCTCGGCATCCGCTGCTTCGGCTTCGCGCCGCTGAAGCTGCCGCCGGAGCTGGACTTCGCCGGAATGTTCCACGGTGTGGACGAGCGGGTTCCGGTGGAGGGCCTGAAGTTCGGCGCCCGGGTGCTCGACCGGTTCATCGACCATTCCTGACTACACCGGCGGCCGAATTCGCCAGTCTGTACGTACATAGCTGGAACGGGTGAAAGGGGTCGCCCACTCGTAGCCCCGTCATTGCCTCCTCGTTACAGGTGATGCGGCCCGCGGCTGGGGCCGCACTTATCAATCAGGAGGAATAATGATCAAGAAGATCGTCGCAATCGCGGCTGCTACCGGTGGTCTCGTGCTCGCGGGTGCGGGTATGGCTTCCGCCGACGCCGGCGCCCAGGGTGCCGCCATCGGCAGCCCCGGCGTGCTCTCGGGCAACGTCGTTCAGGCGCCGGTCCACGTTCCGGTGAACGTCTGTGGCAACACGGTCTCCGTGATCGGGCTGCTGAACCCCGCCTTCGGCAACACCTGCGTCAACGCGTGACGATGCGCGTCAACCCGTAGAAGTGTGAGTCCGGGCGGCCCCGGAGTGCGCGATGCACTCCGGGGCCCTTGGGCGTTCGGTCCCGCGCACGGCTGTGTCCGGGGCATTCGGTAGGCAGAAGGCAGGAAAAGAACCTATGCGACAGGTCACACGTAAAGGCCTGATCACCATGGCGGCGGCGGGCGGCGTGCTCGCGCTCGGTGGCGGTTACGCGCACGCCGACGCGGGTGCGGCCGGCGGCGCGTCGACTTCACCGGGAGTGCTCTCGGGGAACTCGATCCAGGTCCCGATCGATGTACCCGTCAACGTGTGCGGAAACTCCGTGGACGTCGGCGGTCTGCTCAATCCCACGAGCGGAAACGACTGCGGAAACGGATCTTCGGATTCCGGCCACGCGTACGCCCCGGACGACGGTTCCTCGTCCGGGCACGGCTCCGCGAGCCAGGCGTCCGGGCACGAGGACGTGTACGACAGCGGGGCGGGGTCGGGCCGGCACCGCGCGCCCGGGACCTCGGCCCAGGCGGAGACGACCGGTTCCCCAGGGATCCTCTCCGGCAACCAGGTGCAGGTACCGGTCGAGATCGCGGTGAATCTCTGCGGTAACAGCGTGACGATCGGCGGACTGCTCAACCCGGTCGCCGGCAACAGTTGCGAGAACGACACGGAGACGGCCCCGCCTCCGGTCGTGCCGCAGACACCGCAGACGCCGCACACCCCGGAGAAGCCGGCCACGCCGGACGCGCCTCCGGTTCCCGAGCCCCAGTTCGTGGCGGGCGAGCAGCTCGCGCACACCGGTGGGGGCGGGCTCGGCCTGCTCATCCCGGCAAGCGCGGGCCTGCTGCTCGCCGGTGCGGGCACGGTCCTGTACCGACGTTCGCGCAGCGCCGCATAAGGGTGTCGCGACATCCGGTGTGACGAGCGGGTTCCGCATACGCGGAGCCCGCTCCGTGCTACCAGGTGGGCCGGAGCTGGCGGATGATGCGGCGGCGCAGTCGCACCCGGCGGCTGCCGTCACGGCGCAGCGTCAGCCGGTCCAACTCCCAGTGCCCGTACTCGGCATGGTCGGTCAGCAGTCGGGCCGCCTCCTTGCGGGACACCCCGCGCGGCACGTACACGTCGATGAATTCGTATTCCGGCATCGCATCTATTGTGCGGGCAGACCCCCGGTACGGATAGCGTCTGTCCTATGTCTGATGCTGCGCAGCCCACCGCTGCCGAGGTACGCGCCGCCGCCGATGCAGTCAAAACCGCGCTCGACCGCCACCTCCAGGCAGTCGAACGCCGTACCGGGGACGACGACCCCGCTGTCTACGACGCGTTCAACGCACTGGCCGCTGCGGCCGAGGTCTACGACGAAGTGCTCTACGACCGCTACGACGAGGTCACCCCCTTCGAGATCCCTTCCGCGGAGGGCTCCCTTCCGCCCTACGCGGGCCCGGAGGAGCCGCACGCCGTCAGCGTGCTGATCAGGCGCGACTACGCGGTGGCGGAGCCCGCGCGGCTGATCGCCCAGGCACAAAGGCTCGCCGACCTCGATCCGGACGGTCAGGAGGGCGACGCCCTGCCGACCGCCGGTGCCGGTGCCGGTGTGCACGCCGCGCTAGGAGTGGTGTTCGGCGAGTACGAGGCGGACGAAATCGCGTCCCGGCACAAGGAGTTCGGCCTGGAGGAGGGGGACTCCACCCTCTGGGTCTCCGCCGGGGAGGAGCTGCCGGAGCCGGGGGAGTGGCTCGGGGCGCCGTTCGACGAGGCGGATCCCGCCATGGTGGTCTGCCGCTTCGACGTCAGCTCGGTCTTCGACGAGGAGGACGACCTGGACGCCGACGCGGACGGCGTGATCGCGGACCGCTCCTGACCCTGCCCGCCCCCGACGGCCCCGCTGCCCCAGCGCACCGGGGCCGTCGCATGCTCCAGGGGGACGGGCCTACGAGGCGTCCGGACCGGGAAGCGCCTCCAGCAGCGGGCGCAGCCGGGTCGTCCGCTCCTGGGCCGGGACCTCCGCCACCGCGCGCGACAGGGCCTGGTCCACGCCGTGCACGACGGAGAGGTGCCGCTCCCCACGGCTGAACGCCGTGTACACCCAGGGCCTGCTGAGCCCCTGCGCGGCGTCCCCGGGCAGCACGACGACAGCGGCGGGCCACCGCATCCCGGCCGCCTGGTGGGCGCTGAGCGCCCAGCTGTGGCGTACGGAGGTCTCCACCCGGTCCGGCGGTACGACGACGGGGGTGCCCGCGCAGTCCAGGTGCAGGCCCTCATCGTCGGCCGACACGACCGAGCCGGGCACCGCCCTGCCGGGTGCGGGAACGTGGACCACGCGATCGCCGGGGTCGAAACCGCCGAACCGGCCCGGCCCCGGGTTGAGCCGCTGCTTGAGCGCCGCGTTCAGCGTCTGCGTGCCCGCCGAACCGCCGTGCCCGACCGTGATCACCTGGGTGTCGGAGGAGGGTACGCCGATGGCGCGCGGCACCGAGTCGGCCACCAGCTGCACCGTGCGGTGGACGGCCTCACCCGCGTCCCGGACGGGCACGATCACCACTTCCTTCCCGGGCGCCTCGACCTGGGTGAGTTCTCCGATGCCGATGCCGGAGACCAGCTCGCCGATCGGCCCGGGGTCGGGCGTGCGCGAGACCACGTGCGGGCAGGCACGCGCCGCGATCACATCGGCGAACACCCGGCCGGCACCGGCCGATCCGAGCACTCCCGGGTCTCCGCTCAGGATGAGCCGTGTGCCGTCGGCGAGGGACTCCACCAGCATCGCGGCCGTCTCCACGTCGAGCTGCGGGGCGTCCAGCACGACCAGCACGTCGAGGGCGAAGGCGCCGTCCGCGTCCCGGCCGGGCCCACCCTCGCCGGAGAGCAGGGCGGAGAGCGTGACGGCGGACCCCGGGTCCCCGACCGCGTCCGCCAGTCTGCGGCGGCCGTCGGCGCTGTGGGTGGTGCCCAGGGCCCGGAGACCCAGGCCGTGCGCGGCGGCGATGAGGGCGGCGGGTTCGGCCCGGGCGGCCTCGCCGCCGCTGTGGGTCACCAGGCCGACGGTCGCGGACGTCCGGATCAGCTCGCCCGCCGAAGGGGACGGGGCGGCGGCAGCGGCGCCCGTCCAGTCGGCACCCTTCTCACAGGAGTTGACCAGCCGGGCCAGGCCGTCGGCGAGGGCCTCCTCGGCCAGGGCGTACCGGTCGAGCCCGAGCAGGGCCCGCACCGGTTCCTCCTCGGCCCGCGCTTCGCCCTCCGCCGTCTCGTCGGCCTCTTCCGGCTGCTCCCGTTCCGTGGCGCCGGCGTCGGCGCCGTCCTGGAAGACGAGCACGACGCCCTCGGCGACGGCGTGCTGGACGGCCGCCCCGGGGTCGGCCACCGAGAACGCGCCCAGCGCCGTGCGCACCTCGTCGGCGTCCTGCGCGGTGTGGCCCCGCAGGGCGGCCCGCTCCAGCAGCCAGCCCACCAGGGCCGCCGTACGCCGCTCGTCGTCGGGGCCGCACTCCGCGCCCAGCAGCGCCCGCGCGAAGCCGTCCGCCTGCTCGGGCCGCACCCCGGGCACGGACAGCAGCTGCCACGGGTCCTCCCGGAGGGCCCCGGCCGCCCGTTCGCCGAGCGTCGCCGCTGTCGGCCGTGCCAGGGCCTCGGGTGCCCCGCCCTCGGCGAGTACCGCCGCGACCGAGGAAGCGGCCTCGGGGGACGCGGCCCGTGAGGCCGGAGGCCCGGGGGCCCGGGAGGAGCGGTCGGGCGCGGCCGGGGCTGCGGGGGCCGCCCGGGGGGGCGCAGGCGGCGACGCGGGGGAGTCGAAGAACGCGGTGCCCGGCTTCTCGCCGCTCTCCACCGCGCGGACCGCCGCGAGCAGATCCGCGGCCGAGCCACTCAGCTTCGTACCGGCGGCGATGGGTCCTTCCTTCTCGGCCTTGCGCTGTTCGATCCGCTCGCGCAGCTCGCGCTGTGCGGCCAGCTCCACCTCGGCCTCCGACCGTGCGGGTGCCGCGGGCACCTCGGGAGCCTGCTCCAGGCCCTGTGCCCCCTCCGCGTTCCCCGCGCCGTCGTCCGCCCCCTCCGCGCTCCCGGCGTCGCCCTCGGGCGTGCCGGGGGTGTCGGCTGCCTGGGTGCCGGCGTCCTCGCCGGACTCGTGGTCCTCGGCCGCGGGGTCCGGGGCTTCTCCCCGGGGATGCGCAGTCACAGCGTGCTCCAGTCCTGGTCGGGATAGCGGTGCACGGGCGCCGACACGTCGTCGAGCGCCTGGCAGATCTCGTCAGGAAGACTAAGCGCCTCCACTGACAACGCCTCGGTCAGCTGCTGCGCGTTGCGCGCTCCGACGACCGGAGCCACCACTCCCGGCCGGTCCCGTACCCAGGCGAGCGCGACCTGGAGGGACGTCGTGGCGAGGCCGTCGGCAGCGGTGGCCACCGCGTCCACGATTCTGCTCGCCGCGTCGTCGAGGTACGGCTCGACGAACGGAGCCAGGTGCTCGGAGGCGCCACGCGAGTCGGACGGGGTGCCGGTGCGGTACTTGCCGGTCAGTACCCCGCGGCCGAGCGGGGACGACGGCAGCAGCCCCACCCCGAGGTCAAGCGCCGCCGGCAGCACCTCCCGCTCGACGCCCCGCTGCAGCAGCGAGTACTCCATCTGTGTACTGGCCAGTCGGGTGCGCTGCCCGGGCGCGGCGAGTTGCCACGTGGCCGCCTTGGCCAGCTGCCAGCCGCTGAAGCCGGACACTCCGGCATATCTGACGCGCCCCGACGACACGGCCAGGTCCACCGCCTGCATGGTCTCGTCCAGCGGTGTCACATGGTCGAAGGCGTGGATCTGCCACAGATCGACGTAGTCCGTCCCGAGCCGCCGCAGGGACGCGTCGAGCGCGGCGAGCAGATGCCCGCGCGAACCGTCGAAGCGGCGGTAGGGATCGGGCACACTGCCCGCCTTGGTCGCAATGACCAGATCCTGCCGTGGCACCAGGCTGTCCAGAAGACGCCCCAGCAGATATTCGGCCTCTCCGCCGCCGTACACGTCGGCGGTGTCGACGAGGGTGCCGCCCGCGTCCCAGAAGGCCTTGAGCTGGTCGGCGGCGTTGTGTTCGTCGGTGTCCCGGCCCCAGGTGAGGGTGCCCAGCCCGATCCGGGACACGCGAAGGCCGGTACGGCCGAGATGCCTCTGCTCCATGGGCGCTGAGATTACTGGCCAAGGCCCCACGGGGTGGAAGCCTGTGGACAACGGCGGTCCCCGGGCGAGCCTGCCGGATTGCGGCGTCCCGCGCTAGAGTCCCGAACAACAGGAACGTTACTGATCAGTAGAGGAGTGTGGGTATGCGGCTCGGCATCAATCTCGGTTACTGGGGTGCGGGGATGGACGGCGACAACCTCGCCGTCGCCCAGGAGGCCGACCGGCTCGGCTACGACGTCTGCTGGGCGGCCGAGGCATACGGCTCGGACGTGCCGACGGTGCTGGCCTGGGTCGCGGCCCGGACCGAGTCCATCGACGTGGGCTCGGCGATCATGCAGATCCCGGCCCGTCAGCCCGCCATGACGGCCATGACCGCCGCCACCCTCGACTCGCTCTCAGGAGGCCGTTTCCGCCTCGGCCTGGGCGTCTCCGGACCGCAGGTCTCCGAGGGCTGGTACGGCGTCAAGTTCGACAAGCCGCTGGCCCGCACGCGCGAGTACGTGGAGATCGTGCGCAGGGCGATGTCCCGGGAGCGGCTGTCCTACGAGGGCGAGCACTGGACGCTGCCGCTGCCCGACGGCCCCGGCAAGCCCATCAAGCTGACCGTTCACCCGCAGCGTGAGCACATCCCGCTCTACATCGCCGCGATCGGCCCGAAGAACCTCGAACAGACCGGCGAGATCGCCGACGGCGCCCTGCTGATCTTCCCGTCCGCCGAACACCTGGAGGAGACCGCGGTGAAGCATCTGCGGGCCGGACGGGAGAAGGCCGGGAAGACGATGGAGGGCTTCGACGTCTGTCCGACCCTGCCGGTGGCGATCGGAGACGACATCAACGGCCTCGCCGGCATGTTCCGCCCGTACACCGCGCTCTACGTGGGCGGCATGGGCAGCCGCAAGCAGAACTTCTACAACCAGCTCGCCCAGCGCATGGGATACGAGAAGGAAGCCGCCGAGATCCAGGACAAGTACCTGGCCGGCGACAAGGCCGGCGCGGCGGCCGCCGTACCGCACCAGCTGATCGACCAGACCACCCTGCTCGGCTCGGTGGACCGGATCGCCGACCGGATGCAGGCGTACGCGGCCGCGGGTGTCACCACGCTGACCCTCGCCCCGGCAGGCTTCACGCTCGATGAGCGGCTCGCTGCCTTGCGTGCCGGCACAGACGCCCTGGAGCGCTCCGGCCTCGCCGCGTAACGCCCGGGCGGGCGCAGCACTACGGCCGTGGTGGGGGCTCGGGGGCCCTCCCCGCCACGGCCGTCGTACGGGACAACGCGCCGCACTGCTCCCGGTTACGCCCCGTACCCCTCCCAGGACGCCCGGGCAGGTCCGGCAGCCGTACGGCGCCCGATCGGCCGTGTCCGGCCCCGCTCGTGTTGCCTACCGCCGCGTACCGAATTTGACTGTGCCTCTGCGGACACCGGTGCGAAAGGTGGCAGTGATGCTCTCGGCAAAAGGCCTGTTCCAGGAGATCGTCGACAATGACGAGTCGTTCCGGCTGTTCTGCTCCATCGCCGCCGGCGGGGAGGCGCAGGGCGGCTGGGAGAACGGGCGGATCGCCGCACTCGTCCCTCCGGGACTGCGCGGGCTGGCGCCCAAGGTCGCCCGGCACGGTGCCGACGAGGACAAGCACGGCCGTATCTTCAACGCCCTGCTGAAGCAGCGGGGACTCCAGCCCGTGGCGGTGCCGTACGAGACCGACTACACCCTCCTGCTGGAGCGCCACGGCCTCGGCCTCGCCCATGAGCGGCTCCGCCGCGAGGAGCCGCTCACCGAGCGGGACATCATCGTCTACCTGGCCCACAGCCGGGTCACCGAACAGCGTGCCTCCGAGCAGATGCGGCTCCTGCTCAAGCACTTCGCCGGGCACCCGGTCCTCGGCCGCGCCGTGAAGATGATCTCTCGGGACGAGGACCACCACCTCGCGTACTGCCACGAGGAACTCCTCCACCTCGCCCGGGCCGGACACGGCCGGACGATCCAGTCCGCGCTGCGGGAGTGCGCCCGTGCCGAGATCCGCGTGTACCGCGACGTCAGCCTCGCCGTGATGAGCCACATGGGCTCCGTGCTGCGCTGGCCCCGCGCCAAGGCCGCCGCACTGGCCGCGGGCATCCACGCGATGTACGCCTACGAGCGGCTGGTGGGCTGGAGGCGCATGGTGAGCCTCGAAGAGCCCGCCCTGCGTGACGCGCTGGGCAGCCCGGCGCTACCCGAGACCGAGTACGCCTGAGACCGGGTACACCCGGGACGCCCGCCCGCCCTACAGCCAGCCGCGGCGCTTGAACAGCCGGTACAGTCCGGCGACCGCGAGGGCCATCAGCGCGATCACAGCCGGATAGGTCCACACCCAGTTGAGCTCCGGCATGTGGGTGAAGTTCATGCCGTAGATCCCGGCCACCATGGTCGGCACGGCGGCCATCGCGGCCCACGCCGAGATCTTCCGCATGTCGTCGTTCTGCCGGACACCCACCTGAGCCAGATGCGCGGACAGGATGTCGGAGAGCAGTCGGTCGAGTCCTTCCACATGCTCGACGGCGCGCGTCAGATGGTCGTTCACGTCGCGGAAGAACGGCTGCGAGTCGGTGTCGACGAACGGGACGCCCGCGCTCGACAGCCGCGCCATCGGTGCGCTCAGAGGATTGGTCGCCCGGCGGAATTCGAGTACCTGGCGCTTGAAGGTGTAGATGCTCGCCGCCGTGTTCCTGGAGTCTCCGGACCCGGTCGGGGCGAAGACTTCGGCCTCCAGCTCCTCCAGGTCGACCTGAAGCTCCGCCGCGACTTCGATGTAGTGGTCCACCACCGCGTCGCTGATCGCGTAGAGGACCGATGTGGGCCCGTGCCTGAGTACCTCGGGCTCGGCCTCCAGCCGGCGCCGCACCGCCGCGAGGGGCGCGCCCTCGCCGTGCCGCACCGTCACCACGAAGGAGTCCCCTATGAACAGCATCAGCTCACCGGCGCTCACGGTGTCGCTCTCCGGCTCGTAGACCACCGGCTTGATGACGACGAACAGTGAGTCGTCGTAGATCTCCAGCTTGGGCCGCTGATGGGCGCGCAGGGCGTCCTCCACCGCCAGCGGATGCAGGGCGAACTCGCTGCTCACCAGGTCGAACTCCTTCTCCGTCGGCTCGTGCAGCCCGATCCAGACGAAGGCGTCCCCGGTGGCACGTGCCTCGTCGAGGGCATCGGAGAAGTCGGCGGGACCTTCGGTCCGGCGCCCGTCCCGGTAAATTCCGCAGTCGACGATCACCCGCGCATTGTTCCCTGCCGGGAAGCGTTCACGCACCTCTACGCTGGCAGGTATGCCCACGCTCATCCTTGTACGTCACGGACGCTCGACCGCCAACACCTGCGGAGTGCTCGCGGGCCGGACCCCAGGTGTCTCCCTCGACGAACGCGGCGCCGAACAGGCCGCCGCACTTCCCGGCCGGCTGTCGGCGCTCCCGCTCGCGGCGGCTGTGAGCAGCCCGCTGCAGCGATGCCGCGAGACGCTCCAGCCGCTGCTCGACGCCCGCCCGGACCTCGCGCTGCACACCGAGGACCGGATCAGTGAATGCGACTACGGGGAGTGGTCGGGGCGCAAACTCGCCGAACTCTCCGACGAACCCCTGATGGAGGTCGTCCAGCAGCACCCCTCGGCCGCTGCCTTTCCCGGCGGTGAGTCCATCCGGGCCATGCAGGCGCGGGCCGTCGAAGCGGTGCGGGACTGGAACGCCCGCATCGAGGCGGAGCACGGCGAGGACGCGACGTATGTGATGTGCTCGCACGGCGACATCATCAAGTCGCTCGTCGCCGACGCGCTCGGCATGCATCTCGACCTCTTCCAGCGGATCCAGGCCGATCCGTGTTCCGTCACCGCGATCCGTTACACCCGGCTGCGCCCGTTCCTTCTCCGCCTCGGCGACACCGGCGACTTCGCGTCCCTGTCGCCGCGTGAACAGGCCATCGGGGCCGACGCGGCCGCGGTCACGGCAACGGATGCGGCCGTCGGGGGCGGCGCGGGGGCACCGTGATCGCTCCGGGCAGTAGGGTGGACGCGCCGTAGAGGCCCTGTGGGAGATCCCGCGGGGCCCCGGGGCCCCGCCCCCATCCGCCGTCACATTTTCAAGGGAGACAGGACGTGTCCCGTCAGGTGTTCCTCTACGACCCACCGGACCGTTTCGTGGCCGGTACGGTCGGGCTGCCTGGCCGCCGTACGTTTTTCCTGCAGGCATCCTCGCGGGGCCGGGTCACGAGTGTGGCCCTGGAGAAGACCCAGGTTTCCGCGCTGGCCGAACGGATCGACGAACTCCTCGACGAGGTGGTCCGGCGGACCGGCGGCAACTCACCGGTGCCCGCCGTGGCACCCATGGACGTCACCGACACCGCGCCGCTCGACATCCCCGTCGAGGAGGAGTTCAGGGTCGGCACGATGGCACTCGCCTGGGACGGCGAGGAACAGCGCATGATCGTCGAGGCGCAGGCTCTCGTCGAACTGGACGCCGACTCCGAGGACGACCTCGCGGAGGCCGAGGAGAAGCTTCTGCAGGACGAGGAGAACGGCCCGCCGATGCTGCGCGTCCGGCTGAGCGGTGCTCAGGCGCGGGCGTTCGCCAAACGCGCGCTGGACGTCGTGAACGCGGGCCGGCCGCCCTGCCCGCTGTGCAGCCTCCCTCTCGATCCGGAAGGACACGTATGCCCGCGCCAGAACGGATACCGTCGCGGGGCCTGACGGAGGACGGGCTGCGCACCCTGCTCGCCGAAGGGGAGCTCACGATCCTCGGCCAGGTCCGGGGCGCGTCGAACGCGGTACTGCACTGCACGGTCGCGCACGAGGGCGAGGAACGCCTCTGTGTCTACAAGCCGGTCGCCGGCGAGCAGCCACTGTGGGACTTCCCCGACGGCACGCTCGCCCAGCGCGAGGTGGCGGCGTACGAGATCTCCGAGGCCACCGGCTGGGGACTCGTACCGCCCACGGTCCTGCGGGAGGGCCCCTACGGCGAGGGGATGTGCCAGCTGTGGATCGAGGCGGAGCACGACGCCGACGACGCCGGTGCCGGCAGGCCCGCCGGCGGGCTGCCGCCGCTCCTCGCGCTCGTCGAGGGCGAGGAGCCGGGGGAGGGCTGGAAGGCCGTCGGTGTCGCCGAGGTGGGGGAGGGGAAGACGGCTCTGCTCGTGCACGCCGACGATCCCCGGCTGCGCAGGCTCGCGGTCCTGGACGCGGTGATCAACAACGGTGACCGCAAGGGCGGGCACCTGCTGCCCGCACCCGGCGGGCGGCTGTACGGCATCGACCACGGCGTGACCTTCAACGCCGACGACAAGCTGCGGACACTGCTTTGGGGATGGGCCGGCGAGCCGCTGACGGCGGAGGCCGCCGAGGTGCTCGACCGCCTGTCCGCCGGCCTGGAGCCGGGAGCGCTACTCGCCACCCGGTTGTCGGAACTGATCACCGCGGCGGAGATCGACGCCCTGCGCGGCCGTGTGGAGAACCTCCGCAAGACCGGCCGCCACCCCCGGCCGAGCGGCGACTGGCCACCGATCCCCTGGCCGCCTGTGTAACGGCCCCGGCCGCGGGCGCAGCACGCTCCCCGGACGTATATCGAGCCTGTCCGGCGACTGGAGACACCCCCGGCCGGGTTCGGGCCGTACGGGGCCCGGGCGACGCCCCGGTTCGGCAAGGGGCGGTTAGCGGGAGAACGCCCCGCGCGCAAGACCGCCTCTCCGGCCACGATCTGCCGTCCGGTTCGTATCCGGAAGCATCATCCGGTTACGCTCATGACATGCATGCCTGGCCCGCTTCTGAGGTCCCCGCCCTGCCTGGCAAGGGCCGCGACCTTCGGATCCACGACACCGCGACCGGCGGACGGATCACCCTTGACCCCGGTCCCGTCGCCCGCATATACGTCTGCGGCATCACGCCGTACGACGCGACCCATATGGGTCATGCGGCGACCTACAACGCGTTCGACCTCGTTCAGCGCGTGTGGCTCGACACCAAGCGGCAGGTTCACTACGTCCAGAACGTGACCGACGTGGATGATCCGCTGCTGGAGCGGGCCGTACGCGACGGCGAGGACTGGACCGAGCTCGCCGAGCGTGAGACGGCTCTTTTCCGGGAGGACATGACCGCCCTGCGTATGCTCCCCCCGAAGCACTACGTCGGGGCGGTCGAGGCGATACCCGGCATCGTCCCGCTCGTGGAACGACTCCGCGACGCGGGTGCCGCTTACGAACTCGACGGCGACGTGTACTTCTCCGTCGAGTGCGACCCGCACTTCGGCGAGGTCTCGGGCCTCGACGCCGAGGCCATGCGACTGCTCTCCGCCGAGCGCGGCGGGGACCCGGAGCGCCCCGGCAAGAAGAACCCGCTCGACCCGATGCTCTGGATGGCCGCCCGCGAGGGTGAGCCGAGCTGGGACGGCGGCACGCTCGGCCGTGGCAGGCCCGGCTGGCACATCGAGTGCGTCGCCATCGCGCTGGACCACCTGGGCATGACCTTCGACGTCCAGGGCGGCGGCTCCGACCTCGCCTTCCCGCACCACGAGATGGGCGCCTCGCACGCCCAGGCACTGACCGGCGAGCACCCCTTCGCCCGCGCCTACGTACACGCCGGCATGGTCGCCCTGAACGGCGAGAAGATGTCCAAGTCCAAGGGGAACCTCGTCTTCGTGTCGGCACTGCGCCGGGACGAGGTGGACCCCGCCGCGATCAGGCTCGCCCTGCTCGCGAACCACTACAGGTCCGACTGGGAGTGGACCGACCAGGTGCTCCAAGACGCCGTCGAGCGTCTCGCCCGGTGGCGTGCCGCCGTCTCCCGGCCCGACGGACTCTCCGCCGACGCCGTGGTCGAGGAGGTACGGGAGGCCCTGGCCGACGACCTGGACTCCCCGGCCGCACTCGCCGCCGTGGACCGCTGGGCCGCCCGGCAGAGCTCCGGCGGTGGCACGGACGAGGGCGCGCCCGGTGTCGTCTCACGCACCGTCGACGCCCTGCTGGGCGTCGCGCTGTAGCAACCCCGCAGGAAGCGCCGAACGGCCCCGGACTTCGCGAGAGACCGACGCGAAGTCCGGGGCCGTCTCACATCTGAGGCAAGGGAGGCGGGACGTCAGTCGTCCGAGGCGTCCTCGTCCGGTCCGGCGGGGGGCGGGTCCTCGGGTGAGGCGTCCCCGTCGGCATCCTTGGACCGGCCCTTCCCCTTCTCCGGACGCTGCGGCTTCGGTGGCCTCGTGCGACCGCTGGACGTGTCCCGCAGATACGGCACGTCACCGCTCTCCGTGGCGTGACCACCCGGCGCCTGGCCGGGCCCGCCGATGTCCCTGCGCCGCAGGTATCGCTCGAACTCACGGGCGATGGCCTCGCCGGACGCCTCGGGCAGCTCGGCGGTGTCCCGCGCCTCCTCCAGCGTCTGCACGTACTCCGCGACCTCGCTGTCCTCGGCGGCCAGCTGATCGACCCCGAGCTGCCAGGCGCGGGCGTCCTCGGGCAGCTCGCCCAGCGGGATCCGCAGCCCGAGCAGATCCTCGAGACGGTTCAGGAGCGCCAGCGTCGCCTTCGGGTTCGGCGGTTGCGACACATAGTGCGGCACCGCCGCCCACAGACTCACCGCGGGCACCCCCGCATGGGTGCAGGCCTCCTGGAGGATGCCCACGATGCCGGTCGGCCCCTCGTACCGGGTCTCCTCCAGATCCATGGTCCTCGCCAGTTCCGGATCCGAGGTGACCCCGCTGACGGGCACCGGCCTGGTGTGCGGGGTGTCGCCGAGCAGCGCCCCCAGGATGACGACCATCTCGACGCCCAGCTCATGGGCGAAGCCCAGGATCTCGTTGCAGTACGAACGCCAGCGCATGGAGGGTTCGATGCCACGGATCAGCACCAGGTCACGGGGCTTCTCGCCGCCCACCCGGACCACGGAGAGCCGCGTGGTGGGCCAGGTGATCTTGCGCGTCCCACCGTCCAGCCACACCGTCGGCCGGTTGACCTGGAAGTCGTAGTAGTCCTCGGCGTCGAGCGCCGCGAAGACCTCGCCCTTCCACTCCCGGTCCAGATGCGCGACCGCTGTGGAGGCGGCGTCACCGGCGTCGTTCCAGCCCTCGAACGCGGCCACCATGACCGGGTCGATCAGCTCGGGTACCCCCTCGAGCTCGATCACCCAGGCCTCCTTCCGAAGTTCCCTTGTGTACGGACCAACCTTACGGCTTCCGCCCCGTTCCGCCGCAGGCCGTTTGCGTGCGGAGGTGAAGCGTGCCACTCCTCTATTCATCCGAGCTGTCCCGATAGAAACTGATCAAACTTCATCCGAACCCTGGACTACGAGGCCCCCGGGGAGCTATACATCGGATGATCGCTGAGAGATCCGATGTTATTCCCCTGGGGGCGCACATGAGTCTGACCGTCCTGGATTTCGAGGTCGACGACATCCGGTTTCCCACCTCGGAACAGCTGGACGGCTCGGACGCCATGAACCCCGACCCGGACTACTCCGCGGCCTATGTCGTCCTGCGCACGGACGGTGAAGGCGAGGAGGGGCACGGTTTCTGCTTCACCATCGGCCGCGGCAACGATGTCATGGCCGCCGCCATCGAGACGCTCCGGTCCTACGTGGTGGGGCGCCCCGCCCCGCGTACCGCCGCGGACCTCGCCGCCCTGTACCGGGAGCTCACGCACGACTCCCAGTTGCGCTGGCTCGGCCCCGAGAAGGGCGTGATGCACATGGCGGCCGGGGCGGTCGTCAACGCGGCCTGGGACCTCGCGGCGAGACTGGCGGGGAAACCCGTCTGGCAGTTCCTCGCGGAGATGAGCCCGGAGGAGCTCGTCTCCCTGGTCGACTTCCGCTACCTCACGGACGCCCTCACCCCGCAGGAGGCACTCGACATCCTCCGCGCCGTGGAGCCGGGCCGTGCCGAGCGCACCGAGCGGCTGCTGGCCGAGGGCTATCCCGCGTACACCACCTCGCCCGGCTGGCTGGGGTACGACGACGACAAGCTCGTGCGTCTGGCCGAGGAGGCCGTCGCGGACGGCTTCACCCAGATCAAGCTGAAGGTCGGAGCCGACCTGGACGACGACGTCCGCAGGCTCGCGCTCGCCCGTGAGGCCGTCGGCCCCGGCATCCGGATCGCCGTCGACGCCAACCAGCGCTGGGACGTGGCAGGAGCGGTGGGGTGGATGAAGGCACTCGCCCCGTACGACCCGTACTGGATCGAGGAGCCGACCAGCCCCGACGACGTGCTCGGCCACGCCGCCGTGCGCGCCGGTCAGCCCGTCAAGGTCGCCACCGGCGAACACATCGCCAACCGGGTCGTGTTCAAACAGCTGCTCCAGGCCGGCGCCGTCGACTTCGTCCAGATCGACGCCGCACGAGTCGCGGGCGTCAACGAGAACCTCGCGGTCCTGCTGCTCGCCGCCAAGTACGGTGTCCCGGTCTGCCCCCACGCGGGAGGCGTCGGACTGTGCGAACTGGTCCAGCACCTCTCGATGTTCGACTACGTCGCGGTCTCCGGCAGCCGGGAGGACCGCGTCATCGAATACGTCGATCATCTCCACGAGCACTTCGTTGACCCGGCCGTGATCGCGGACGGCCGCTACGTCACCCCGCGCGCACCGGGCTTCTCCGCCCGGATGTTCCCCGCCTCGATCGCCGCGCACCGCTACCCGCAGGGCCCCGTGTGGCAGGCCCGACGGACCTACGAGGAGACCGAATGACGGCCGGTACGCAGGATTTCGAAGGACTGTCCGCCCTGGTGACAGGTGGTGCGTCCGGTATCGGGGCCGCCGTGGCGACCCTGCTGCTCGACCGCGGGGCGCGTGTCGCGGTGCTGGATCTCGATCCCGAGGGAGCTCCCGAGGGCGCGCTCGCTCTCGAGGCCGACGTCGCGGACGACGAGGCCGTACGGAACGCGGTCGACCGGGCCGCCGCAGAGCTGGGCGGCCTGCACACCCTGGTGTCCAACGCGGGGATCGGCTCGATCGGCACCGTCGAGGACAACCCCGACGCGGAATGGACCCGCGTACTGGACATCAATGTGCTCGGCATGGTCCGCACCGCCCGTCACGCGCTGCCCCACCTGCGCCGCGCCGCCGCCGGGCGGCCCGGGGCCGTGTCGATCACCCATACCTGCTCCATCGCCGCGACCGCCGGCATCCCGCAGCGCGCGCTCTACAGCGCGAGCAAGGGTGCCGTGCTCTCCCTCACCCTCGCGATGGCCGCCGACCACGTCCGCGAGGGGATCAGGGTCAACTGCGTCAATCCCGGTACCGCGGACACCCCCTGGATCGGCCGGCTGCTCGGGCAGGCCGAGGACCCGGAGGCGGAGCGCGCCGCACTCGACGCACGCCAGCCGCTGGGACGGCTGGTGTCCGCCGACGAGGTGGCCGCAGCCGTCGTCTACCTGGCCGGTCCGGCGGCCGCGTCCGTCACCGGCACCGCGCTCGCCGTCGACGGCGGGATGCAGGGGCTGCGCCTGCGGCCGGCCGCACCCTCACAAGGTTGAGCGGAGCCACTGCTCCACGCTGGCCACATGCACCGTCGCCCAGGACCGGGCCGCCTCGGCGTCCCGGTCCCGAAGGGCGGCAAGAATCGCCCGGTGCTCGCGCAGGGTGCGGCTGACCGCCTCCTCCTGGGTCAGCCCGCGCCACACCCTGGCCCTGGTGGTCGGGCCGGACAGGCCGTCCAGCAGGGAGCACAGCACCGAATTGCCGCAGGACCGGACGATGCCCCGGTGGAACTCCAGATCGCCCGCGACCAGCGCCTCCACCGAGGGTTCGGGACCCAGTGCGTCCAACTGGGCGCTCAGCGCGTCAAGTTCCCCTTCCGTGATGCGCAGCGCCGCCATCCCCGTGGCGGCCGGCTCCAGGATCCGGCGTACCGCGAAGAATTCCAGCACCGTGTCGTCGCGGTGGAAGTCCACCACGAAGCTGAGCGCCTCCAGGAGCAGTTGCGGATCGAGGCTGGTGACATAGGTGCCGTCGCCCTGACGGACGTCGAGGATCCGGATGAGCGACAGCGCGCGCACCGCCTCGCGCAGCGAGTTGCGCGACAGGCCCAGTTCGGCCGCGAGTTCGCTCTCCTTGGGGAGCCGGTCCCCCGGGGCCAGGGCACCTGAGACGATCATCCCCTTGATCTTCTCGATCGCTTCGTCGGTGACGGCCATGTGGGCCTCCTCGCGCACAAGACATCCGATGTATGGACCTCATTATGCGGCCCGCGGCAGGTACCGCGTCCCCGCCCGGTCACAGGCTCCGCGCACGCTCCACCAGGAGGCGGTGGAGCTCGCGTGCCGCAACGCGGTGCGGAACCCGGCCTGCGGCGCTGGAGCACCAGGAGAACCGCGGGCGCCGGCGTCGTCGAGTGACCGGCACACGCGTGCCGCTGCGCTCCAGTAGAGCGCCGACGACGCCGAAGTCGGGCAGCACGGTCGCGCCGAGGCCCTCCGCCACCATCAGCTTGCCCGGTGCATGACGTAACCGGAGCACATCACGAGGTCGCGACGGCCCGGAGTCCACCCCGGCCTGTGGGCGGCATCGGCCTGGTCCGCGGCGGCGCGGGCACCGCGCTCATCGGCACGGGCGCATGCGAAGGGGCGGCTCCACCCGGAGCCGCCCCTCGGAGTACGGACCGTCAGTGCCGGTTGCCGAGAACGTCCTCGACCTTGGCCCGGATGTCGTCCGTCGCCAGCCCCCGGATCGTCAGCGTCGTCCGGCGGCGCAGCACGTCGTCCGCCGTCTCGGCCCACTCACGGTCCCTCGCGTACGCCACCTGCGCCCAGATCTCCGGGGCGTCGGGGTGGATGCGCTCGGCCAGGGACCGGTCCTCGTTCGCCAGCCGTGCGATGTCGAAGGAGAGCGAGCCGTAGTGGGTCGCGAGGTGCCGGGCCGTGTCGGCGGCCATCCGCGGCCCTGGCGTACCGCCGTCGACCATCAGCCGGTGTGCGACGGCGTTCGGATTGGCGATACCGGGAAGCGGCACCTTCTTCGGCAGCCGGGCCATCGGCTCCATGTCCTCGGCGAGGGGGTGCCCGGGCAGTTCGGCCAGCTTGTTCATCACCGTACGGCCGATGTGGCGGAACGTCGTCCACTTGCCGCCCGCGACCGACAGCATCCCGCCCCGGCCCTCCGTCACGACCGTCTCCCGCTTGGCCTTGGACGTGTTGCCCGGACCGCCGGGCAGCACCCGCAGCCCCGCGAACGAGTACGTGATCAGGTCGCGGGACAACTGCTGGTCCCGGACGGAGAAAGCCGCCTCGTCCAGGATCTGCGCCGTGTCCTTCTCGGTGACCGCGACATCGGCCGGGTCGCCCTCGTACTCCTCGTCGGTCGTACCGAGCAGCAGCATGTCCTCCCAGGGCAGGGCGAACGTGATCCGGTACTTGTCGATCGGCGTCGCCAGTGCGGCCTTCCACGGGCGGGTGCGCTTGAGGACGAGGTGCGCGCCCTTGGACAGACGTATGGACGGCGCCGCGTTCGGGTCCTCCAGCTTCCGCAGGTGGTCGACCCACGGGCCGGTGGCGTTCAGCACGAGGCGTGCGTCGACGCCGAACTCCGTACCGTCCTGACG
This sequence comes from Streptomyces sp. NPDC002911, assembly GCF_053591835.1. Classification (NCBI taxonomy): domain Bacteria; kingdom Bacillati; phylum Actinomycetota; class Actinomycetes; order Kitasatosporales; family Streptomycetaceae; genus Streptomyces; species Streptomyces sp. NPDC002911. The sequence goes on along the minus strand of NZ_JBSFUO010000014.1, from coordinate 5,362 downwards.
GTCCTCCAGCTCGGCGCCCGTGACCCGGCCCCTGGTGAAGCGCAGCCCGGTCACCGCGGCGTGGTTGAGGACGACGGCGCCCGCGTCCACGGCCGCGCGGACCGTCATCAGCGCCATCCGGGCGTCGTTCATCTGGTCGTCGCCGTAGACCGCGACGGCCTTGAGGTTGTCCGTACGCAGCTCGGGAACATCGCGCTGCGCCCGGGCCGGGCTGATCACGTGCCCGACGCCGTCGCCGAACGCGGACAGCGCCGAGTAGGCGAACACGCCCGCGCCGAGCTTGGCGGCGCCGTGCGGCCCGCCCTTGTAGACGGGCAGGTAGAAGGTGAGCGGGTTGGCCAGGTGCGGGGCGACCTGACGGGACACCGCGCGCCGCTCGAAGTGGTTCTCCGCGACCAGCTTCACCGCGCCGGTCTGGAGGTAGCGCAGACCGCCGTGGAGCAGCTTGGACGAGGCGGAGGAGGTAGCGCCGGCGAAGTCGCCGGCGTCCACCAGGGCCACCCGCAGTCCGGACTGCGCGGCGTGCCAGGCGGTGGAGATGCCCAGGATGCCGCCGCCGATCACCAGGAGGTCGTACGTCGCCTTGGAAAGCTGCTCCCGGGTCTCGGCACGGCTCGGGAGGGAGCCGGAGGCCGGATGCGTCCCGAGGGCGGGGACGCTCTGCAGGGTGGTCATGTCGATTGCTCCTCAGCTCTCTTCGTCCTCGATCCAGCCCATGGTCCGTTCGACGGCCTTGAGCCAGCTCTTGTACTCGCGGTCACGCGTGGCCGCGTCCATGCGGGGTGTCCACTCGGCGGCACGGCGCCAGTTGGCACGCAGCGCGTCGGTGTCCGGCCAGAAGCCGACGGCGAGGCCGGCGGCATAGGCGGCGCCGAGGCAGGTGGTCTCGGCGACCATGGGGCGCACCACGGGTGCGTCCAGGAAGTCGGAGAGCGTCTGCATCAGCAGGTTGTTGGAGGTCATGCCGCCGTCGACCTTGAGTGCGGTCAGCTCGACGCCGGAGTCCTTGGTCATGGCGTCGCTGATCTCGCGGGTCTGCCAGGCGGTGGCCTCGAGCACGGCCCGGGCGATGTGCGCCTTGGTCACGTAGCGGGTGAGACCCGCGATGACGCCGCGGGCGTCGGGGCGCCAGTACGGGGCGAACAGGCCGGAGAACGCGGGCACGAAGTACGCGCCGCCGTTGTCCTCGACCGACGAGGCCAGCGTCTCGATCTCGGCTGCGGACTTGATGAGGCCCATCTGGTCGCGCATCCACTGCACCAGCGAACCGGTGACGGCGATGGACCCCTCGAGGGCGTAGACCGGCTTCTGGTCGCCGATCTGGTAGCCGACGGTCGTCAGCAGTCCGTTGTACGAGTTCACCGGGGTGTGGCCGGTGTTCATCAGCATGAAGGTGCCGGTGCCGTAAGTGGACTTGGCCTCGCCCTGGGCGAAGCAGGTCTGGCCGAACAGCGCGGCCTGCTGGTCGCCGAGCGCGGAGGCGACCGGGACCCCGTCGAGGACGCCACCTGTGGCGGTGCCGTACACCTCGGCGGAGGACCGGATCTCCGGCAGGACGGCGGACGGGATGTTCAACGACTGGACGATCTTGTCGTCCCACTGCATCGTGTGGAGGTTCATCAGGAGCGTGCGCGAGGCGTTGGTGACGTCGGTGACGTGGACGCCGCCGTCGGTGCCGCCGGTCAGATTCCAGATGACCCAGGAGTCCATGGTGCCGAAGAGGATGTCGCCCCGCTCGGCGCGCTCCCGAAGCCCCTCGACGTTGTCGAGCAGCCAGCGGACCTTGGGTCCGGCGAAGTACGACGCGAGCGGCAGGCCCGTCTCGCGGCGGAAGCGGTCCTGGCCGACGTTGCGCCCGAGTTCCTTGCAGAGGGCGTCGGTGCGTGTGTCCTGCCAGACGAGGGCGTTGTGTACGGGCTCACCGGTGTTCTTGTCCCAGAGCAGGGTGGTCTCGCGCTGGTTGGTGATGCCGATCGCCTTGACGTCGGCGGAGGTGATGCTGGCCTTGACGATCGCCCCTGCGACGACTTCCTGGACGTTCTCCCAGATCTCGGTCGCGTCGTGCTCGACCCAGCCGGGCTTGGGGAAGATCTGCTCGTGCTCCTTCTGGTCGACGGAGACGATACGGCCGTCCTTGTCGAAGACGATGCAGCGGCTGGATGTGGTGCCCTGATCGATGGCCGCGATGAACGGGCCGGTGGTGTGTGCGTCGGTCACGGTTGGCTCCCGGAAGTCTGTGTCGTGTGGAGGATGTGGCTCAGGCGAAGGCGAGGTTGTAGAGCCCGCCGGCCAATGCGGCCCCGATGAGCGGTCCTACCACCGGTACCCAGGCGTAGCCCCAGTCCGACCCGCCCTTGTTCGGGAGTGGCAGCAGCGCGTGCACGATCCGCGGACCGAGGTCGCGCACCGGGTTGATCGCGTAGCCGGTCGGGCCGCCGAGCGACAGACCGATACCGACGACCACCAGTGCGGTGATCAGGGCGCCGAGCGCGCCGAGGCCGTTGCCCTCGTCGTTGAGGCCCTGGGTGAGGATCGCCAGGATCAGCACGAAGGTGGCGATGATCTCGGTGACCACGTTCTGCACCGCGTGCCGGATCTCAGGCCCCGTGGTGAAGATGCCGAGCACGGGGCCGGCCTTCGGCGCGGCCGACTGGTCGACCAGGCCCTCCTCGGCCGGCTGGTCCTTCACGATTTCGGGATCCGTGAGGTGCGCGTGGAACTGTCCGTAGTAGACGGCCCAGACGAGCACGGCACCGATCATCGCACCGAACAGTTCGGAGGCGAGGTACAGAGGCACATCGCTCCACGCGGTGCCCCCCTGGATCGCGAGGCCGATCGTGACCGCCGGATTGAGGTGGGCGCCGGAGACACCGGAGGCGATGTAGGCGCCTGTCAGCACGGCGAACCCCCACCCGAAGGTGATGGCCAGCCAGCCGGCGTTCTGCGCCTTGGAGCGCTTGAGCGTGACGGCGGCACAGACACCGCCGCCGAGCAGGATGAGTATGGCGGTACCGATGGTCTCGCCGATGAAGATGTCGGAGCTGGACACCCGCGACTCCTTTGTCCTTCGTCCAGGGGAAGGCGAAACACCGGGTCCCTCCGGTGGATCGCGACCCGAGGTGGGTACCTGTCCAGGACGGGCACATCACCTGTAGGGCTTGACCGGCCCTCGGCACTGTCACACCCTAACGCGTATTGCCGTTAGGTGTTCGGCAATGCCGACCGGTGAGCGGCCATGTTTCTCTCCAGCGGGGGGTGCGTCAAGAGGTGTGTGACGCGCGACTCGATCGTTACCGGCGTCGCGGGGGTGTGTCGGAGGGTGCTCAGAAGCGTCCGGCGCCCAGATCCCGTGAGACGGCGCGGGCGCAGTCCCGGACGGCCGCGACGAGCTCGGGCCGCAGCTCACCGCCGGCGCACACGCGCTCCACGGCGCCCGTCACGGCCACGGCGCCGACAGGCATCCTGCGCCGGTCGTGGATGGGGGCTGCCGCCGCCGCCACGCCCTCCCAGGTTTCCTCGACGTCGGCCGCCCAGCCCTGCGCCCGGATCAGGTCGAGCAGTGACTCGAACTCGTCCGCGTCCGTGACGGTGCGCGGCGTGAAGGACCGCCGCTCCACCTCGGTGACCTCGCTGTGCGCGACCGGGTCGTAGGCGGCGAGGACCTTGCCCAGGGCGGTGGAGTGCAGCGGCTGCATGGCGCCGACCTCGAGCACCTGACGGCTGTCGTCGGGCCGGAAGACGTGGTGGACGATCAGGACCCCGCGCTGGTGCAGCACGCCCAGGTGGACGCTCTCGCCGCTGGAGCGGGCGAGGTCGTCGGTCCACACCAGTGCGCGCGCGCGCAGCTCGTGCACGTCGAGATAGCTGTTGCCCAGCCGCAGCAGCTCGGCGCCGAGCTGGTAGCGCCCGGACGCGGCGTCCTGCTCGACGAAGCCCTCGTGCTGGAGGGTGCGCAGAATGCCGTGCGCGGTACCTTTGGCCAGGCCCAGTGACGACGAGATGTCGGACAGGCCGAGTCGGCGCTCGCCGCCTGCCAGCAGACGCAGCATCGCCGCTGCCCGCTCGAGCGACTGGATGTTCTTCGCCATCGCGCCGTACTCCTCCACCTCGGTTCGACAATGCTGAACACTATCGGTCGATGCCGACCTCTGTCCGGTGGCGCGAAGATTACGCGTCATTCGTGAGGGGGGCCGTTCACCGCACAGCATGCAGTCCGCCCCGTGGGACGCGATGACCGGCCCGGCCGCCTCCCGGCTACGCTGGCGGCGTGTCCCCCTCCACAGAGGGGCGCAAAGCCGACAGCCGTCGCATCCCAGGGAGAACATCCATGGCCTCGTCGCCGACCCCCTCAGCTGACAGCCGGAACCGAGCCGCAGCGCTCCGTGAGGCACTCGCCACCCGGGTGGTGGTGGCCGACGGTGCGATGGGCACCATGCTCCAGGCCCAGGACCCCACCCTCGAGGACTTCCAGAACCTCGAAGGCTGCAACGAGATCCTGAACGTCACCCGTCCCGACATCGTCCGCTCGGTGCACGAGGAGTACTTCGCGGTCGGCGTGGACTGCGTGGAGACGAACACCTTCGGAGCCAACGCCTCCGCCCTGGGCGAGTACGACATCCCCGGAAGGATCCACGAGCTCTCCGAGGCCGGCGCGGGCATCGCCCGCGAGGTCGCCGACCGGTTCACCGCATCCACCGGGCAGCAGCGCTGGGTGCTCGGCTCCATCGGCCCCGGCACGAAGCTGCCGACCCTGGGACACGCTCCGTACACGGTCCTGCGTGACGGCTTCCAGCAGAACGCCGAAGGGCTGATCGCCGGCGGTGCCGACGCGCTCATCATCGAGACCACGCAGGACCTCCTCCAGACCAAGGCAGCCGTGCTCGGTGCGCGGCGCGCGCTGGAGGCGATGGGCAGCGATCTCCTCGTGCTGTGCTCGCTGGCCTTCGAGACGACGGGGACCATGCTGCTCGGTTCCGAGATCGGCGCCGCGCTGACCGCGCTCGAACCGCTCGGTGTCGACATGATCGGCCTGAACTGCTCGACCGGCCCCGCGGAGATGAGCGAGCACCTGCGCTATCTCACGCGCCACTCCCGTATCCCGCTGCTCTGTATGCCGAACGCGGGGCTGCCGGTGCTCACCAAGGACGGGGCGCACTTCCCGCTGGACGCCGAGGGTCTTGCCGACGCCCAGGAGACCTTCGTACGGGAGTACGGGCTCTCGCTCGTGGGCGGCTGCTGCGGTACGACGCCGGAGCATCTGCGCCAGCTCGTCGAGCGTGTCCGCGGTGCGGAGCTCACCCCCCGTGCTCCGCGCCCGGAGCCGGGTGCGGCGTCGCTGTACCAGAGCGTTCCGTTCCGCCAG
>NZ_JBSFUO010000013.1:0-196335 GCF_053591835.1 Streptomyces sp. NPDC002911 | reverse complement strand
GTCTCCTCGGAGACCACCGGCCGGCCGGGTGTGCGCCGTTCCCGTCCCCACGGTACGGCGCGCGGGTGGGCCAATCGTCATCCGCTCGGGCGACGGCCCACGTTCATCCGGGCCCGCCCCCCACCCTCGCCAACCCGGTCGCCGCCGCCGCGATCGGCCTGGTCCTGCTCGGAGAACGCCTCCAGGGCGGGCTGCTCGGCCTGATCCCGGCGCTCATCGGGGCTGCTGCCGCTGTACGGGGTGTGCTCCTGCTCAGCCGGGCGCAGGCGCGGACCACGGCCGAGGCCGTTCCCGCCCCGGCAGTCACGAGGCCGCAGTCGAGGGTCGTCATCACCGGCCCGGCCCTCGCCGCCCCACGCGCCGGGGAGCCGCTCTCGCTGCGCCCGGAGCCGGTCGGGACGGCGGGCGGCCCCGGGTAGGAACCGTCCGGCTCCGGTCAGGAACCGTCCGAGGGGCGGGGCACGGCGCGCCTTCCGGTCCGGAAAGCTCCTCGATCGCCCTGGCCAGCCGGCCGGGTCCAGAACGTCTCCAGATCGATGCCCCGCGCAGGACCAGGTGGCGCAGCCGGTCCTCGTCCGCGGTCCGCTCCGGAGGGAAGTCACGCCGCTCGATCTCCAGGTACTCCGCCAGCTGCTCCTGGTGCAGGGCCAAGTGCCTGCGCAGCTCCCCGGCCGTCCCCAGGGCGTCGACCACGGCGGCCGCCCGCATTCTCAGCAGCAGCGGATCGCGGACGGCCCGCGGGTCCTCGGCGCGCGAAACCCAGGCCGACAGCTCCCCGCGGCCCGCGGGGAGCACCCCGTACTCCTTCTTCTGCCCACGGGCCGGGTGCGCCGTGGGCAGGCCCCGGATGTGACCGACCTGTTGCAGCTTTCCCAGCTCGCGGTAGATCTGCTGATGCGTGGACGGCCAGAAGTAGCCGATCGACCGGTCGAACCCGCGCGTCAGTTCGAGACCCGACGACGGCTTCTCGAGCAGGGCGGTGAGGATCGCGTGCGTGAGTGACATGGACTGAATCCTGGAGAAGGCAGCGCCGGGTGCTCACAGCTCGGCGGCGAGCTCCGTGCCCTGCCGGATCGCCCGCTTGGCGTCCAGCTCGGCGGCCACGTCGGCGCCGCCGATCAGGTGCACCGGGCGGCCCGCGGCGCGCAGCTCCTCGTACAGCTCACGGCGCGGTTCCTGACCCGTGCACAGCACCACGGTGTCGACCGGCAGCAGATGCTGCTCGCCGTCCACGGTGAGGTGCAGGCCCTCGTCGTCGATCAGGTCGTAGGAGGCGCCGGAGATCATCGTCACGCCACGGTGGCGCAGTTCGGTGCGGTGGATCCAGCCGGTCGTCTTCCCGAGCCCGGCGCCTACCTTGCTCGCCTTGCGCTGGATCAGATGCACGGTGCGCGGAGGCTTCGGGCGTTCCGGGGTCCGCAGCCCGCCCCGGTCCGTGTAGTCCGTGTCCACACCCCACTGGCGGAAGAAGACTTCCGGGTCCAGGCTCGCCGCGTCGCCCCCGTCGGTCAGGAACTGCGCGACGTCGAAGCCGATTCCGCCCGCCCCGACGACCGCCACCCGGTCACCGACCTCCGCGCCGTCGCGCAGGACGTCCAGGTAGCTGATCACGCTGGGGTGCCCGACGCCGGGGATCGCGGGGGTGCGGGGCTCGACGCCGGTGGCCAGCACGACCTCGTCGAATCCCTCGAGTGCGGCGGAGGTGGCCCGGGTGCCGAGCCGGAGCTCGATCCCCTCCTCCGCGAGCCGGGTGCGGAAGTAGCGCAGCGTCTCGTCGAACTCCTCCTTGCCGGGGACCCGGCGAGCGACGTTCAGCTGACCGCCGATCTCGTCGGCCGCGTCGAACAGCGTCACCGCGTGCCCACGCTCCGAGGCCGTGACCGCGCACGCCAGCCCCGCGGGGCCGGAGCCGACCACGGCGACGCGCTTGCGGACGCGGGTCGGCGCAAGCACCAGTTCGGTCTCGTGGCAGGCGCGCGGATTCACCAGGCACGAGGTGATCTGCAGGCTGAAGACATGGTCCAGGCAGGCCTGGTTGCAACCGATGCAGGTGTTGATCGCGTCGGCGCGGCCTTCCGCCGCCTTGGCGACGAAGTCGGGGTCGGCGAGGAAGGGCCTCGCCATGGACACCATGTCCGCGCGGCCTGAGGCGAGGATCTCCTCGGCCAGCTCGGGGGTGTTGATGCGGTTGCTGGTCACCAGCGGTACGGAGACCGCGCCCCGCACCTTCTCCGTCACCCAGGTGAAGGCTCCGCGTGGCACGGAGGTGGCGATGGTCGGGATGCGGGCCTCGTGCCAGCCGATGCCCGTGTTGATGATGGTCGCACCGGCCGCCTCCACCTCGCGTGCGAGACGGACGACCTCCTCCAGCGTGGACCCCCCGGGCATCAGGTCCAGCATGGACAGCCGGTAGATCAGGATGAAGTCGGGGCCGACCCGTTCGCGGACGCGCCGCACTATTTCGACGGGGAAGCGGATGCGGTTCTCGTACGAGCCGCCCCAGCGGTCCTCGCGGTGGTTGGTCGCGGTGACGATGAACTCGTTGATCAGATAGCCCTCTGAGCCCATGATCTCGACACCGTCGTAGCCCGCGCGCCGCGCCAGCTCCGCGGCCCGGACGAAGTCCTCGACGGTCTCCTCGACCTCGTCGTCCGTCAGCGCGTGCGGAGTGAACCCGCTGATGGGGGCCTTGAGCGCGCTCGGCGCCACCAGGTCCGAGTGGTGGGCGTAGCGCCCGAAGTGCAGGATCTGCATCGCGATCCGGCCGCCGGCGGCGTGCACGGCCGCCGTCACCTCGGCGTGCTGCTCCGCCTCCGCCTCGGTGGTCATCATGGCGCCGCCGGGGAAGGAGCACGCACGCTCGCTGGGCGCGATCCCCCCGGTGACCATGAGGCCCACCCCACCGCGTGCGCGGGCCGCGTAGAAGGCGGCCATCCGCTCGAAACCGCGCTCGGCCTCCTCGAGGCCGATGTGCATCGAGCCCATCAGCACCCGGTTCGGGAGCGTGGTGAATCCGAGGTCGAGCGGGCTCAGCAGGGTGGGGTACGGGCTCATCCGGGGCTCCTCGCAGGTGTCGTCGAGCCAGTTGTAGACCACTCGGACAGGGCTATGCAACTAGTTGCACAATGATGTGCGTCGCAGTCCTGACGCGGGCGGCCCACGAATGGCGTAACACCACCGGACCCCGCAGCCCGGCCCGGACGACAGTGGATCCGTGCGGCTCGTCGCCGCTGTTCCTCCTTGCCGACAGGAGACACCCATGACCTGCATCAACCGGCGTGACCTCGGGCTTCTCGTACTCCGGGTCGGCACGGGAGCCGTCCTGGCGGCCCACGGCAGCCAGAAGCTGGGCGGGTGGTTCGGCGGCGGAGGCGTCGAAGGGACCACCGCGGCGATGGAGGCCATGGGCTTCCACCCACCGAAGCACAGCGCCCTGGCGGCCGGCCTCGGCGAGGCGGGCGGCGGAGTCCTGCTGGCCCTCGGCCTCGCCACCCCCGCGGCCGGTGCCGCCGCGGCCGGCACGATGGCGGGCGCCGTCGCCGTGCACGCGCCCGCCGGCTTCTTCGCGATGGGCGGCGGCTACGAGTACCCGGCGTTCCTCGGCTTCACCGCTGCCGCGATCGGAGTGACCGGCGCGGGCCGCTACTCCCTGGACCATGCCACCGGGCACGTCCTCGACCGGCCGTGGGTCGTCGCCCTCGCGTTCGCGGGCAGCGCCCTGGCAGCGGCGGCCGTCGTCGGCCGACGTGCCAAGGGGCAGACGGCGGCCCGGAACGAGCAAGGCGACGAGGAGGCGTAACTCTCTCGCATTGATCGCCGTTTCAGGGGCAATCGGCAGTGCATGAATGCGAACGCACTGTCTATGAACGCACGTGGTCAGGCCAGAAGAGCCGCGCGCAGCCGCGCCATGGACGTGGGGGCCCGCGCCGGGTTCGTGGCGCGCGGGGTGATCTACCTGTTGGTGGGGCTGCTCGCCCTGCGCATCGCCTTCTCCGACGGAGGCGGGCAGCAGGCCGACCGGGGCGGCGCCATCGCGGAGCTGGCGGAGCAGCCCTTCGGCAACATCCTGCTGTGGGCACTAGGCGTGGCACTGGCCGGCATGGCTCTGTGGCGCCTGTCCGAGGCGCTCTTCGGCCAGGCCGGCCCCGACGGGAACAAGGCGAGCAAGCGGGTTACGGCCGCAGGACGCTTCCTCTTCTACGCCTTCGTGTCGTACTCCGTGCTCTCCTACGCCGCCGGTGACCGGAGCAGCGGCAGCGGATCGAGCGACCAGCAGACCGACGACGTCACGGCGCGCGCCCTGCAGTGGACCGGCGGCCAGTGGATCGTGGGCATCGCAGGCGCGGCCGTGATCGGTGCGGGTGTCTGGATGGCGTACAGGGCCCTCGCTCGTAAGTACCACAAGCATCTGAAGACGGGCGTGATGACGAAGAAGGTCCGTCAGGCCGTCGACGTCACCGGCGTCTTCGGCGGCACCGTCCGGGGCGCGGTCTTCGCCACAGCGGGCGGTTTCGCCGTGGCAGCCGCCGTCCAGCACGAACCGGGCCGCGCCAAGGGCATGGACGACACCCTGCGTTCCTTCACCGAGACGCCCGCGGGGCCCTGGCTGCTCGCATTCATCGCGGTCGGCCTGGCAGCCTTCGGCCTCTTCTCCTGGGCCAACGCCCGCTATCGAAAGATCTGAGCGGAGTCCTCGGAGCAGTGCCCATAGGCGGACCCCTTCCGTGTGACGCCCCGCCGCATCTGCTCAGTCGAGTCCGCGCGCGTCCCTGAACCGGGCCAGCCCTTCCGAAAGGCCCACGACCGGCTCCGGGTAGCCGCAGCGTGAGCGTTCCGTCTCCGGCAGCTTCCACGGCTCGTGCACGGCGGGCCCGGAGATCTCCGCGAGCTCGGGCACCCAGCGGCGTACATACGTGCCGTCCGGGTCGTACCGCTTGGCCTGTGTCACCGGATTGAGCACGCGGTTGGGCCGGCTGTCCGTGCCTGTCCCGGCCACCCATTGCCAGTTGAGCTGGTTGTTGGCGATGTCCCCGTCCACGAGCAGCTCCAGGAAGTGACGCGCTCCGGTCCGCCAGTCCACGTACAGCGTCTTCACCAGGAAGCTCGCCGTCAGCAGTCGGCCCCTGTTGTGCATCCAGCCCTCGTGCAGCAGCTGCCTCATCGCCGCGTCCACCACCGGGTAGCCGGTGCGGCCCTCCTTCCAGGCGGCAGTGTCGTCCGACGCCGCCCGCCCGGTGCGCCAACCGTCCTGCCGGGGGCGGTAGTCGGAGTGGGAGGCCGCCGGGCGAGCGGCCAGGACCTGCCGGTGGAAGTCCCGCCAGCAAAGCTGCCGTTCGAACGCTTCCGCGCCCGGGCCGCCCGCGGCCCGGGACCGGTCGACCAGCTCGGCGGGGGAGAGCGTGCCGAAGTGCAGGTGCGGGGAGAGCCGCGAGGTCGCGTCGCCCGCGAGGTCGTCATGGCGCTCCTCGTACGCCGCGAGCCCGTTCCGGCGCCACGCGGCGAAGAGCTTCCGCCCCTCCGCCTCCCCGCCCTCGGCGAGGCCGGGGGAGAGCCCTGGGGTGTCCGTCCGCGAGGGCAGCGCGGCGGAAACCGGGCCCGCCGGCACGCGTACGCTGCGAGGCGCACGGAACGGGGCGCGGATGCCCTCCTCGGACCAACGGCGGAAATACGGGGTGAAGACGGAGAAGTGGTCCCTGCCCGCGCCCGAGGGCACCACCGCACCGGGCGCGACCGCGGTGACCACGGCCTCGTGTACGCGCAGTCGGCAGCCCACGGACGTGAGGGCCTCGCGCAGCCGCTCCTCGCGGCGATGCGCGAACGCGCTGACGTCCGACGCCATGTGCACCGCGTCCGCACCGGTCTCCGTGACGATCCGCCCGACCTCGGCCGCGACGTCACCCTCCCGCAGGACCAGACGCCCGCCGCGCTCGCGGAGACCCTCGTCCAGGTCACGCAGGCAGTCGGCCAGGAAGGCGCGCCGGTTGGGCGCGCCGAATCCGGCGGCCTCGACGGCGTCGTCCAGGACGAAGAGGGGAACCACTTCGTCCGCCGACGCGAGAGCCGCGTGCAGCGGCGGATGGTCGTGCAGCCGCAGATCGGCGGTGAACAGGACGACTGCCACGCTCATGACTTTCCCCTCGCTGATCTCCTGACGGCGGCCCGTGCGATGTTGCGGGCCATCCCGCCGAAGACCACCGCGTGGAAGGGGGACACAATCCACCAGTACGCGTGGCCGGCCAGCCCGTAGGGGTGGAAGACGGCCCGCTGCCGGTAATGGGACCGGCCGCCCTCGCCCTGCTCGGCGTACATGTCCAGCCATGCCAGGCCGGGCAGCCGCATCTCCGCGCGGAGCCTGAGCAGCCGCCCGGTCTCGATCTCCTCGACCCGCCAGAAGTCCAGTGAGTCGCCGACCCTCAGGCGTTGGGCGTCCCGCCTGCCCCGGCGCAGGCCCACCCCGCCGATCAGCCGGTCCAGCCATCCCCTGACCGCCCACGCCAGAGGGAACGAGTACCAGCCGTTGTCGCCGCCGATCCCCTCGATGACCTGCCACAGGGCGTCGGGTGTCGCGTCCACATCGAGCTCACGCACATCCGTGTACAGACTGCCGCCCGCCCAGTCGGGATCGGTGGGCAGCGGATCACTGGGGATGCCGGGAGTGGAGGCGGACGACCACCGTGTCGTCACCCGCGCCTCGCGGATCCTCTGCAAGGCCAGCGAGAGCGCGGTGGCGAAGGAGAAGGGCCGCCCGGGGCCGTCGGGCACATGGCCGGCGATGTCGTGCTCGTGGCACACGACCTCGTAGCGCAAGGACTCCGCGAGCGGGCGGGCGATCGACGCGGGTACGGGGGTGACCAGTCCGACCCAGTGACTGGACAGACCCGGCGACAGCATGGGCACCGGCAGGATCAGCCGGCGGCGGAGCTTGGCGACCTCCGCGTACCTCTGCATCATGTCGCGGTAGGTCATGACGTCCGGGCCACCGATGTCGAAGGCGCGGTTCACATCGGCGGGCATGCGGGCACTGCCCACGAGGTAACGCAGGACGTCCCGGACCGCGATCGGCTGGATCCGTGTAGACACCCAACTGGGGGTGACCATGACGGGGAGCCGCTCGGTGAGATAGCGCAGCATCTCGAAGGACGCGGAACCCGAACCGATGATCACCGCGGCGCGCAGCGCGGTCGTGGGCACACCCGATTCGAGCAGGATGCGTCCTACCTCGGCGCGCGAGCGCAGATGCGGGGACAGGTCCCGCTCGGGGACGTCGGCGGGAGTGAGTCCGCCCAGATACACGATGCGCCGGATCCCGGCGGCCCGCGCCTGCTCGCCGAAGGTCCGGGCCGCCTCGCGGTCAGTCGTCTCGAAACCGTGTCCGCTGGTCAACGCGTGCACCAGGTAGTACGCGACGTCGATATCCGCCATCGCCGCGCGCACGGACTCCGCGTCCGCCACATCACCTTTGACGACCTCGACCTCGCCCGCCCACGGATAGTCCCGCAGTTTCTCCGGCGTACGCGCCAGACAGCGCACCGGGTGGCCCGCGTCCAGCAGTTCGGGTACGAGGCGGCCCCCGATGTATCCCGTCGCGCCGGTCACCAGACACCGCAGTCCGCCGCTGTCGTCCCTGCTGTCCATGGCCCCTCGCTCCGGCTCGTGTGTCCTTCGTCCACGGTGTCACCCGTGCGGAGGATTCCGTCTGCCGAAGGGGCCCTGACACGCCGAAGCCCACCCCACCGGGTGGCGGGGCGGGCCGGAGGTCAGTGCTGTTCGGTTCTTGCGGTGGCGGTGCCCTTGATGACGCGCGGGTCCGCCGGGTCGGCAGGGGAGACACCGTCCGTCTTCAGGGCCCGCGCCTCGCTCTTCAGGATCCGGGCCGACTTGCCCAGGGAGCGGGCGAGTTCGGGGAGCTTCCTGGCGCCGAAGACCAGGACGGCGAGGACGATGAAGATGGCGATCTCGCTGATTCCGAACATGACGACTGTCTCTCCCTGACGGTGTGGGCCGCTCTCACGGCGACCGCGAAGATGCCCTGGGGCGCCCGGGCGGGCCAAATCTACAGCACTGTAGAAGACGGCGTCAGGGTGTCTCCCGGTCCGGACGTCAGCCCTCGTCGCCCTCCTCTTCCTCTTCGTCGCCCTCGAAGAAGTCGCCCACCTCGTCGATGACTTCCGCGGCGACCAACCCGCCCACGACACCGACGGCGACACCTGCCGCTCCGACTGCCACCGCGGTGCCCAGGCCCGGGCCCGAGTGATGCGCAGGCCCGTCACCGTGGCCGTGCGCCCCCAGGGGGCCGTACAGCGAGCGGGCTTCGGTCAGCGCCCGGATCCACCGGTCGATCTCGGCGGCCAGGTCGCGGCCCTGGACCTCGTGCGCGCCGATGGTGAAACGGCTGACGGTGTCACCGCCGCCGGAGTTGAGGCCTCCCCGCTTGTCGGCCTCCAGCACGACCTCCAAGCCGTCGGCTCCGGCGAGGAACGTCACCTCGACCTCGTTGACCCGGTCCGCGTACTGCGGCGCGGGCGAGAGCTCGATCTCCTGATAGAAGGGCAGCCGCTGCCCGCTGCCGCGGATGTGCCCGAGCTCCAGGTCGGCGGACCTGAAGCCGAACCCGAGCTGTCCGAACGCCTCGAGTACCGCCTCCTGGGCGGGCAGGGGGCGCACGGTGAGCCGGTCGAGGTCTCCCTTGTCCCTGGCGCCCGCGACGGAGAGCTCCGTGCGTACGCCGAGGACGATCCCGAGGTCCTGTCCGTAGAGCTCGGTGACCGGGGTCTCCCAGGGGAGTGTCACCGTGAACGGGATGCTGTGCTCCGTGTCCGCGGCCAGGGTGAACCCGCCGCTGACAGTGAAGCGCTCGAAGGCGACAGCGCCCTCGGACTCGCCTTCCTCGTGCTCGGACTCGACGCGCGCGACGAGCTCCAGCGTGATGTGCTCGATCGTGAAATCGGCACTGCCGCCCTTCAGTCGGACCTGGCCGCCGAGGCTGCCGCCGGGAGTGACGGCCTCGAGCTCCAGGACCGTGTCGACGGTAGGGCCGCCCACGCCGAGCGAGCCGAGCAGTTTCTTGAACACCATCGTGGCGTCCGCTCCTTCTTCCGTACGCGAAGAACGCGTTCAGCAGAGTTCTACACAACTGTAGAAGTATAGAGGCGGGACGGCGGGTGAAGTGGCGCCACCGCCCCTCGGGTCCGCGCCCTAGTATGGGGCGGTGAACAGTGCGGACGACCCTCGTGACGGAGTGCCCCCCGGTGTCACCGGGGTGTCGGATCTCCAGGCGCTCGCCGTGGAGTTGCGCCGGATGAACGGCGAGATCAACCGCCTGGTTCACGCTTTCGCGCATGCGCAGGGCCTCCATGCCACCGACGTGCAGGCGCTGGGTGCGATCCTCGACGCGGACATACCGCTGACCCCCGGCAGGCTGCGCGACCACCTCGGCCTGACGTCCGGCGCGGTCACCGCGTGCCTGGACCGACTGGAGCGCGCCGGTCACATCCGGCGCGCGCGGGAGAGCTCCGACCGCCGTGTCGTGCATCTGTACTACGAATCCGGGGCCAAGTCGGCTGCCCGCACCTTCTTCATGCCTCTCGCCGAGGCGGCGGCGGGGGCGCGCTCGGCGTCCGAGCCCCAGGAGCTTGAGGCCGCGCTCCGTTTCCTCGGCCGGATGAACAGTGAACTCGCCCGCATGCAGGTTCCTCGGCGCTGAAGCACCACGCCGGTGCAGAGGCATGCCGTGAGCCATGTAATCTCAATCATTGAGATACATCATGATTGAGAGATAGCGGCCGACCCAGGAGTGCCATGTCCACCGCATCGAAGCCGGTTCGCCGGCTGATTCTTATCCCTGTGTTCCTCGTACTCGCCTGGCTGGTCGTCGGCGGCTCATTCGGCTCGTACGCCGGGAAACTCGGGGAAGTAGCAACCAACGACCAGGCCTCGTTCCTGCCACAGAGCGCCGAGTCCACTCGAGTCGTCGAAGCCCAGAAGGCGTTCAGCCGGCAGGAGACCGTGCCTGCCATCGTCGTATGGACGTCGGGCGAGGGCGGCGAGGAGATCGGCCCGGAACAGCAGAAGGCGGCCACTGCCGCGCTCACCTCGGTCGAGGGCGGACCGGGAGTGACCGGCAAGGTGAGCCCCGCGCTGCTGTCCGAGGACCGCAAGGCGCTGCAAGGCGTCGTCCAGTTGAGGCCGGATCTGGAGGACGGACTTCCTGACGCCCTCGCACATATCCGGAGCGTTGCGGAGGACGTCCCGGGAACGGTGGTCGGGCTGGCGGGCCCCGCGGCCTCCCAGGCCGACCTGTCGGACGCCTTCGCCGGGATCGACGGACTGCTGCTCGGCGTCGCACTGGTGACCGTGCTGGTCATTCTGCTCCTGGTCTACCGGAGCGTCCTGCTGCCCCTCATCATCATCGTCGGTGCGGTCTTCGCGCTCGGCGTGTCCTGCGCGATCGTCTACGTACTGGCCGACCACGACGTCCTCCGGGTCGACGGCCAGGTCCAGGGCATCCTGTCGATCCTGGTCATCGGTGCCGCCACCGACTACGCGCTGCTGCTCACCGCACGCTTCCGTGAGGAGCTCGGGCGGAAGCCCGACCGGTGGGCCGCGATGCGCGCCGCTCTCCGTGAGTCCGTCGGGCCGATCACGGCCAGCGCCGCCACCGTCGCCCTGGGACTGCTGGCTCTTCTTCTCAGCGACCTGACCAACAACCGCGCGCTCGGACCCGTGGGTGCCATCGGCATCGTGTGCTCCGTCCTGAGCGCGCTCACCTTCCTGCCCGCCGTCCTGGTCCTGCTCGGCAGGGCCGCGTACTGGCCGTCCGGCCCGAAGAAGGGGCAGACCGAGCCCGAAACCGGTTCGACGGGCATCTGGTCGCGGATCGCAGGGCTCGTCGACCGCTCCCCGCGCAAGGTGTGGGCCGTCACGCTGGTCGGCCTCGTGGCCTGCGCGGCCTTCATGCCCACGCTGAACTCCAAGGGGGTGCCCCTCGAGGAGATCTTCGTCAACGACACACCGTCCGTCACCGCGCAGGAGACCCTCGGCCGTCACTTCCCCGGTGGATCGGGCAACCCCGCCGTCGTGATCGCCGGCGCGGACCGGTCGAAGCAGGTGGTCGCCGCCGCCGAAGAAGTCCCCGGTGTCGCGAGCGTCTCCGTGAAGACGGCCTCGGGGCGCCCGGACAGTGGAGAACCGCTCGTCGTGGACGGACGGGTCCGTATCGACGCCACCCTGGCGGACGCGGCGGACAGCGACGCCGCCAAGGAGACGGTCACACAGCTGCGCGACGCGGTCCATGCCGTTCCCGGCGCACAGGCACTCGTCGGTGGCTACACCGCTCAGCAGTACGACACCCAGAAGACCGCCGAGCACGACCGCAACATCATCGTGCCGGTGGTGCTGGTCATCATTCTCGTCATCCTGATCGGCCTGCTCCGTTCGCTGCTGATGCCCCTGCTTCTCGTGGCCACGGTGGCGCTCAACTTCCTCGCCACCCTCGGTATCTCGTCGCTGGTCTTCGAGCATGTCTTCGGCTTCAGCGGCACCGACTCCTCCGTGCCGCTGTACGGATTCGTCTTCCTGGTCGCGCTCGGCGTCGACTACAACATCTTCCTGATGTCCCGGGTCCGCGAGGAGTCCCTGATCCACGGAACCCGGCAGGGCGTACTCCGCGGACTGACCACCACGGGCGGGGTCATCACCTCGGCCGGGGTCGTACTGGCGGCCACTTTCGCGGCTCTGGGGGTCATCCCGCTCGCCTTCCTGGTCCAGATCGCGTTCATCGTCGCGTTCGGCGTCCTGCTGGACACCCTCGTGGTGCGCTCGCTCCTGGTGCCCGCTCTCGTCCGTGACATCGGGCGTACCGCCTGGTGGCCGGGCGTGCTCAGCCGGGGCGAGAGGGAAGTGCCGGCGGGGGGTGAGTCCGTGTCCGCGCCTTGAGAGGGCGGCACGGCACCGCTTCGAGAGGTGAGGCCCTCCGTGTCCCGGTGAGACGAAAGTCCCACCGGGACATTTTTCTGTGTACGATGCAGCTATGAGTTCGACAGGGAACGGCCCGGTCCGGCGCAGCCGCAAGGCGCGCAGGACCCGGGACACGCTGGCCCAGCACGCGTTCGATCTGGTACTCGAGCGCGGCCTGAGGAGCGTGACGGTCGAAGAGATCGCGCAGGCGGCCGACGTCGACCGGCGCACCTTCAGCCGGCACTTCCCGAACAAGGAGGCCGCCGTCCTCGACGCAGTGCGGGGCGACGGCGAAAGAATCAACCGGGCGCTCCGCGAGCGTCCCGCGGCCGAGCCACCGCTCACCGCCTATCGTCTTGCCGTCCTCGACTGGCTCGACGACACGGAGGCGGAGCCCTGGCATCTGCGGCCGCGCATCTTCGACCTGCTGGTCATGGCCGAGGAGGAACCGGCTCTGTACGCGGCGTACCACCACATCCGTGTGGGCGCCCAGGAGGAGTCGGTCGGGATCATCGCGGAACGGCTCGGTGTCGATCCACGGCGGGACCTCCGTCCGGCAGTGGCGGTCGCCGCGGGAGCCGGAGCGCTCCTGTCGGCCCAGGCGGCGTGGGTACGGGGCGGCCGGCCGGCAGCCCTGCCCGAGTTCGTCGTACAAGCCTTCGACGCCCTCTCCGCGAACCTGCTGGAATTCCGGCGGGACGGGCCGGCGCCCCACAGCACCACGCAAGGAAGCACACCATGAGCACCAACCTCCCCACCGCCTACGAGACCGAGTTCGCCGGCAAGGTCGCCCTCGTCACAGGCGGCGCGTCCGGCATCGGCCTGGCCCTCTCGCGGCGGCTCGCCGCGAGCGGCGCGGCCGTAGTCGTCGCCGACTACAACGAGGAGAGCGCCCGCAACGCGGCCGACGAGCTGCGGGCCACCGGCGCCCGCGCCGCCGCGGTCGCCCTCGACGTCACCGACCCCGCTTCCGTCGAGGCCGGTGTCCGGTTCGCCGTCGACACGTTCGGCGCCCTGCACCTCGCCGTGAACAACGCCGGCATCGGCGGCCCCGCGCAGACCACCGGCGAGTACGGGATCGAGGACTGGAACAAGGTAGTCGCCACCAACCTCAGCGGCGTCTTCTACTCGATGCGCTACGAGCTCCCGGCCATCCTGGCCGCAGGCGGCGGCGCCGTCGTCAACATGTCGTCGATCCTCGGCACCAACGGCTTCGCGAACTCCCCGGCCTATGCCGCGGCCAAGCACGGCGTCGTCGGCCTCACCAAGACCGCCGCACTCGAGTACGCGGCACAGAACGTGCGTATCAACGCGGTCGGCCCCGGTTTCATCGACACCCCGCTGCTCCGCGACACCGACTCCCCGGCCCGCGACCACCTGATCTCCCTGCACCCGGCAGGCCGCCTGGGCACATCGGAGGAGGTCGCCGAGCTCACCGCCTTCCTGCTCTCCGACCGCGCCTCCTTCATCCACGGCAGCTACCACCTGGTGGACGGCGGCTACTCCGCCTCCTGATCCCCGGAGTGGCGCATCGCCACCACCAGGGTCACAAAGGAAGTACGGAGAACGAAGGAGAGACATGAAAGCCGTCCAGTACCGCACCGTCGGCGCCGCGCCCGAGGTCGTCGAGATTCCCGAGCCCGTGGCGGGGCCAGGCCAGATTCTGCTGAAGGTCAGCGCTGCGGGCGTCTGCCACTCGGACATCGCCGTGATGAGCTGGCCCGCGGAGGGATTCCCCTACGAGCTGCCGCTCACACTCGGACACGAGGGTGTCGGTACCGTCGCCGCGCTCGGCGAGGGCGCCGAGGGCTTCTCGGTGGGCGACTCGGTCGCGGTCTACGGCCCCTGGGGCTGCGGCACCTGCGTGAACTGCGCCGAGGGCCGGGAGAACTACTGCCTGCGTGCGGCCGACCTCGGCATCAACCCGCCCGGACTGGGCAACCCGGGTGCCATGGCCGAGTACATGATCGTCGACGACGCCCGTCACCTGACGCCCATCGGTGACCTGGACCCGGTCAAGACGGTCTCGCTGACCGACGCGGGCCTCACTCCGTACCACGCCATCAAACGGTCGCTGCCGAAGCTGCTGCCCGGCGCCACGGCCGTGGTCATCGGTACCGGTGGCCTCGGCCACGTCGCCATCCAGCTGCTGCGCGCCATGACCGCCGTACGGGTCATCGCCCTCGACGTCACGGAGGAGAAGCTCGCGCTCGCCCGGACCGTCGGCGCCCACGAGGCAGTGCTTTCCGACGCGAGCGCGGCCGCCAAGGTCCGCGAGCTCACCGGCGGCATCGGTGCCAAGGTCGTCTTCGACTTCGTCGGCTCCGAACCGACCGTGAAGACCGCCGGAGCGATGGCCTCCGTCGACAGCGACGTCACCATCGTCGGCATCGGCGGCGGACTGCTGCCCGTCGGATTCGGTGTCCTGCCGTTCTCCACGTCGGTCACCGCGCCGTACTGGGGCTCGCGAAAGGAGCTCGCCGAAGTCATCGAGCTCGCCCACGCCGGCTCCGTCGACGTCCACGTCGAGACGTACTCCATCGACGAGGCCCCGCTCGCTTACGAGCGACTGCACGCCGGAAAGATCAACGGCCGGGCCGTCATTCTGCCCAACGGCTGACCGCCGCTGACGACTCGCCTGGACGCCTGCCGAAGGCGCCCGGCGAGTCGTCCGCGCTCTCAGGGCGCAGCCGTCACCGAGTCCGACCGGGTCAGCCGCACGGGCTCGGTACCGGACGCGCTGTGCCGCTCGGCCCAGCTCTCCAGCGCCGTGCGGCAGGCATGGTCCAGGTGGTTCAGGCCGGACAGGTCCAGCGCGATGGGCCGGTCCTTGGGCAGTGCCTCCAGGCTGTCGAGTATCTTCGGCAGCCGCAGAAAGGTCGCGTTGCCGGACAGCCGGGCCCGGACACCTTCGGCACTGCTGTCGACGATCTCCAGCTTGATGTGTGACGCGTCCCAGGCCGCCTTGGCCACCGACAGGGCCAGCCCCGTCAGCACACCCTCGAACATGTTCACCGTCACGATCGCCACGGCGGTGACGACCAGGATCAGCGCCTCACCGCGGTGCTCACGCCAAAGCTTCACGAGCGGGCGCAGCGGGATCAGCTTCCATCCGGCGTGGATGAGGATGCCGGCGAGGGCCGGCAGCGGGATGAGACCCAGCGCGGACGGCAGAAGTGCTGCGAACAGGAGCAGCCACACACCGTGCAGCACCCGGGAGGCCCGGGTCCGTGCGCCCGCCTGTACGTTGGCGGAGCTGCGCACGATGACCGCGGTCATCGGCAGTGCGCCGAGGAATCCGCACACGGTGTTGCCCGTGCCCTGGGCCATCAGCTCTTTGTCGTACTCGGTACGCGGCCCGTCGTGCAGCCGGTCCACCGCGGCCGCGCTGAAGAGGCTCTCCGCGGAGGCGATCAGGGTGAAGGCCGCGATTGTTCCGAGCAGGCTCGGGCTCGCGAGCCCGCCGAACTCGGACAGGGCGGGGATCTGGACGGCGTCGAGCAGCCCCTGGACCTGGACCGTCTCGACCGGCAGGCCGAACGCCAGCGTGACGAGTGTGGCCAGTACGACCGCGGCGAGTGCGCCCGGCACGGCCCGGACCCGCTTCGGCATCTTGTTCCACCCCACCATCAGGGCGATGGTCGCGGCGCCGACCGCGAGTGAAGCGAGAGCCGCGGGACTGGACATGACGTCGGCCAGCAGCCCCGGGATGCCGGCCATCTTGCCGGTACCGGAGAGCGGTGCCTCGACGCCTGCGGCCGCGTAGAGCTGACCCGCGATGAGGACCAGGCCGATGCCTGCGAGCATGCCCTCGACGACCGAGACCGAGATGGCCCGGAACCAGCGGCCGAGCCGCAACGCGCCCATGGCGAGCTGCAGCAGCCCGGAGATGAGCACGATCACCCCGAGCACGGGGAGTCCGAAGGTCTGGACGGCCTCGAAGACGAGCACGGTGAGACCGGCGGCAGGCCCTGACACCTGGAGGCTGCTGCCCCGCATGAAGCCGGTGACGAGACCGCCCACGATGCCGGTGATCAGGCCCAGTTCGGCCGGGACCCCGGACGCGACGGCGACGCCCACGCACAGCGGCAGGGCGACCAGGAAGACAACGAGTGACGCGGCGAAATCCTGCCGCAGGTGGGGGAATTTGCTGACACGGTCCATGGCGGTCCTCATCCCGTGCGGAAGGGGGCCGAACGCACGTCGCCGGGCGGGGGTGCCCAGACGGCGCTGTCGCTGATCCTTGGGACCTGTTCCGTGGGGTGGTCGGCGAAAGATTGCATAGCAGCGGTTCCTCCTGGCGCGCCGGAGGACGGCGCGTCGGCATGCGTACGAGAACTGGGTGCGCGGCGGGCAGCTCGGCATGACCCCATGACGACGAGTCCCGCAGGACCGTGGACAAGGGGCAGGTCTCCGAGCGCCTGGGCTCAGCTCAGCAGCGGAACACCTGAAGTACGGGGGAGGAGTGCGCGGTCGAGGATCTGGAGGCGTGATGGGCGTTGCCCATCGCCGCGACGGCGGCCGGAGCGAGCGCGCCGCCGACGTCGCTCGTCACCGCGGAGCGCGAAGGGAGTTCGGGAGCGGGAACGGTCGCGGAGCGATGCCGGTCACGATGGCGCAGAAGGCCGTTCGGCTCGCCCCCGCGATCGGATGTGCCACAGGCCCCGTACTCCCCGTACCCCCCGTGCGCGGCTCCCACGCTCGCATTCGCCGGAGTGTCCCCCCGCATTTCCGAAGCGTACGCGTGCACATCTGTTGACGGCGTGCCGGAGGACGGGGCCAATAGGAGGCCCATCAGGAACGCGAGCACGCACCGGACCGCCGCTGCTCGCACCCTTCACCTCCTGCTGTGCTTTCGCTCCTCCTTCGCGACGCTAACAGGCCGGAGGGATTATGGAGTTAACCCTTTGTGAAGAGTCCGAAAGTAGATGCCCATCGAGCCGAATTATGTGGCGGAGCCCTGTGGCCTGGGATGTGCCTCACTATCGGTTCTCAGTATTTGAGATCAACTGTGCCTGTGTGGCTCATGCATATGTCGGTCGAGCGATTTCGGTCCTATTCGTACGTTCGTTCGCATCGTGAGTGGCTGTTAACTCGCGAGAAAGGCAGTCGGCGTTTATCGAAGGCCCTATGCGGTGCGTTTACGCCGAACAGGCACGAGTGGAGTCAGTCGTCGGTCGGCGTGGCGAAGCCCGCCGCGAGCTGTTCCGGGGTACGGGGGCCGGGAGTCGCGCCGTCCAGCAGACCGTGCGCACGCAGCATCCGGGTGGCCGCTATGCCCCACGGCAGCCGCAGCCCGGCATCCCGCAGGAGATCCGTACGGGCCAGCATCGTGGGCGCGGATCCGGCGCGGACACCCGCAGGGGTGAGGAGCGCGGCGTCGTCGGCCCAGCGCAGGGCGAGATCGACGTCATGGGTGGCCATCATGACGGTGGTGCCACTGTCGCGCAGGGAGCCGAGCGTGGCGAGCAGCCGTTCCTGACCGTCCGGATC
This sequence comes from Streptomyces sp. NPDC002911, assembly GCF_053591835.1. Classification (NCBI taxonomy): domain Bacteria; kingdom Bacillati; phylum Actinomycetota; class Actinomycetes; order Kitasatosporales; family Streptomycetaceae; genus Streptomyces; species Streptomyces sp. NPDC002911. Next base: position 178,887 of record NZ_JBSFUO010000013.1, on the reverse strand, counting down.
GAGCCCGGCGGTCGGCTCGTCGAGGATCAGCACACGGGGCCTCATCGCGATCGCACCCGCGATGGCCGTCCGTTTGCGCTGCCCGTAGGAGAGAAGGTGGGTGGGCCGGTCCGCCAGGGCCGTGATGTCGAGGGCGGTGAGCGCCTCGTCCACCCGGGCCCGCACCTCGGTGTCGGGCAGACCGAGGTTCAGTGGTCCGAACGACACGTCCTGGGAGACGGACGCGGCGAACAGCTGGTCGTCGGGGTCCTGCACCACCAGTTGGACGGTGGTACGCAGCAGGGTCAGCCCTCTTCGGTCGTACGTGACCGGACGGCCCTCGACCGTCAACTGCCCGTCGCGCGGACGCAGTCCGCCACTGAGAAGCCGCATCAGCGTGGTCTTCCCACTGCCGTTCCGGCCGAGCAGGGCGAGCGCACGCCCTTCGTGCGCCTCGAAGTCGAGGCCGCTCAGCACGGCAGGGCCGTCCTCATAGGTGAAGGACGCGCCCCGCAGGGCGAGCAGTACGGACTCGCTCAAGACAGGGTCCTTTCCAGGGCGAAGGTCAGGGCGGTGAGGGCCCCGAGCAGTGTGACGCTCACGGCCACGAACCGGACGGAGACGGGGGTCGCAGGCACCAGGACGCGCAGGGTCCCGTCGTAGCCGCGCCCGGCCAGCCCCGCCTGGAGCCGCGCCGCGCGGTCGAAGGCCCTGATGAACGCGGTGGCTCCGAGCCCTGCCAGGGACCGCCAGGCGGCCGCCCGAGAGGTATGTCCGAGCCTGGCCGCCTGGGCCTCCCTGATGCGGCGCACCGAGTCGAGGAGCAGAAAGCTCATGCGGTACGTCACCAGCGCGACGTCCACCACCGGTGCGGGCACCCCCGCCCTGACCAGGCGAGGCAGCAGGTCGGACATCGGGGTGGTGAAGGCGAAAAGCAGGACGCCCAGCGAGGCGGCCGAGGTACGCAGCAACAGCTCCCCGGCGCGGACCGGCCCCTCGTCGGCCAGGGTGACCGGCCCGCCCGGCCCGCCGATCTGGATGAGGAGTGTGGCCGCCCCGGTGACACAGAAACCCAGGGGCACCCGGTACGCCCGCCACAGATGGCGGACGGTCACTCCCGCCGGCCCCAGCAGCACGGCGAGGGAGGCGACGAGGACCAGGGCCGCGCCGGGCCAGGGCGGCAACGAGATCGCCAGAATGGTGAGCCCCAGGCCGAGCACGGCTTTGTCCGCGGGATGGCGGCGGCGCCAGCGACTGCTGTGCGCCGCCGCGTCGATCGGCAGCACGTGTGCTCAGTTCCCCCGGGTCGCGGGGTCCCCGGCATTGTCTGCGGCGCCACCGCCGTCCCGCTGCGCCGTCGCCCCCAGCTCGCCCTGACGGCGCCCGCGCCGCAGTCCGAAGTAGTAGGCGAGGACGCCCGCGCCGAGTGCGGCCTGCAGGGCGAAGAGTGCCGACTCGATCTCGCCGGACGGCGGTTCGTACAAGGGGGCGAACCAGGGTTCGTAGTCGGGATCGATCTCGGTGATCGCCGTCTCGGCCTGGGCGTCGGAGCCCGCGAACGGCTCTTCCTCGCCGTCACCCAGGCCGAGAGCCAAAGGCAGAACGGCCAGGGCGGCCACGACGAGCAGCAGAAGGGCGTTGATCTTCGTGTCCCTGTTCATCACGCCACCGCCTCGGTCTCGGCTGTCCCGGTCCGGGTCTGCCTGCCGGTGAGGAACACGCCGAGCCGGGTCAGATCCCTCTTGCTGGACTGGACGAGGAGTCGCATCACCAGCACGGTCAGAAGTCCTTCGCTCACCGCGAGAGGGATCTGCGTGACGGCGAAGATGGAGCCGAACTTGGTGAGCGCACCAAGAAATCCGGTGCTCGGGTCAGGGAAGGCGAGCGCCAGCTGCATGCTGGTGACGCAGTAGGTGGAAAGGTCGGCGACGAATGCGCCGGAGAACACCGCAACCATCAGCGGCACGCCGTACCTGCGCAGCAGCTTGTAGACGGCGTATCCCGCCCAGGGCCCGACGATCGCCATCGAGAAGACGTTGGCGCCGAGCGTGGTCAGGCCGCCGTGGGCGAGCAGCAGCGCCTGGAACAGCAGGGTGATGGTGCCCAGGACCGCCATGATCGGCGGACGGAACAGAATGGCCCCCAGCCCCGTGCCTGTGGGATGCGAACAACTCCCCGTCACGGAGGGAATTTTCAAAGCGGAAAGAACGAACGTGAAGGCCCCGGAAGCCCCCAGAAGCAGCGTGCTCTCAGGGTTCTCCCTGACTTCACGTGTAAGGGACCGGACTCCGTGGACGACGAACGGCGCGGACGCGACACCCCAGACGATCGCGTGCGCCGGAGGCAGAAAACCCTCGGCTATGTGCATGACTCAGCAGACCCTCTCCAGCACCTCGTGGATGGTTGAAGTGCCTTGGCCGGTCTCCTGGCTTACGGGTACCACCGCCCGAACTCCGCCTTCCCGGGTCACAAGGACCCAGTGGCTGCCCGCAGGGGCCGGAGCCGGACTTCCCGATCACAGTGGCGAGGGCCGCACCGGCATCGCACCGGATTTCCCGTTCACCAAGGCGAGGCGACAGTAGTGCCAGGCGGGGGCGAAGACAAGCGGGGGCCGTCCCGGAGGCGTGCCCAGGCCATGGCGGTCCGCTCGCGGACATGTTGCCGGCCGTCACCTCCGGCTCCGTCAGGACGCGTGGCGGCCCCGCGCCAGGACACTGATCCGAGTGAAAGTCACGTGCAATGCCTTACCCCTGATGAGGAGAACCACTTGACGCATCGAGTGGACGGTGCCGTCGGCGCCGTCGAACGTTCCGGGCCGGAATCCAACGCGTACGCCTACCTCAGGTACCTCGCGTCCTCCCCACTCGTCCGGCTGGACCTCGAACCGGACTGCGCACTGCTGAGTGCGCCGACCCGGGCGCGCCCCTACAACACCGTGTTCGCAGCCACTTTCGCGCCGGACGGCCTGGAACGCCGACTTAGGGAGGTCGCGCGGATCCATGCCTCCAAGGGCCTCGATGCGGTGTGGTGGCTCGGGCCCGCGGCCACACCGGCCGGCCTGGCCCGGTCGCTGGCGCACGCGGGCTTCCGGACGATGCCGTCGATCCAGCTCATGTCAGCACCGCTGACCGCGAGGATTCCCGCCCCGGAGGGGGCGGGCTCGCACTCCGGGGCCCGTGTCGTGCGCGTGCGCTGCGAGTCGGAACTGGCCGACTTCGTCTCCGTGCACCGGGCGGCCTACGAAATGTCCGAGGCCGAGGCGGACTTCACGCGGTGCGTATGGGAGTCGTTACCGCTCACCGAAGAGGCGCCTCTCCGGCACTTCCTCGTCAAGCGTGGCGCCGAGGTGCTCTCCGCCGCCTCGGTGTTCTCGTACGGAGGCGTCGGCGGCCTCTACAACGTCGCCACCATTGCGTCCGCACGGCGCAGGGGGCACGGACTGGCCGTGAGCCGGGCGGCGCTGGCGGACTCCCGCGCCCGCGGGCTGCGGACGATGACCCTGGGCGCGGAGCCGGGCGCTGTGGAGATGTACCGGCGGCTGGGGTTCGTCGTCACGGGCGAGCTGGCGAGGGCCGCCGTGGCTCCGGCGCCATGAGCGGGAAGAGATGATCCGAAAGTTGAATATGAATATCGTGATCAATTGCTGTGGAGGTGGTGACGGCACCGACGTCACTCGATGACGCAGGGGAAGGAGTCCGCGTGAGCGCGACGAGCGGACCGGCCGGACCGGAGCGGGTCAGTGCAGAGCGGCACCTCTGCGTGGGGGCGGGGCAATGCGTGCTCGCCGCACCGGCTGTCTTCGGCCAGGCCGTCGACGACGGTCTGGGCCTCGCGTACTGGACGGCACGCCGCCAGCTGCCGAACTGCCCGCCGTACGCGATGCCGTGTGGGCGTGTCCGTCGGGTGCCGTCGCCCTGCGCCGGGACGCGGTGCACTGATCCGCACGGTCTCCGGCTCGAAGCGCCTCCGCGAAGATCCGGGTGCCGGTGCCCCGCACCGGCCTGCGGGCGGCCACCGCCCGTTCCCCGTCCCTCTCATCTCTGATCAGTACCTCGTCAAGGAGAAGCACCTCCAGACAGTTCGACCGCCGTGCTTTCCTGCGCCGCAGCGCCACGGGAGCCGTGGCCCTGGCCGTGGGGCCCGGCTTGCTGGCGGCGTGCTCGACCGATGACCCCTCCACCTCCGGGAAGGGGCGCGCCGGCTCCTCACCGCGCACGGGTGGCACGCTCCGTGCGGCCTTCGTCGGGGGCGGCGCCTCCGAGACGCTCGACTTCTTCAACGGCCCCTCGGCGTTGGATCTGGTCCGCGCCCGCGCCTGGCACGGCACCCTCGGAAACCTCGATCCCTCCGCCCCGGACGGCGTGCGCTACGGCGTGCTCAGGGGGATCGACATATCCGAGGACCTGTCCACGTACACCCTGCACGTCCGGCCTGGCGTCCGCTTCACCGACGGATCGACGCTGACCTCCGCGGACATCCTGCATTCGCTGTCCGCCCTCGCGGGCAGGAACATGCTGCCCGTGTACAAGCTGGCCGCCGTGAACTTCGACCTTTCGGCCGCAAGGGCGGACGGTGACCTCAAGGTCGTCCTGCCCACACTCCGGCCCGTAAGGGACGGCCGCATGATCCTGTGTCAGGGGAACTTCCTGATCGTCAAGGACGGGACGCGGCGCTTCGCCGAGGGGATGCCCAGCTGTGGGCCCTTCCGCCTCGGCGAGTTCACGCCCGGCCACCGCCCACCTGCTGCGGACCTTCATCAGCTCGCGGCCTTAGGCCGGACCGCCGAAGGCTACGGAGCGCTTGACGACGCCCTGGTCGCGGAAGCGCGTGCGGACCGCCGTCTCATCGTCCGGGGCCTGCCCGGCCTGGTCTCCTTCGCCTTCGCCGCCCGGCTGGTTTTCGCCCTGTTGCTGGCAGCGCGCGTGTCCTGGCAACTGGACGGCTCGCTGACGGTCCCCACCCTGCTAGCGCTCCTGGTCCTGACGGCCCGTCTGGGCGACAGCCTTTCGGGGGCGGCCGACGTCGGCGCAGGGGCGTATCGCCCGTGACAGCCTGGAGCGACTCGCCGCGGTTCTCGACGAGCAGTCATTCCCGCAGCCCGCCGAGCCCCAGGTACCCCAAGGGGCCGAAGTCCGTTTCGAAGGAGTCGAGTTCCGTTCCGCCGAGCAGGAGAAGGCCCAGCAGGAGGGGCGCGCCACCCGCTCACGTACTCAGCGACGTGAGCTTCCGGCTGCCCGCAGGCAGCATGACGGCTCTGGTCGGGCCGTCAGGGGCGGGCAAGACCACCGTCGCCAGGCTGCTCGCCCGCTTCTGGGACACCACCGGCGGCACCGTCCGGGTCGGGGGCGTCGATGTACGGGATATCGCACCCGAGGAACTCGCCGCTCACGTCTCCCTGGTGTTCCAGGACGTCTATCTTCGAGGGCACGACAGAGGACAACGTCAGGATCGGAGCCCCGGACGCCGGTCACGAGCTGCTGGCCAGGGCCTCGGCATTCTCCGGGGCTCGACCGGGTGATCGAGGAACTGCCCGCCGGCTGGGCCACCAGGGTGGGGGAGGGCGGTAGCGCTCTCCGGCGGCCGGCGTCAACGCGCCGCCGACCTGCTCGCCGAGTCCTCCGCCTCCGTCGCCGGGCCCGCTTCCGGCGGGGTGGCACCGGACCGGGCCGAACAGCTCGTCACCGGCGGTACCGCGGTCTACGGCGAAGCGGTCGCCCGCACCATCGCGGACATCCGGGCGGGTCTGTTGGAGAAGGCCGTCGTCTCGCGAGCGGTCGTGCTGCCCGCCGGACCGGTCGCCGACTTCGCCGCGACCTATCTCGCCGGACGGCGGGCCAACACTCCCGCTCGCTCCTTCCTCATCGACCTCGGCGGACGCAGGGCGGCCGGATTCAGCTCGGAGACGGTCCTGGAGGTCCGGCAGGACGGCCGGGTCAGCACGCAGCCGCTCGCGGGCACCCGAGCCCTGGGGGAAGATCCGGCGGAGAACGACCGGCTGCGGGAGGAACTCCTCACGGACCCCAAGGAAATCCACGAGAACGCCGTCTGCGTACGGCTCGCCTGTGACGAGATGGCGGCGGTCTGCCGTCCCTGGTCCGTCGTGGTCGAGGAGTTCATGACGGTCAGGCCACGCGGTTCGGTGCAGCATCTCGCCTCGCGCGTCACGGGCCGGCTCCGGCCCGGTACCGGACCGTGGGCCGCCTTCGCCTCGCTCTTCCCCGCGATCACCGCCACGGGCTCGCGGAAGCGCGCTGCACTGAGCGCGCTGGCGCGATACGAGGACGGGCCCCGGGGCCTGTACGGCGGCGCGGTCTTCCGAGGGGGCACGGACGGTTCGCTGGACGCGGCCCTGGTCCTTCGCACCCTGCTGGGTGAGGGTGACAGGACGTGGCTCCGTGCGGGTGCCGGCGTCACAGGCCAGTCCGTTCCCGCACGGGAGATCGAGGAGACGTGCGAGAAGCTGCGCGGCGTCGCTCCCCACATCAGGTATGCCGAGAGGTGACGGCGCGCCTGCGGTGAGGGCGGGGGCGGCGCCGCGTTCGACGCCGCCCCCGCCCTCACCCGCGTCTACTGCCGGATGGCGACCAGGACGTAGCTGTTGCCCACCTGCCAGACCGGGCTGGCATGGCCGAAGCCCGCTTCGGTCAGCAGCTCGACGTGCCGGCCGAGCGTGACGGCGCAGTCGGCGTGGACGGAGCCCGGCTTAGGGCGCTCCGCACACAGCCCCATGAGTTCGGGCTCGTTCTCGACGGCGGACCACCACGTCTCCCAGTCCTCGTGATCGAAGGCGTGCCGGCGCTCGGCCCGGCGGACCCCGACGAACTCCGCGATCTCCGCGAACCCGGCCCCGTCCTGCGACAGATGGTCCGCGTTGATCAGTACGCCGCCGGGCCGCAGCAGCGCGGTCAGCTCCGCGTAGGTGCTCCGCAGCAGCCCTTCGGGGAGATAGTGGAGCGCGGTCGTGGACACGACCGCGTCGACAGGCCCCTGGAGCCCGAGGGCACTCGTCCAGCCCTCCTCGCCGATCACCGCCTCGACGTACCGCGCGGCGTCCGGATGGCGGGCGCGGGCGAGTGCCAGCAGCAACGGGTCCATGTCGACGGCGACGATCTCGGCCTGCGGCAGGCGCTCGATCAGCCGTGCGGGAAGCGAGCCGGGACCACACCCCAGATCCAGCACGCGAGGGCTCTCGTGACCGGCCGTCACGTGTTCCACGACATCCGCGACCACGGTGAAGCGTTCTTCCCGGTCGATCGCGTATCGCTGCTGCTGTTGTTCCCAGCGGTCCACCCACAGCTGGGCCGTCGACATGCTCACGCTCATCTTGTTGTACCACCTCTACGCGCTCGGTTCCGCTACGTGACCCCGAATCTACAGGTGAAAACGATTGTCATCCGCGCTGGCTCAGCTCGGCGAGTACCTGAAGTAACCGGTCTACCTCTTGCCGGGTGTTGTAGGCATGCAGACTGACCCGTACGGAGCTGCGGGTTTCGCCGGCCCGGCCTTGGCAGAGGCCATCCGCCCGCACCATGAAGCCGTGGCTGAAGAGGATGAAGCCAAGGTCGGTCGAATCGATGTCCCGGTGTCTGAACGTCACGATGCCGTGCCGCTGCTGCATCGAGGAGCCCTTAGCCAGGCTCAGTTGGCACCCCACCACGTCGTACGGCGGCAGCGTGCGCAGCCCGTCCGTCAACCGGGCGGCCAGCTCCACGGTCCACCGTTCGATCCGCTCCAGCCCGGCCCCGTCGAGCCAGTCCAGTGCGGCACCCAGGCTGGCGATGCCCACGGTGTTCGGTGTGCCGCTCCAGCCGCGCGGAGCGAAAGGGGCTCCGCGTACGCCACGGGACCAGACGGCTCCGGAGCCGGGCAGCGCCAGTGCCTTGTGCCCGGAGAATACGGCGAAGTCGACGTCCAGCACCCTCATGGAGACAGGTAGATGGCCGACGCTCTGGGCGGCGTCCATGCAGATCACCGCATCGGGTCCCACCGCCCGGCGGATCCGGTGCACGTTCATGTCCCCGCCGTAGACGTGGTGGACGTGGGTGACCGCCACGAACCGTGTGCGGGGGGAGACGAGCGCGGCGAGTTCCTCCGTGTCGTAGTCGCCGGAGGAGGTCTGGTAGGGCATCTCCCGTACGGTGACGCGGGTGCCCTGGCGGGCCAGTGACTCGACCGCCTCCAGCCAGGGCGACGTGTTCGCCTCGTGATCCGCGAAGGGCACGATGATCTCGTCCCCTTCACGGAGTTCATGGGCGAGCCAGTCCAGGGCCACCCGGCGCAGCCCTTCGGTGGCCCCACTGACGAAGTGCACCGCCGAGGTGCCCGGATCCGGGTCGTCGAGGAAAGTCTTGACCCGCCCTCTGGTCTCCTCGATCAGGCTGGTGGTCCGGTTGGCCCACGGATAGGTACCGCGCCCCGCGTTCGCGTTGGAGGTCGTCAGGTAATGCTGGACCGCGTCCAGGACCGCCTGCGGCTTCTGCGCGGTCGCGGCGCTGTCCAGATAGGCCTGACCGGGGTGACCCGACACGATCGGGAACTGCGCACGGAGGGCACTGCTCCAGGCGGCCAGGTCCTCCGTCCTCATGTCCGCCGCGTCGCTCGGCACGGGGGTCACTCCCGCACCAGCGGTGCGCCCGCGTCCCGCCAGGCGATGATGCCCCCGGCGAGGCTGCGCACATCCGGGTGCCCCATCCGGGTCAGGAGGGCCGCGTACTTCAGCGACTTCTCACCGACGGGGCACGCGAGCAGCACCGGCTGGGACTTGCTGAACGGCAGCCCTCCGCGTATGAGGTCCTCGAACAGTTCGTCAACGATGTTGATGGACCCGTCGATATGCAGGGCCGCATAGGCGTAGGGGCTGCGCATGTCCACGACGAGGGGCTTCTCCTCGGCCATCCATTTCTGGGCATCGGCGACTCCCACGGCGGCGGTGCCGCTCAGCTCCTCGGCAGACACGGAAGCAGCCGAGTTGTTCCGCGGCTGCTGCCCCAGGAGTTCGGGGCGGCGCTTCCTGATGTAACTCAGATAGCTCTCGACGCGGTCGCACACGATGAAGACGGCCGTCGCGGGTTCGGTGAGTTGCGGTCCTATGTCCCGAAGATGCCGGACTGCTCCGAAGTACGCCGCTCCACCGGTGGGTCCAGCCAGTATTCCGCACCGCCGGACAAGTGCCAGCATTCCGTCGATGGCCTCGGAGGAGGTGACCTTCTCGATGGCGTCATACGTGAGGGGATCGAAGATCCCGACTTCCTGTACCTCATCGATGTTCCTGATACCCGGAATGAAATCCGACTTGTCCGCGACGAGTCCGATCACGCCGACCTTCGGATTCCTGTCCCGCAACGCCCGCGCCACCCCGGTGGAGGAACCGGCCGTGCCGACGCCGGAGATGAACCAGTCCGGTGCCCGTCCGTCGAGGTCTGCCACGATCTCGGGCCCGGTGCCGGTCTCATGGGCCTCCGGGTTGCGTGCGTTGTAGTACTGATCGGTGTGGAGGTAGGTGCTCCCCGGTTCGCTGAGGCTGCGGTGGAAAAGGGTGAGGGGGTCCTCCGAGTTCGTGGGATCGAGGCACTCGGTCTGCCCCGGCAGTTCCTCGATCTCGGCCCCCAGCAGAAGGAGCATCTCCTTGATCTCCGGAATCTTCATGCGGTTGGTGACGCTCTTGAATCCGATTCCGTGCATCCCGGCTATGGCGGCAAGGGCTTTGGCTGTGTTTCCGCTGGACAACTCGACGATCTGACTACCCTGAAGGACTGCCGAGGAGAGTCCTGGCTGGACCATGTTCCAGGCTGCCCGGTCCTTCAGCGAACCGAAAGGATTGCAGAACTCGAGCTTCGCGTAGAGGTCGATGTTCTGCAGACCATGGACATGAGGGTCGATACGCACCAAGGGCGTGTTGCCGACAGTTTCGATGATGCTGTCATACCTCATGCGCGTCCCTTGCAGAATGTATGGGCCAGTACTGATCGTCGAGACGCCACTCCCAGCCGTCGGAGCCTCGGTAAGCCGCGACTTTGCGGGCGAGTGGGCGTTGCTGGGCGTGATGGGCCTTGAAATCCATGCAGTATCCGGCTGTGTTGGGGAACGCCAGAAGGTCACCCCTGGCCGGCAGGCGGGGGAGGAAGACCAGCCTGCGCGTGATGAGATCGGACTCGAGGCACAGGTTCCCGTGGAGGTGGACCCCGAAGGACTCCGCGGAACTCTCCGTCGCCGTCGACGGCTTGTCGCGGTGGAGGACGATCGGATCCATGAGGATGCCGTGCTCCTCGAGAGCACAGTCGTCGGCGTTCATCGCCAGGCGTATCGAGTGGGTTCCGTCCGTCTCGAGACGCGTCTCCAGCACACGTGCCAAGGTCAGTCCGCATTGGTCCAGCAGGGCCCGGCCCGGCTCGACGCACAGGTCGTACAGGTTCTCCAGCAGCAGCGTCGCCAGCGGGCGGCCGAGCGTGGGGGCGGGACTGCGCAGCAGCTCGTCCAGGTAGTCGGCCCCGGCGACCGGGCGATAGGAAGGGTACAGCTCCAGGCTGCCGCGGAGGGTTCCCCCTTCGCTGCTCAGCCCGTACGAGTGATTGCGCCAGGCCAAAGCCTCGCGCCGGCCCATGGCCGCCAGGGTCAGCTGGCTGGTGTAGCGCTCCCACTGCGCCCCGTCGGCGAGATAGCTGACCCCGAATCCGCCGCCGATGTCGATCACCCGCGGCCGCATTCCCCGGGCCCGGCACTCGTCCATGGCCCGTACGCAGCCCTCCAGCGCGAGGGCCTTCTCCTCGAGGCTGATGGTGTCGAGGTGGTAGGAGACCCCGATGACCTCCACGGCCCCGTGGTGCCGCTCGCAGGCATCCAGCAAGCCGGCCAGCTCCGATGTGGGAAAGCCGAATCGGCTGCGGCGGCTCAGGACCTTCACCGCGGTGCCTGAGAAGTCCGACAGCCTCAGCAGGACCCGCACCCGTGGCAGCTCGTGGCGACGCACGAGCGCGGCGAGTGCTTCCAGTTCGGCGTGGCCCTCGATGTTCACCGTGACGCCGGTGCGTGCGGCCAGCCAGAGGAACTCCGGTTCCTTCGGCCCGGTCGCACCGATGCGGCCCGGGGTGAACCCGCAGGCCAGCGCGTGTTGCAGTTCGCCGAGCGAGGCGACATCCATGGCCGCGCCGGTGGTCGTCAGCCGGCGGACCAGCGCGCTCGACCTGTTGGCCTTGTGGGCGAAGCAGATCTCCCCTTCCAGATGGTGGCGGCGGTACACGGACCGGAACCGTGCGACGTTCTCGGCGATCCGGTCCGGAAGCACCACATTGAGGGGCGACCCCAGCCCGTCCACGAGGCTGTGCAGGAAACGGGAGGAGGTCAGTAGGGACGTGAGGGGCGGTTCGAGTTTCGGGTCCAGGGACAAGGGGTCAGCCAACAGCGGCACTCGCCTCTCAGAGGGGGAGCGGCAGCTCGACTGTCGTGGGCACAGGTCGGCGCCGCCGCAGATGATGGGGCAGTTCATCGGGATGATTGTCGTATCCATGATGTCCAGGCCGAGCGGCCTCTATGCCTGCTTCATGTATGAACGTGAGCAGCGACAGGCGCCGGTGGGGGACTCCCGCACCGGCGCCTGTCGTATGCGCGCTTGTCACCCGATCAGCCGATACCGACGGGCGCGGCGGCAGTGATGGGTCAGTGGTCGTCCCAGTGCCCGTCGCGCGAGGCGTGCCGATGCCCGTCATGGACGTAATCGACGTGGTCGTTGTGCGGGATCGCCACGTGGCCGCACCCCGGGACGTGCCGGTGCGCGTGCGCGAGGTGGGGGTGGTGCGCCGTGGTCGTGGACATCTCGCCGGCTCCTTCGTCGGTTCGCTGCCGGAGAGACACCGGACCCGCCCGCCGGAGAAGTCCGGCAGACATGTCCGGCCTATCTCGCAGCGTAAGCCTGGCCGGGCGGGCGGACACCTCCGGGCGCGCTGCCGGGTCGCCGGCCTGTTACCCGGGGCTTTCGCGCGTCACCCCGGCAGTTCAGCGACGGCTGCCCCGGGCCGTGGATCACTTGCCGGAGCCGGTGTACGGCAGCAGCGCCATCTCGCGTGCGTTCTTGATCGCTGCGGTGACCTGTCGCTGCTGCTGGGCGCTGATGCGGGTGACCCTGCGGCTGCGGATCTTGCCCCGGTCGGAGATGAACTTCCGCAGCAGATCGGTGTCCTTGTAGTCGATGTGCGTGATTTTCGCCGCGTCGAGCGGGTTCGGGCGGTCCTTGGCGGGCTTACGGGGTTCCTGGCGTCGGGCCATGGTTCTTCCCTTGCAGAGCTGAGTGAGGGCGTGCGCGAGGTGGTCAGTGGATCGGGGGGAGGAGCGCGTCGAACGCGGCAGGCAGGGCCCTCCATGCCGCGCGGCCCGCCGCATACTCGTCGTCGGTCAGCAGGCAGGAATCGAGCAGGGCGGTCAGTCCGTCCCGGTCGAGTCCGGGAGAGATGAAGACCAGGTGCTGGCAGCAGTCGCCATGCTCGGGATGCCAGTCCAGTGCGGCGGCCGCCCGCCGGACCGGCGCAATCATGTCCCAGGCGGCGTCCGGCAGGGACGCGAGCCAGGGGCCGTTGTTCTCGACACAGAGCGCGCCGCCCGCCGCGTCCCAGGACAGGAGGGTGTCGGGGCGGTCTGCGAGCCAGAACCGGCCCCGGCTGCGGGCGGCCGCGCAACTCAGGTCCTCCAGCGCGTCGTAGAGGCGCTCGGGATGGAACGGGCGGTGCTTGCGCCACACGAGAGTGCTGACGCCGGCCTCCTCGGCCTCCTGGGGAAGCAGGGCGCAGGCCGGATGCTGGCCGGCGCCGGCCGCTTCCACGTCGAACCCCGCGAGTGCCAGCCTCGTCAGCTCCTGCGAACCGGCTGCGGCCTGAGGCGCGGTCGGGTGCAGTTGGCCGATCAGTGCCCGGTCCTCCTCGTCCGCCCGGCCGTCGTCGACGAGGGCGACCGCCGACGCGTACTCCAACTGCCGGGCCCACGTGTCGCCGACGGTCCGCTGGTCGGTGGCCGCGGCTGCCAGTCCCGCCTCGGCGAGGTCGTCGCCGTTGACGAGACAGGGCAGGACGAGGGCGGGATCGACGGCGGTGATCACACCGGTCACCTCGAGCAGGCCCTCACCGTGTGCGGCGATGACTTCGGCCATCGCCCTGGGCTCGACGGAGTCCCACAGCTCGACGACGGCCATCCTGGTCACTCCGTCGGCCGCCAGGCGCTCCAGCTCCGGCATCAGGTCCTCGCGCAGGGCGCAGCAGGCGCAGTCGTTCACCAGGGGGGCCTCGCCGCTCGAGAGCGTCCCGGAGGTGTCGCGCACGGTTCGGTGCACCGTGCCCTTCTCCGCTGTCGCGAGGTCGTGGTGCAGCGCGACGCTGTGAGGCACGTCTCTCAGCAGCCCCTCCACGACCTCGTGGCGTGCGTCCGAGTGCAGCCCGCTGACGATGACGACGGGGAGCGTGAGCTTGTCCTGCATCACCGGCCCTCACGGCGGCCGTAGCGCCGCTCGAAGCGCTCGACGCGTCCTGCGGTGTCCAGGACACGGGCGGTCCCTGTGTAGAAGGGGTGGCTCGCGGAGGAGATCTCCACGTCGACGACCGGGTATGTGTTGCCGTCCTCCCACTCGACGGTCCGGTCGCTGGTCAGGGTGGAGCGGGTCAGGAAGGCGAAGGCGGCGGCCTTGTCGCGGAAGACGACGGGGCCGTAGGCAGGGTGGATTCCGGGCTTCATAGCGGTGTCCTAGGAGTCGGGAGGGGGAGCGGTGGGCTTGTGGTGTCAGCGTTCTTCGCGGAAGTCGACGTGGCGGCGGACGAGCGGGTCGAACTTCCGCAGCACCAGCCGGTCGGGGTCGTTCCGCCGGTTCTTGCGGGTGACGTAGGTGTAGCCCGTTCCCGCGGTGGAGCGGAGCTTGATGATCGGGCGTAGTTCGTTGCGAGCCATGCCGCTAGTATATGACAATGGTTTCCATGTTCAACATGGGGGCCGACCCAATGAGAGGCAGGTAACTTCGTGTCCGCACACTGCCAACTGACCGGTGCACAGCCGGGCTTCGGCAACAAGATCTCCCACTCGCACCGGCGCACGTCGCGCCGGTTCGACCCGAACATCCAGCGCAAGCGCTACTGGCTGCCCAGCGAAGGCCGGCATGTACGTCTGGTGCTGAGCGCCAGGGCGATCAAGGTGATCGACACCATCGGCATCGAGGCAGCGGTCGCCCGCATCCGGGCGCGGGGGGTGAAGGTCTGATGGCCAAGCAGAGCAAGATCGCGCAGAACGAGAAGCGCAAGGCGACCGTCGAGCGGTACGCCGCGCGGCGTGCGGAGTTGAAGGAGATCATCCGCAGGCGCGGCACCCCGGAGGGCGAGCGGGTCGCGGCCGTCGAGGAACTGCGCCGCCAGCCGCGCAACGCCAGCGCGACCCGGGTGCGTAACAGGGACAGCGTGGACGGCCGTCCACGCGGCCACCTGCGGAAGTTCGGGCTGTCCCGGGTCCGGATGCGTGAACAGGCACACGCCGGCTTCCTTCCCGGAGTTACCAAGTCCTCCTGGTGACACCCCAGTGTCCACGACGGGTGGTGTGCGGCCTTCGGGCCGTGACACCACCCGTCGGCGTTTTCCCGGCCGTCGGGCACGCCGCCGCGTGGGGGTCTCGCAGGACAGCACGAGGAGCGCGCTCCCGCCCGGCGGGAACGCGCTCCTCGTCTGGGGGAGAAGGTCAGTGCTGCTTGACGCCGCTCAGCTCGTTGGGGGCCTTCGGCAGTTCCGTCGAGGCCAGCTGCTTGCCCGACTCGACGTCGATGGCCAGCAGCTTCTTGCTCGACGGGTCCGAGACGTACGCGGTGTGGTCGCGCACGAACAGCGCCGGGCGAGGCTGCTGCCAGTCCAGCGGCTCCTGCCACGATCCGAGGGCGGAGATCTTCTTGGTCACCTTGCCTGTGGTCGGGTCGATGACGTGGATCTTGCCGTCCGTGCCCAAAACGAGCGCCTCACCGTGCGGACCGCGTGCCAGCGAACGGAAGGTGTAGCTCGTACCGATGTCGACGAGCCGCAACTTGCCGGTCTCGGTGTCGATGAGCGACACCTGCTCCGGGCGTTCCAGCTCGGCGTCCTTGTCCTTCTTGTAGTCCCCGAGGACGACGGGCGACTCGTCGGAGCCGGCCTGGTTGCCGATCCGGCCGTACTCCGTGGGGCTCTTCACCTTCTTGATGACGCCGTCCTTGTAGATCAGGACGCCGTCCTGACAGCCGATGACGACCGCCTCGCCCTGCGCGGCCGCCTCCCCGTGGACGCCGGGGCAGTCCTCGCTGCGGGTGATCTCCTTGCGGTCCTTGTCCAGTACGGCGATGCCGACCCCCTTCTCCTCCGTGCCGAGGGTGGTCACCAGTGTGCCGTCGGCGAGCTGGATGGCGACACCATGGTGCGGGGCGGCGGAGGTGTACGTCTCGGCCTTCGGCTTCGTGTCACCGAGATCCTTCGGGTCGAGGACCGTGACGACTCCGGTGCCGTCGGCGAAAAGGATGGTTTTGCCCGCGTGACGGACGACGTGGCCAGGCTTGCTGCCTTCGAACTCGACGTCGGTGAGCTTGCGTCCCGCGGCGTCCAGCACCTGGAATCCGGTCGAGGTGGAGACCATCACATGGCGGTCGTTGCCTGCGGGGTTGACCCGATTGAAGCCCTCCAGCGGTATGTCCTCGGCGAGCTTCAGCGTCTTCCCGTCCAGTACGTACAAGCCACCGTCGTACGTGGTGACGATCGGGTCCGCGACCTGGGCGGCCGGTGAACCCGAAGCCTTGTCCGTCGACTTGGCGGCAGGCTCCTTGTTGTCGGCCCCGCAGGCGGTGAGCGCGACGGAAGCCGCGAGAAGGGTGGCGACGGCAGCCGAAGTCCTCGGGCGTGCTACATGCTTCATTACGTGTCTTTCCTCTCCAGGGCTGTCACCCATGACCGGCGACAGCGTGGCTATTCGGTGCCCAGTCCGGTGGATATGGACCGGGTGTTGGCGCGCATCATTTCCAGGTAGGTGGCCGCTCCCTTTCCCTTCTCGGTGAGGGATTCGGAGAACAGCGGCACGACGTCGACCTCGATGTCGCTCTCGCGCTTCAGTACCTGGGCCAGTCGGTCGGGTTGCGACGAGTCCGCGAAGATCGCCTTGACGCCCGCCGTCTCGATCGCGGTCGACAGGGACTTGAGGTCCGAGGCGCTCGGCGACGCGAGGGTGGTCCCGCTCGGGATCACCGCGCCGACGACCTGGAATCCGAAACGCTGGGCCAGATACCCGAAGACATGGTGGTTGGTCACCAACTTGCGCTGATCGGAGGGAATGTCGTCGAACTGCTTCCGCATCCACGTGGTCAGTTCGGTGACCTGCGTTCCATAAGCGGACGCGTTCTTCCCGACGACCGCCTTGTCGACGCTCCTCACGTGCTCGGTGACCTGATCCGCGATGAGCCCGACGGCCTTGCGGACCCGCTCGGGGTCGGTCCAGAAGTGCGGGTCGGGCTCGTCGGCGGACTCCCCCGCCGTATAGGTGAGCGGATCCACGGCGTCCCCGACCGCGAGGGTGGAGACGCCGGCCTCCTCGGCGGCCTCCACATGGCGCAGGACGTTCTCCTCCAGGCCGAGACCGTTGTAGACGACCAGATCGGCCTGCTCGATGGAGGCCGCCTGCGGAGCCGAGACCCCGAAGGAGTGCGGATCGGCGCCGGCCTGCATCAGTACGGTCACTTCGGCCTCGTCGCCGACGATGTTGCGGGTGATGTCACCGAGGATGTTCGTGGTGACGACCACCGAGGGGCGGCCCTGCTCGCTCCCCGCGCAGCCGCTCGCCCCCAGGAGCAGAACTCCGGCCAGGGAGGCGAGAAGGAGACGCGCAGGCATCCGGTGCCTGTGCCCGGTCGGGGAATCGATGCTCATCGGCCGGTCTCCACCATGTACGTCGGGGCGAATTCGAGAGGGAAGGTCCGGGCGAGCCTGAGCCGGTCGTTGTAGTCGATCTCGTAGACCTTCCGTGCCGCCGCGTCGTTGACGTACGCGCGGGTGGTGTCGACCTCGATGGCGGCGGCGGACCCGGCCCCCGTCGGGAGGAGTTTTTTACGGGCGAGGCTCTTCCCGGTGGTGATGTCGTAGGCGGTGAGCACACCGTCCTTGCCGAGCGCGAGCAGCGGGGAACCTTCTCCGGCGGTGTTGGCCGCCACGACCGGGCCGCTTTCGATGCGCGTCCAGGTGCGGTCGGTGACATCGAGGACCCATACGGCGTCATTGCCGGACCTGGCCGCGAGCGTGGCGCTGCCCGACCGGTGACGGAAGTCGACCGCCCGTTCCGAGGCCTTCACCGCCGTGCCGTACCCAATCTTCTCGGCGTCGAACGTGCCCTTGTCCTCGGTGACCAGCAGCGCGCCGTCGGCACATCCGAAGACCACACCCCGGCGGGTCACGGCCTCACCGCGTACCTGCGCACACGGCTCCTCCAACGTGTCGACACGCGTCCCCTTCCGGTCGAGGACCTCGACGGTGTCCTTCTCGGCACCCGCCCCTGTGGCCAGCAGATGTTCCTTGTAGGGGACGACCGCCCCGCTGCCCGCACCGGTCAGCGCGCTGCCCCGGGGAACGGTGCCGTCCTCGAGCTTCTTGCGGTCGAGCAGGTGCGTGCCGCCCTTCGAGGCAGACACCGCGGTGACGGCTTGGTCGCTGTGGATGTGGGCGGCGGTCGACCCCGCGATGGGTCCGACGTCGCGAATGGCGGCGCGGTAGTAGTGGACGTGGTCGCCGTGTTCCACCGTCCAGGCGCCGCTGTCGACGATGTGGGTGCCGTCGGCGGTGTTCAGGTAGGCGAACCGGCCGTCGGTGCGCAGACCCTGTACGTCGTCACCGCCTTTGAGCGAGGTGATGTCCTCGGTGATCAGGTCCAGGACCTTGACCGCCCCCGTGCCCGCGTCGGCGAGAACGAGCCGGGACTGCTGCTCGGAGGCCTCCTCGGCTCCCTCGACGTACCCGTGGGGTTTCGCCGAGGCCGAGGCCTTCGATGGAGCCTTCGCGTCGCTGGCGCTCTGGCAGCCCACGAGGAGTCCGGCACCGGCGAGGGCGGCGCAGGAGAGTGCTGTGGCAGTTCGGATCTTTCTGGGTGTCATGACGGATGTCCGTATTCCATGTGCGGGCGCTCGGGCGCGGAGGTGGGGAGAGCCGAGGCGGCGGGAGGGGATGTCGGGGGAGCGGACCGCGCCCACCGGTTGCGGAGGCCGGAGGCGGCGGTGGAGAGCAGGAACTGGACCACTGCCGTCGCCGCGATGCTCGCCCCGGCAGCCGTGTGAAGGTGCCACGAGAGCAGCAGACCGATGAACGTCGCGCTCGCTCCCAGGCAGGCGGCGCCGATCATGATCACCGGGATGCGCCGAGCCCACGGCAGTACGGCTGCGGGCGGCGCGATCAGCAGGCCGAAGACCAGCAGAGTCCCCACCACGTGGAACGACGCGACGATGGCCAGCGTGAGTAGGGCCAGCAGAGCCACATGTGCGAGGTGCGGCCGGAGCCCCAGGGTGTGTGCCTTGCGCTCGTCGAAGGCCAGCGCGACGAACGGCCGGTATCCGAGTACGGAGATCATCAGCGCGATGACCAGCGCGCCTCCGAGGTAGGCCAGGTCGGCCGAACGCACGGCGAGTACATCGCCGAAGAGGAAGCCGGTCAGGTCGACCGCGAACGACTGCGAACGCGACACGATGATCACGCCCAGCGACAGCATCCCCACGAAGAGCAGGCCGATGCTGGTGTCCTGCGACAGTCGGGGTGACCGGCCGACGACGCTGACACCGAGGGCCATGACGGCCGCACTCACGGCCGCGCCGATCAGCAGATTGCCTCCCAGCAGCGAGGCGAGCGCGATTCCGGGGAGCATGCCGTGCGACATCGCGTCTCCGAAGAACGCCATCCCGCGCAGAACGACCCACGTACCGGCCAGCGCACAGATCAGCGACACGAGTATGCCGCCCCACAGGGCCCGTTGGACAAAGGTCACCTCGAAGGGGCCCATCAACCATTCCATGCGACAGGACACTACAATGAAAACGATTATCACTACAATCAGGTGCGGCGGAAAGAGGCTCGGGAGATGCAGCGGCAGGTAGGACTCGACGGCGTGTCGGCCGGTTATGCGAACCGTGCGGTACTGAATCAACTCACGCTGGGGATACCGGCGTTCACGACCACTGCCGTGGTCGGGCCGAACGGCTCGGGCAAGTCCACGCTGCTCGGTGTGATCGCGGGAGTGATCCAGGTGACAGCCGGTGAGGTGGAGCATCGAACCGGCAGGCGTGCGGCGTTCGTGACGCAGCGCAGCAGGGCGGCCGATGTGCTGCCACTGACCGTGCGGGACACCGTGGCGATGGGGAGGTGGGGGCGTCGCGGGCTGTGGCGGCGGCTGTCGCAGCGGGACCGGGACGTCGTGGAGGCGAGCATGAGCCGGCTCGGCATCAGCTCCCTCGCTCACCGTCAACTGGGGGAGCTGTCGGGCGGTCAGCGTCAGCGCGCCCTCGTTGCACAAGGGTTGGCGCAGGAGGCGGATCTGCTCGTACTCGATGAGCCCACCACCGGCCTCGATGCGACGGCTCAGCGGCTCATCGCCGATGTGCTGGCCGAGGTGACGGAGGAGGGGGTGACGGTCGTGCAGGCGACCCACGACCTGGAGGTGGCCAGGTCCGCGGGTCACGTCCTGCTCCTCCAGGAGGGGCGGCTGTGGGGGGAGGGGGATCCACGGGGGGTGCTGACCGGCGATGCGATCGACGAGATCTGGCAACTGCCCCGGCGGGTGTGAGTGCGGGAGTGAATGTTCGCGCCGCCCACGCCTGTTGGCCGGAGCGACGACTGTTGAACATGATTACCATCGTGGTTAGGGTGGGCGGTGGTCCGGCCATCTGGGCCCCGATCGAGTGCCGGTGGTCCCGTTGGAGCCGCAGGCACCTTCCTCGAACCACTACCCGGTTTCTCCTCGTCGGCACCGGTCCGTGTGGGGTCGGCGGCGGTCCGTGCGGGATCGGCGCGGGAGGGCTCGCAAGTCCGGTAGCAGCATTCACCCGCGCGGAAGGAGGCGACGATGGCCACCGCCTCGTCGGCTGCCGCCCCCGATCGACCCCGACGCCGCCACGCGGCGGACAGGAGACCCGAAGTGCTGTCCGCCCTTCGGGAGTACGGTGGGCTGCCTGCGGAGCTCGTCCACCTCGGGTTCTCGCTCGGCGTCCTGCCGGCGCAGAAGTTGGCCCAGACCCGCTCCGGTGGTTCCGTCCGTAATCGGACCGGCTGGTGCCGTCGTCGTCGCGGAGCGTCAGGCAGAGCCGTCCGTCGACCTCCGGTAGGGCTCGGCTCCGCGCGGTTGAACGCGGCGTCATTCGACTCGAGCGCCACCAGGCCGTGTGGATCGCGTTCACGATCTCTGGTCCGGATCGAGCGGCACCGGGAGGACATCCTGCGGATCACCGGTTCCCTCCACACCGGCGCCGTCCGCGTCTACGACGTGATCCGTATTCTGTCCCGTGACCGTCGGCGACCCCACTGGGGATCGCGATCGCGCAGTTCTGCCAGCGCTACCAGGACGGCATGGAGGACCAGCTCAGCACCCTCCGCCTGGTCCTCAACGCGACACCCGGTACATGGACGCCGTCACCTAGCTCCGCTCGCACGGCTTCAGCGTCCGCGACGAGGATATGGCTGGCCTCTCATTCGTCCAGCAACAACCAGTGAGTCTTCTTGTCAGACCCAACGGATAGCGTCACCGCTGAGGTCACGCCCCCGGACTGGACAGCCCGATGCACCGCCGAACTCACGCACGGAGAGAATCCATGAAGAGCCTTCCGCAGACGGACACCACCCTGCTGATCCGCACCGACTATTCCGACCAGGCGGCTTGGCAAGCACTACGCACGGCAGTCGCAACGCCGAACAAGGACAACTTCCTCGCGAATGTTCACATAGTGGACGATCCTGCCTACAGTGAGCTGACGACCGAACAGGTCATTGCGCTAGCCCCCACCAGGGACTTGCTGATCGTGGCCGACAAGACCGCCCTCATCACGCCGGAGATGCCGCTGCTCGCTGTCCTGCCCGAGGATGACGACGAGACGGAGTGCGAGGACGACGAGGAGGATGAGGACGACGAGGAGCAGGATCACGGCCAACTGCGAGTCATAGCCGAAGAACTGTGGTCGATCGAGAACAACATCTACCTCGGCAACATGGACTGGGCGAATTTCGTCAACGCCGCGAATGACGACGGCGTCTTCCGGGGCTTCTGACCTTGGGGCGACAGGCGTTTGCGACGGCCCACGAACCCAGCGCACATCCAGATCATCCGTTGCACACCAGAGGCTCTCCGCCCCGGACCCGGCCTTGGCCGGGCCCAGACTGCACGCGACGACCTTCAACTCGGCCCCACGGCTAGGCCATCACCGCGCAGCCGGCCCTTAAGAACACGGTGGTCCGGTCCGAAACCGGACAGGGCAAGGCCACCGACCACCTGACAAGTGTCCGCTCTCGCCATGAGCCAATTCCGTGACGGGCCAACGCGATGCACGCGCGACGCGTACGCGACGTCCGGTCTACAGGCAGGCAGAGGGCGGTTCGTAAGGTGATGGCTGTTTCCTGGTGAAGAAGTCGGTGCAGGGCTGCTGATCGTGGGGCTTCGGGTTGCTACTGCTTCCTGGTGAAGCTGCCGTCGTCGGCTTCGCTGAGGATGTCGAGTGTGACGAGGGCTTCAGCTCGGCGCGGGTGCCTTCGGATGTTCTTCGGCAGTTGTTCGTGGCCGAGGACTTCGCAGACTTCACAGGTCCGGAGGGGGCGGGTGGTCTCGTTGAAGACGGTGAGGATGCGGGGGTAGTCAGGGTGCTCGGGCCGGTCAGCGAGCGCGGTGACGGTCTTCCGGATGATTGCGAGGTGTTCGAGATGAGTCCCGGCCTCCCGCAGCCGGTTCTGCAGCAAACGTATCCGAGGTGGCCGGTGCTCTCGATGGTCCCTACGGCCTTGCCGCCGAGGTCGGTCTTGACCAGTGTCTGGGTGAACGACCAGTGGACGAACCCGCGTTTGCGGTCCACGGTCACGCCTTGCAAGTGCCGTATACGTAGGCCGGCAGCACGGGCTGTCGGCCGGCCCGGTCACCCTTGGTGGCGTTATGGGGACACGGATTCCGGCGACGAGAGCGGTTCGGAACGTCCGGAGCTTGACGCGCACGCGGTTTCCTTTCCACGAGATCGTGGGTCGTGCTCCACCGGGGTGTTCCGCGACGTCTGAGGGGCGGGCGGGAGGCGACCGGTGGCGGCCGGGCCGGGAGGACTTCGTGTGCCGGTCAGGGCCAGGTCCGCAGCACCTCCGGGTTCGCGCAGTGGGCCGGGGCGCGGCTGGCCAGAAACCGGGCGACCTCATCGGCCACGAGGGCGGACGCGTTGTGAGCGGTCTGCTTGCTGGCGCCGGCCAGATGCGGGGTCATGACGATGTTGGGGGTACGGCGCAGCCGGGAGCCGGCCGGGAGCGGCTCCTCGGGGAAGACGTCGAAGGCCGCGCCGAAGAGCCGGCCCTCGTCCAGGGCGTCGCAGACGGCGTCGTAGTCGAGCAGGGAGCCGCGGGCGCAGTTGACGAGTACACCGCCGGGAGGCATGAGCCCGATCAGCTCGCGGGAGAGCAGCCCTTCGGTCTTCGGGGTGGCGCGGGCGTGCACGGTGACGAAGGAGGAGCGGCGCATCAGTTCGGGGAGGTCCACCCGGTCCGCCGGGGCCAGGTCGGCCTCGCCGGTGTACGGGTCGGCGACCAGGACACGAGCGCCGAATCCGCGGACGATGCGGGCGACGCGGGAGCCGATGGCGCCGTATCCCACGATGCCGACCGTGCTGCCCTCCAGTTCGGGGCCGACGCTGTCGTAGCGGTAGTAGTCGCCCCGCCAGATGCCCGCGGTGAGGTCCTGGTGGGTGGTGGGGACGCGGCGGGTGGCCGCCAGCATCAGGGCGACCGTGTGCTCGGCGGTGGCGGTGGCGTTGCGACCGGGGGCGAAGGTCACCGCGACACCGTGCCGGGTGGCTGCCGCGAGATTGGCGTTGACCGGGCCGCCGCGGCCGACGCAGAACAGGCGGAGATCGGGGCTCGCATCGAGGATCCGTTCCGTCAGCGGTGCCATTTGGGTGACGCAGATGTTCACACCGTCGAGGGCCTCGATGAGCTGGTCCTCGGTGCCGGAGGCCTCCTGGACCTCGGCCACCGCGCCGAAGGGCTCGACGGGCCAGGGCAGGGTGAGCTCGCGGAAGGTGGCCTCGGGTGCGACCGGCCGAAGGCGGTCGGTGAACAGGGAGTTGTGGACGAAGTGGTCGCCGGCCGCGAGAATGGTGATCACTTCGGTACTCCTCGGGTCACGTGCTGGTTCAGCGTCAGCAGCGAGGGTGTGCCGTCGCGGAGGATCAGTTCGTTCAACGCGCAGTTGGCCAGGTAGGGGAAGATACGGCGGTAGTCCCGCAGCGGCACACCGAGCAGTCGGCAGAGGGTGAGCCGGATCGCGGTGGAGTGGGCCACGACGAGAACGCGTCCCTCCTGGTGATCGGCCCGCAGGCCGTCAAGGAAGTCGGCACAGCGTTCGCCGACGGCGGCGGGGTCCTCTCCCTCCGGGAAGTGGCTGCCGACCGGGTCG
The DNA here is from genome assembly GCF_053591835.1 of Streptomyces sp. NPDC002911. Classification (NCBI taxonomy): domain Bacteria; kingdom Bacillati; phylum Actinomycetota; class Actinomycetes; order Kitasatosporales; family Streptomycetaceae; genus Streptomyces; species Streptomyces sp. NPDC002911. The sequence continues at coordinate 155,280 of NZ_JBSFUO010000013.1, read as the reverse complement.
GCCTCGAATGCCTTGAGTGCGCCGGGCAGGCGCTCACGCATCTCGGCGCGGGTCATCCCCTCGGCGATACCGAAATCGAGTTCGCGCAACCGTGGTTCGATCATCAGTGGCAGACCGGCACGGGCCGCGCTCTCTTCCGCGGTCCGCCGGCAGCGTCGCATCGGGGAGGACCACACCGCCGTGAGATCAGCCCGCCCTGCCCAGGCGGCGAGCCGGGCAGCTTGGGCGCGGCCGTGCTCGGAGATATCGATGTCGGTGACTCCGGCGTAGCGGTTCTCGTCATGCCAGACGCTCTCCCCGTGCCGGACGAGGATGACATGGAGGCTCATCGTGCGGTCCTTTCTCGTGCGTGGGCCGCGACGGCCCCGGGCAGCCAGCCACGCCGGACCAGCAGACCGAGCAGCCGGGCGTAGCCCTCGTCATGGGCGGATCGATGTGAGGCCCGCGGCTCCAGGACCAGGCCGGGTCGCACCATCGCGGTGGCGGCGCTGTCCAGCCCGCGCTCGGCGGGGCCGTGCTCCCCGCAGGCTGAGGCGGCGAGTACGGCCATGCCGAGCGCGGGCTGGGCATGGCGGGGCAGGGCCACGGGCCGGCACAGCACGTCGGCGCGGAGCTGGTTCCACACCGGGTTGCGGGTTGCGCCGCCAGTGAGGACGACGGCCCCGCCGGTGGGCGCGCCGAGCAGGTCCAGGTAGTCGAAGCAGAGCCGTTCGATGTACGCGACGCCCTGCATCAGCGCGGCGAAGTCCTCGGCGCGGCCCGCCGGTTCCCGGCTACGGAACGCTACGGCCTCCGGGGCGACGAAGGGGAACCGCTCCCCGGGCGAGACCAGCGGATAGCGCAGCAGCCCGGTGGGCAGCAGGGGCGCCGCCTCTTCGGTCAGCCGGTCCAGGCCCGCGTCGGCGAATTCTCTGGCGACCAGGCCGGCACCGGTACTGGAGGCACCGCCGGGCAGCCAGTGGCCGCAGGGTGAGCGGTGGGAGTAGACGACACCGTTCGGGTCGTGCAGCAGGTCCTCGGTGACTCCTTTGAGTACGAGGGTGGTGCCCAGGACCGAGTTCCAGCTGCCGACCGCGGTCGCTCCGGAGCCAAGTTGCGCCGCACAGCCGTCGGTCATTCCGGCGACCACGGGGATGCCCGGGACCAGCCCGCTCTCCGCCGCGGCACCGGAGCAGACCTCGCCGATGACGGTGCCGGGCATCACCAGGCCGGGCAGCACAGTGACCGGGATGTCCAGCGCGGCGAAGACCTGTTCGGGCCAGGTCAGCGTCACGGCGTCGGCCCCGGATTTGAGGGCGTTGCTGGTGTCCGTGGGTACCTCGTGCCCGACGAGCCTGCGGTTGATCACATCGTTCTGGTGGGCAAGGCGCCAGCCGTCCGTCACCGCGTGCGGGTACCGGTCGAGCAGCCAGCGGAGCTTGGGCAGCCCCCAGGAACGCTGCATCCGCCGGTAGCCGGCCTTGGCCCACTGCTGTTCGCCCAGCGCGTTGACCTGCTCCGCCTCCACCCCGGCCCGGCCGTCGTCGTACATGAGGCCGGGGGTGACGCACCGGCCGTGCCGGTCGGTCAGGGTGACGGTGCCGGACGTGGCGTCGACGGCCACGGCCCGGATACGACGCGGGTCGGCGCCGCCGGCGAAGGTCTGCCCGACGGCCGAGCAGACCGCACGCCACCACTGTTCCGGGTCCTGTTCATGGCGTCCGTCCCGCCGGTTACTGGTCAGCGACGACGATCCCGAGCCGAGCAGCCGGCCGTCCGAGGCCACGGCAACCGCGCGGACGCCCTGCGTGCCCAGGTCGATACCCAGCCATCCGTCCGTCTCGGCGCCGGTCATGCGCCGGCTCCGCCGCCGAGGCCCGCGCCGCCGCTGCCCAGTGCCCAGATCGGCCGGTGCAGCTCCCGCAGCCGGAGGAACTCCGCATAACGGTCTTTCACGGCACGGCCCTTGACCGGGTCGGGCTCGCAGGTCGCGGAGATCCGAACGTACCGTGCCGCCGCGGTGGCGAAGTCCGGCTCGCGGCCGGTCGCGATCATGCCGGTCAGCCAGGCGCCACGGGCCCCGGTTTCCGTGTCGGCGGGGATCACCACCGGCAGGCCGACGACATCCGCGATCAGCCGCGTCCAGTACGCGCTCCGGGCACCGCCGCCGCTGAGGGTCAACAGCTCCGGGGCGGCCGTGGAGGCGGCGAGGCAGTCGCGGATGGCCATGGTGACGCCCTCCACCACCGCGCGGGCGACATCCTCCCGGCCGCTGTCCAGGGACAGACCCGACAGGGAACCACGGGCTCCCGGGTCGAAGAACGGGGCGCGTTCCCCGGCCGAGGAGACGTAGGGCAGGAACCGCACTCCGGCCGTGTTCTCGGCGCCGCGCTCGGCCAGGGCCATCAGGTCGGTGACCGAGGCGAGCCCGAGAAGCCGTGCGACCCAGTGCAGCATGTCGCCGCCGCTCATGGTGGGAAAGGCGCGCAGATAGTGCCCGGGGACTCCCAGGGTGACGGTGATGCCCACCGGCTCGTCGGTGAGCACACAGTCGGCGGAGTCGGTGACGATCTCGGTGGACAGCGTGGTACCGAGCACGGTGCAGGCCCGGCCGGTGCTGACCGCGCCGGAGCCGATGGCGGTGGCGCAGATGTCGTAGGGCGCCAGCACCACCGGGATGCCCGCGGGCAGCCCCGTCTCGGCGGTGGCGGTGGTGCTGAGCGCGGTCACTCGGTGGTCGTCGTCCCGGAGCGGGGGAAGCAGGTCACGAGCCCACTCCACGCCGTACAGCTCGAACAGCCGCTCGGACCACGTGCGGTGCTCGATGTCCAGGAAGGGAGCCGATGCCTCCGACTCGTCCACGGCCACCTCTCCCGTCAGCTTCAGGAAGAGCCAGCCGCCGCAGGTCAGCAGGTGGCGGGAGTGGCGCGTCCGGTCCGGGTCGTGCTCCCGCATCCAGGCGAGTACGGCGTTGGGCATGCCGGTGGACAGCCGGGAGCCGCAGATTCTGAAGGCCTGCTCCATGGTGCCGTCGCGCTCCCACCCGGTGACCAGGCCGGCGGCCCGGCCGTCGTTCCACAGCACGGCAGGCCCGGTGGGGCGGCCCCGGTCGTCGACGAGCCACGCCCCGTCGCCCTGCCCGGTGACGGCGACCAGCTCGGGCGGCTCGGGCAGCGCGGCCACGACCTCGCGGGTCGCGGAAGCGACCGCGTCCCAGAAGTGGTCCATGTCTTGCTCCGCCCAGCCCGGTCGGGGCCGTAGTACCCGGGTCGGACGATGACAGATCGTCAACTCCTCACCCTGCGAGCCGTATCCGACCACCTTGACGGTGGTGGTGCCGGCATCGATGGCCAGCGACGTCATGCCCTCAGCCCCTTCCGTGTGCCTGCCGCGAGCGGCGGGCGGCGGAGTCCAGGGCGACGGCGACCAGCAGCACGCAGCCCGTGATGATGAAGCGGTACGACGAATCGAGATTGAGCAGCGTCAGCCCGCTGGAGATCGACTGGATGACGAGAACGCCGAGCAGGGCGGCGAAGGCGGAACCCCGGCCGCCGAAGAGGCTGGTCCCGCCGATCACCGCGGCGGCGATGGCGTTGAGGTTCACGTCCGCGGTGCCGGTGCTCTGATTGGCCGCCGCGAGACGGGCGGCGGCCAGGACCCCGCCGGTCGCGGCGAGTGTGGAACACATGACGAACGCGGCGGTGTACACGGCGCGTACGTCGATGCCGGCCCTGCGGGCCGCCTCCGCGTTGCCGCCCGCCGCGTACAAGGACCGGCCGAACTTGGTCCGGGTGAGGACGTAGTGCAGGGCCAGGACCAGGGCGACGAAAAGCATGAACATCCACGGCACACCGCGGGTGCGGTTCAAGTAGTACACCGCGAACAGCAGTGCCGCCGCCAGGGCGAATGACTGCACCGCCAGCCATTGCGGCGAAACGGACGACAACCCGGCACGGCGGCGACTGCGGGTACGGGCCAGGCTGACGGCGAGGAACCCCCCGGCCGTCAGGAGCATGAAGGCGTAGGACAGCGCCTCGGGGACGAACCACACCTGGGCGAACTTCACCAGGCCGGAGTCGTACGGCAGGTTGATGGCGTTCTGCCCGCGCAGGAGCCAGAGCTGGGTGCCGAGGAAAGCGAGCAGGCCGCCCAAGGTGGCGACGAAGCTCGGTACACCGAAGCGGTTGAGCACCTGCCCGTACACCCAGCCGATCAGCGCGCCGACACCGGCCGCAACCAGGATCGCCAGCCACACCGCCTGCTCGTGACGGACCATCACCACACCCGTCAGCGCGGCGGCGACACCGCTCACGGAGCCCACCGACAGGTCGATCTGGCCGACCAGCAGGACGCACACGACGCCGAGCGCGATCACCCCCAGGGACACCATGTCGAAGGCCAGGTTCACCAGGTTGGTGCTGGACAGGAAGGTCCGGTTCAGCGACTGGAAGATCGTCCAGATCACCACGACACCGGCGACGACCGGCAGCATGCCCAGGTCGCCGTCCCGGGCCCGGGAGATCGTGCTGCGGACGCTGTCGCGGAAACCGTGCCGTGCCGCCGGAGGCGCGTCGTGCCGGTCGGCGGCCGCCGCCACCGGAGAACCGAGAGAGGTCACGGCTGTTGCTCCTCTGCCCGGGAAATGGCCGCGCGGCGCGCGGCGCGCTGCGAAACGGCGTTGTCGGCGGCGCCGGTGATCGCGGCGACGACTTCTTCGGAGGAGACCTCCCGGGCGTCGAACACACCGTTGTTGCGCCCGAGCCGGAGCACGGCCACCCGGTCCGCGACCGCCCGGACGTCCTCCATGTTGTGGCTGATCATGACGACGCCGAGCCCGTTGCCCTTGAGCCGCTCGATGAGGTCGAGTACCTCGGCGGTCTGCGCGACACCGAGGGCTGCCGTCGGTTCGTCGAGCAGGATGACCTCCGGCCGGCCGAGCAGGGCCCGGGCGATCGCCACCGTCTGCCGCTGGCCGCCCGAGAGAGCGGCCACCGGGACGTCGAGCGTGGGGACCCTGGCTCGCAGCTCACGCAGCAGTTCCCAGGACCGCTTCTCCATGGCGACGTCGTCCAGCATCCAGGGCCGGAGCTCCTGGCCCAGGAAGAGGTTCGACTTGACGTCGAGGTTCTCGCAGAGCGCCAGGTCCTGGTGGACCGTCGCGATACCCAGCGCGTGCGCGGCGCGCGGAGAATCGAAGGAGACCTCCCGGCCGTGGAAGAAGACCGCCCCCGCGTCGGGGGCGTACACCCCCGAGAGGACCTTCACGAGGGTGGACTTCCCGGCGCCGTTGTCCCCGACCACGGCCACCACCTCACCGGCCGCGACATCGAGGTCGATCCCGCTGAGCGCGGCGACCGCGCCGAACTGTTTACTCACATGCCTCAGCGCCAGCACGCCGGTTGCAGTGCCCGCTCCCGAAGGCGTACCGGGGGCAGTGCCGGGGATCGCGGAGCTTGTCACGGGCACCCTCTCTCGCTCCGGCACGGGGTTCACCCGATGCCCAGGCGCCGGCAGTCGTCGGCGTACACGCGGGTGCAGACGTCCTTCGCCTTGAGCACCCCGTCGGGTCCGAAGACGACCTCCTTGAGGTTCTCCCGCGTCACCACCGTCGGTACGAACAGTTGCGCAGGCGTGTCGAAGAGCGTCGAGTCCGCGTTGGGCGTTTCGCCCTCCATCAGCTGATGGGCGGCCTCCGCCGCCGCCTCCGCGACCGTCTTGATGGGCTTGGAGATGGTGTTGTACTGGTCGCCCGAGACGACGCGCTGCACCGCCGCCAGCTCGGCGTCGTTGCCGGTGACCGGAGGGACTTTCACCCCGGCGCTCTTGAAGGCCGCGATCGTCCCGCCCCCGGTGCCGTCGTTGGCGGCCACCACCCCCGCGATCCGGCCGCGGTACTGGGCGATCTGCCCGCTCACCCACTGCTGTGCCTTCTCCGGTGACCAGTCCGGGGTGTCGTATTCGGCGAGCAGATCGAACCCGCTGTCGTCGATCGCCTTGTGGATGCCTTTCTTGATCAGCCCGGCAGCGGCGTCGGTCGGAGAACCGTTGACCTGGAGCAGTCCGCCCTTCGCTCCCGTCGTCTCGAGATGGCCGACCAGCGACCGGCCGATGGACTCGCCGATTGCCTCGTTGTCGAAGGAGACATAGAAGTCCGCAGGCTTCTCGGACACCGGGCGGTCGTAGGCGATCACCTTGACGCCCTGGGAATGCGCCATCTGCACAACGGTGGACGCCGAGTCGGAGTCGACCGGGTCCAGCACGATCACCTTGGCGCCCTGCGCCATCGCGGAGTTGGCCTGCTGCTGTTGCAACGACGCGTCGCTGTCGGCGTTCTGGTAGATGACCTCGCACTCCTGGCAGAGCGTCCCCATGTGCTTCTTGAAGAGTGGGGCGTCGTACCGCTCGTACCGGGTGGAGGCGAGGTCAGGCATCAGGAACGCGACCTTGCCCATGCCGCGCCCGCCGCCGGAACCGGTCGCGGCTGGTTCCTCCGCGCACGACACGAGCGCGCCTATGGCGAGGATGCCGGTGAGAGCAAGACGTGTCGGTCTTCTCATGTTCCACTCCTTGCTCATGGACGCTGAAGGCAACGCTCAGGAAACTCAGATGTTTCATTTGTGTCAACGGGCCGCAGTAATTGAACAATTGCTGTGCCGCTTCTTTGGACTTCGATGTTCGCTCGGCGTACGGGATCCGGGTCGCAGGATGCGGAGGCCGGTCGACGGCCAACGCTCCGAAGCGCGGCGACAGCGTCCGCAGGTGCACAGTCGGCCTCTCCGGAAGGAACGGCGAAAGAGGTGACGGGGGGCAGGTCCGAGGGTGTTCACTTCACAGAAAATGAACAGGAGCTTTTATGGCAGCAGGGGACCGGCAGCCGGCCGACACGAGTAGCGGGAAACCCCGCGAACGGAGGGAGCGGATCAAAGGCCGCGTCGTGGACAGGGGGTTCGTCCGGATCGAGCAGCTGGCCGACGAGCTGGGCGTGACCGCGATGACCATCCGACGGGACCTCGACTACCTGCAGGATCGCGGTTGGCTGAGAAAGGTCCGCGGAGGCGCGACCGCCCAGCCTTCGACCGCCTTCCACGGCGACGTCCGCCACCGTGCCCGCGCCATGACTGCGGCGAAGGAGGCCATCGCCCGCGCTGCCCTGCCTCTGGTCAAGCCCGGGCAGGCGGTTGTCATCGACGACAGTACGACGGCTCTGGCACTCACCCGTCTCCTGGAGCGGCACGCACCGTTGACCGTCATCACCAACTTCGTCCCCGTCACCCAGATGCTGGCCGACAGCCCGGGCATCGAGCTCATCTGCCTGGGCGGTACGTACTACCCCGCCTACGACGCGTACCTGGGCCTGCGCACCGTGGATGCCGTGACCAGTCTCAGCGCCGACACGCTCTTCGCGTCCACGACCGCCATCACCCGTGGCCACTGCTACCACCAGTCGCAGGAGACGGTGGCGGTGAAGCGGGCCCTGATGGATGCCTGTGCGCGCAAGATCCTTCTGGTCGACCACACGAAGTTCCGCCGCCGCGGCCTCTATCAGCTGGCCCCTGTGACCGCCTTCGACCTCGTCATCGTCGACTCCGGCATTCCGGCCTTCGACCTCGACGCACTCCAGGCCGACGGGGTCGAGATCCTTGTGGCCCGCCCGGAACTGCCCCGGTCCTGAGAACCGTCCCGTCATCCCTGGCGGGCGCGCGACGACAGTTACGGCTCCGTGCCGCGTTGTCGGAACGGCCGCGTACAACCAGTACGCGCACGTCCCTCCGCCGTGCGACGCACAGCATCTGCCGCCCACGCCCGATCCACCAGGAATGACGGGGCAGCCCTTGGTACTCCAGCCGAAATTCTTCATCCTTGCTGGTCAACTGCTTGGATGCGGGAGCGTGGTGGGCCGGGTGCACCACTCCGGTGGTGTCGGGGACGCGTACAAGGAGGGGAGGGGGAGAGCCGCGGCGCTTTGGCCTTCTCGCGGACCGGCGGTGGAGCGGAGGTCCACCACGATGGCGGCGAACGCCAGCGGCCCGGCCGACAGTGGGATCCGGCACCCATCTCCTCCGCCGCGAACGCTTGCGGGACCAAAGGCCGACGCCCGCGCGGGCATGGCAAAGTACCAATTTCCCACTTATGACATACAATCATAACCCGTTGCTGGACAGGGCGTTGATGTCTGCCCGCCACCCGTACGTGAGGACCCGTCACCGAAGAAGTGTGGCGCGGGTCACTGTTGACCATCCAATCGGCGGGCATTTAATATCGGCGGAAATGAGCCACCGTAGGGGAAGTCGAAAAACGGACACTTCCTCAGCTGGTCTCCTCCCCGTGCCTCTGACACACATTTTACGACTTCTGGTAAGGAATGGCGATATCCAGCAAGCTCGCGCGAGGCGCCGCTGTACCCGTGAGGATATCTGCCCGAGAGTCGCAGTGGGTCTCCGTGTTGTTCGCAAAACGGCTCCGCAAGGGAATCGGCCACGTCAGAACGCCGATCGCCCCCGCTGCAGTCCCGCCGGAGTCCCTCTGTCGTGCGCATTATATTCTGTGTACACATGCCGGACATGGGGCTGAATCGCTCTAAAAGCGCCATGCCGGGGCGTACTTGCGCGCGATGCCAGAACCATTGGTTCCTCCGGAAATGCAGTATTCGTTTTCACCGCGTTTTTTCTAGTGAGGGGTAACCCGTGCCTTCCCCCCGAATCACAGTCACCCATCACTCCGACAGAGAGACGTCTCCCGCGCCCCTGTCACTGGCGCAGGAGCGGCTGTGGGTCGCGGCGCGCATGGACGGAGACGCCAGCGCCGCCTACAACGAGCCGATGCCCTTCGACATCCGGGGGTCGCTGGACCGTGACCTGCTCATCCAGGCTCTGCACCTGCTCGCGGCTCGGCACGAGGCCCTGCGCACCCGGCTGGTGCCCTCCGGCGGCTCGGCTCTCCAGGTCGTCGATGCTCCGGAGACCGGGTTTCCGGTGACCTTCGAGGATCTGACGGGTCTGCCGGACGCGGCCGAGCGGTTCGCGCGGATACGGCAGGAGGTGGAAGGCGCCCCGTTCAGCCTGGGCGAGGAACCCATGGTGCGCGGCTGCCTGGTGACGCTCGAACCGGACCACCACGTGCTGCTCCTGACCGCTCACCACATCGTCTTCGACGGCTCGTCGCGCACCCTGCTGCTGCGAGAGCTGGGCCTGTTGTACAGCGCGCTCCAGCAGGGGCGGGAGGCGTCACTGCCGGAACTGACATGGCAGTACAGCGACTACACCCGCTGGCAGTGGGACTGGATGTCGGGTGAAGAGCCCGCCGCGCACGCCGACTACTGGGCCGCCGCACTGGCCGGAGCCCCGGCCGTACTCTCCCTGCCCACCGACCGGCCGCGCCCGCCCGAGCAGGTCTTCCACGGCGACCGGGTGTCCGTGACCGTGGACGAGGACCTGACACAGGCCCTGCGCGACCTCGCCGCAGACAACGGTGTCTCCCTGTACGCGACCGTCCTGACCGGCTGGACGGTGTTGCTGTCCCTGCTCTCCGGACAGGACGACATCGTTGTCGGCGCCCCTACGTCCAACCGTCGTCGCGGAGACGTCGAGGGCTTGATCGGCCTCTTCGTCAACACTCTCGCCCTTCGCGCGGACCTGTCCGGCTCCCCCAGCGTCAACGACGCCCTGAAGCAGGTGAACCAGCGGATCCGCGACGCCCTCAAACACGTCGACCTGCCCTTCGAGCGGGTCGTGGAACTGATCAACCCTCCGCGAAGCCCTGCCTACACCGCACTGTTCCAGACCATGTTCGCCTGGGTCCCCTCCATGCGGAGGGAACTCGCACTCCCTTTCACAAAGGTCGAGTTGCGGGAAGACGCCGCTCATGTTCCCGCGAAGTTCGACGTGGCCCTGGCCCTTGCCGACGAGGGCCGACACCTCACCGGGGAGATCGACTACGCGATTGCGCTCTTCGACCGGACGACCGTCGAACGGTACGTACGCCAGTTCCTCCGCGTGCTGCGTCTGATGACCGAACGCCCCGAAGCCGAGATCGCCGACCTGACGTTGCTGGACGAGGACGAGCAGCGGGAACTCCTCGCCACCTTCAGCGCGGGGCCCGTCGCGGCCGTACCGAGCGTGCCGGCACCGGCGGGCCTGCTGGAGCGGTTCGCGGCGCAGGTGCGCGAACGTCCGCAGCAGCCCGCGGTGGTGGCCGGGGACGGGGAAGTGGACTACGCGACGCTGGACCGCCGTGCCAACCGGCTCGCCGGCGCGCTGATCGCCCGCGGTGCCGGGCCCGACCGAGTGGTGGGCCTGCACGCCGGACGCACGGCCGAACTCGTCGTCGGCGTGCTCGGCATCCTCAAGGCCGGGGCCGCCTACCTGCCCCTCGACCCCGGACAGCCCTCGGAGAGGCTCACTGCCATGGTGAGCGACGCCGCACCGGTACTCGTGCTGACCGACCGGACGGACGCCGCGGGCGACGACCGGCAACTGTGGGAGAACCTGGCGAAGGTGGAGGCCGAGGGAACGCACGACGAAACGCCGGCCATCGACGCGGACCCCACCCGGCTCGCCTACGTCATCTACACCTCGGGATCGACCGGCCGCCCCAAAGGTGTGGCGGTGACGCACGGCAGCGTCGTCAATCTCTTCGAGCACTGGCGTGAACTCATGGGAGACGCCCCGGGTGAGGCGTCATCCGCCTGGTCGAGTATCGGCTTCGACGCGTCGGTACACGAGCTCCTCGTACCGTTGACCACCGGAGCGGTGCTCCACATGGTCCCCGACGAGCTCCGGGGCGACCCCGAAGCACTGATGGGCTGGCTGCGCGAACACAACGTGACCCAGGCGTTCCTGCCTCCGTCCTACGTCCTGTGGATCGACGAGGATCCGGCCACGCGACTGGCCGGGCTGAGCCTGCGCCACCTCCTCACCGGAGTGGAGTCGCTGCCCGAGAGCGCCCTGTACCGCATGCGCGAGCTGCTGCCCGGCCTGCGTATCTGCTTCGGCTACGGCCCGACCGAGGCGACGCTCTACTCCACCGCCTACACCGACCCGCAGCCGTACGAGCGGTCGTGCCCCATCGGGCGGCCACTGCGCGGCACCCGCCTCTACCTGCTCGACGACCGCATGCGCCCGGTACCGGTGGGGGCCCCCGGCGAGGTCTACATCGGCGGAGCGAGCCTGGCCCGCGGATATCTGAACCGGTCCGACCTCACCGACGAGCGTTTCGTACCCGACCCGTTCGTGCCCGGCGAACGCGTCTACCGCACCGGCGACCTGGCGCGCTGGCTGCCGGACGGCAACGCCGAGTACGTCGGCCGCCGCGACGACCAGCTCAAGCTGCGGGGCTTCCGCATCGAACCCGGCGAGGCCGAGGCAGCGCTGCTGGCGGTGCCTGGCGTCCGGGAGGCCGTGGTGCTGGCCGACCACGACATCCCGGACGGCCCCCACCTGGTCGCCGGCGTGGGATGTGACGCCGAAGCCACGCGGACGGCTTACGAGTGGCGCGCAGCCCTCAAGGACCGCCTGCCGGACTACATGATCCCCGTCGTGGTGGCAGAGTTCCCGCGGCTGCCGCTCAACCGCAACGGCAAGGTGGACCGGACAGCAGTGCTGCGAGCCGTGGCAGGGGCCCGCTCCGGGCGGGTCAACATGGCGGCTCCCCGCGACCGCATCGAGATGGCGCTGTACCGGATCTGGCGGCGGGTGCTGCTGCACCCGGACGTGGGAATCGGCGACAACTTCTTCGAGCTCGGCGGCACGTCGATCTCGGCGATCAAGATGACGTCCGCCGTCCAGGAGCAACTCGGCGTGACGCTGCCGGTCCGGGACGTGATGCTGCACCCCACCATCGAGGCGCTCGCCGAGCGGCTGCGCAGCAACGGCGCCGAGGCCTCGCGGTCTGCGGAGGCCAGCAGTCTGGTGGAATTCCGCGTCGGCGGCGGCCGGCAGCGCTTGGTGTGCGTACATCCCGCCGGCGGCACCGCGTTCTGCTATCTGCCGCTGTCCACGGCGCTGCCCGACGACGTCGGCGTGGTGGGACTGCAGGCGCCCGGCATCAACCCCGGCGAGCCCACCCTGCCCGGTGTCGAGGCGATGGCCCAGGAGTATCTGCGGCTCGTCGGCCCCCGCCCGGACGAGGCGCTGGTGCTGTGCGGGCTTTCCTACGGCGGTCTGATCGCGTACGAGATGGGCCGCCACCTGGTGGCGGCCGGACATGCGAGGGTGAGCGTGGTTTTGCTCGACACCCATGGCACGGAGGACGTGGAGCAGCGCGCCGCGATCGTGCCGATCGGCATGGAAGAGTTCCGGGAGAAGCTGGTGCGCTTCAACGGCATGTACCCGGGCATCGACGACGACCAGGTGGCCCGATACCTGACCGTCTACAACCACCACCGCGAGACGGCGCGCGACTACGCCGTGCCTGAATCGCCGGCTCGTGTCGTGCTGTTGCAGGCGACGGCAGTGGAGGACGAGGACGGCGACGCCACGGCCACCCGCCTGCGGGCGTTCTGGCGGCGCCGCGTCAGCGGTGAGTTCGTCGTCGAGCCGGTGGCCTGCGGCCACTGGGACATGTTGGAGAGCGACGAACTGCCACGCGTTGCAGGCGTCCTCACCGCGGAACTGAACCGGCTGGCCACGGGTCCGGGCGGGACCGAGCCGGAGCGCACGACACTTTCTGGTACGTCGGAGGCATGATGGAACCGCGTGTCGAACCTTCCCCTGGCGGCGTGGCCGAGGGCCTGAGTGCACCGGTCGGGCTCGCCCTCGAGATACACCGCCAGGCCCTGCGCTCACCGCAGGCGGATGCGGTGGCCGACGGCGACGTACGGCTGGACTACGCGGCGTTGAACGCCGCCGCCGCCGCCGTGGCCGAGGCTCTGGGCCGCCGGGGCGTGACTGCCGGGCAGGCCGTAGCGGTGGCGCTGCCGCGCTCGTGGCGGCTGGTCTGCGTGATGCTGGGCATTCTGCGGCTGGGTGCTCAGGTGGTGCCGCTGGACACACAGAGCCCTGCCGAACGCCGCCTCTTCATCCTGCAGGATTCCGCAGCGGCCGCCCTGGTGTACGCCGCCCCCGAGAGTATTACCGAGCTTCCGCCGGGCATGAAGGCGCTCGCCCTGGACAGTCTGCTGCCCGGACTCCCGGATGTCGCGGCCACCGTGCAGACGCCGCCCGTCCCCGGCGGGGTGTCCTTCCTGTTCTACACCTCCGGGACGACCGGACGGCCCAAGGGTGTAGAGGTCCGCGACGCCGGAGTCATGCGGCTGGCACGGCCCGGCTACATCCGTGTCGAGCCCGGTCTGCGCTATTCCTGTCTGGCGAATCCGGCGTTCGACGCGCTGAGCTTCGAGGTGTGGACGCCTCTCTTGACCGGTGGCTGCTGTGTGGTCCTGCGCGACGGGGACGTGCAGACCCCCGAGCGGCTCGCCACGGCATTGCGGCGCGAGCGGGTGGACACCGTCTTCATCACGACCGCACTGTTCAACATGATGGTCACGGCCGTGCCGGACTGCTTCGCCACGGCCGGCGAGGTTCTGGTGGGCGGTGAGCAGCTCACCCCACAGGTGATGCGCCGCTGGTACCGGGACAACGCCGACAGCAGCACCCGCCTGTTCAACGTCTACGGGCCCACGGAGTCCACCACCTTCGCCCTGTTCCATCCGATCCCGAGGGACTTCGACGGTGACGTGGTGCCGATCGGCCGGCCCCTGCCGCAGACCGGCGCCATCCTGGTCGTGCCGGGCCAGGAGAGGGTCGCCGCACCCGGTGAGGTCGCCGAACTCCTGCTGAGCGGCGCAGGGCTTGCGGTGGGGTACCGCAACCTTCCAGAGGAGACCGAGCGGCGTTTCGTACGGCTCACATGGCTCGACGGCGGCGAGGAGCGGTACTACCGCACCGGTGACCTCGTACGAGCCGACGACGAGGGCGGGGTGGAATACGTCGGTCGAACCGACCGTCAGGTCAAGGTCCGCGGCTTCCGGATCGAGTGCGGTGAGGTGGAACGGCTCGTTCTCGCCCACCCGGCGGTCCGGCGGGCCTATGTGTGCACTCGCCGCGCGGGCCACGAGGGGCCGAACGAACTGCTGTCGTTCGTCGTCCTGCAACGGGAGCTGTCCTACGAAGAGTTCGACAGTCACCTCGCTGCCCTCCTGCCCGTCTACATGCGCCCGCACCAGATTCATCTCGTGGAGGAGCTGCCGCTCAACGCCAACGGCAAGGTCGACCAGGCCGCGCTGCTCGAGCGGGCTGACCGGCCCTGGCGGCCAGCCGCCTCCGACGGACCGGCCGCGACGGGTGCGGAGCGCGAGGTCCTGGAGCTGGCCGAGGAGATCCTGGGTGTCACCGGCCTGGGGCTCGGCGACCGGTGGATCGCCAGCGGCGGCGATTCATTGAAGGCCCTGCGGTTCCGCTTCGCCATCCGGCAGCGGTGGGGCCACGACCTGACACAGGCGACCGTCCTGCGCAGCGACCTGGCCGCAATCGCCCAGGCCGTCACCACGGCTGGCCCTGACGAGGAAAGCGTCTATCCGGCACCGGTGGTCGCAGGCGCCCACTCGGCACCCGCGACGAGCGAGCAGCAGCGGCTGTGGCTGCTCCAGCGCAGTGCACCAAAATCCGGCGCATACTCCGTCAACCAGGCCTTCCGCGTGGACGGGCCCGTCGACGCCGCTGCCCTCCGGCGGGCCCTGCGTACCCTGGTGACACGCCACGCGGCACTGCGGACAGGTTTCACCCTCGGGCCGCAGGGACTCCGCCAGACAGCCGGCGAACCATACGACCCCTGGCACGAGCCGGGCACACAGCAGGCATGGGACGAGGACGAAGCGCGCGCCTTCGCCGACGCCTTCTTCGCCAAGCCCTTCGACCTCGCCGACCCCCGCATGCTCCGAGCCTGCTGGCTGCCCCGCGACGGAGGCGGAACGCTTCTGCTGCACCTGCACCACATCGCCGTCGACGGCTGGTCACTGAGCATCCTGCTGCAGGACCTGTCCACCGCCTACGCCGACACCACCGGCGCCGGCGCCGGCGCCGAAACCGGCCGGAACAGGGCACCAGCTCCGACCCCACTGGACTTCGCCGCCTGGCAGAGCGACTGGTTCGCGACTCCGGCCTACCAGGCACAGCGCGACGAACTCCTGGCGTACTACCGGGGCCTGGAGGAGCCCCAGGAACCGCTGCCCGCCCAGGACGCGGATCCGGCACCGCGGGCGCGGCTGCTGCACATGTCACTCGACGTCGTACGCCGGGCCAAGGTGAACCAGCTTTGCGCCGAGCTCGGGCTGACCCGCTTCCAGGTGCTGCTGAGCGTGTTCTCCTGGAGTCTGTACGGCGTGACCGGGGTGGTCCGCCCGCGCATCGCCGCCCCGGTCGCCAACCGCCCGGTGCGTGAGTTCGCGGACAGCGTGGGCATGATGGCAAACACCGTGCTGCTGCCCGTGACGGTCGCGCCCGGTGAGGACTTGCGCTCGCACCTCGCCCGCACAGCGACCGGCACCGGGCAGGTGCTCCGACACCAGGACGTGGCGCTCGCGGACGTACTGACCGGCTGGGAGGCCGTCGGCGACGGCACTCCGTTCGATCTCCTGTTCGTCCTGGAGAACACCGACTTCGGGGGGCTGCGGCTGCCCGGCTGCGTCCAGCGCCCCCTCTGGTGGGCCGCGCCGGAGGCCAAGTGCCCGATGACGGTCTCCGTTCTCGAGCATCCCGACGGACTCGACCTGCTGTGGGAGTACGCCGAGGACCGATTCACCGGCGAGGCCGTCGAGGCGATGGCCGAGCTGTTCCGGCGGGGCGTGGACGCGCTCGCGTCCGGAGGCCGCTCCACCGCGCGGGAGCTGGTCGCGCCGTACCGGCGGTCCCTGCCGGAGCACGGGCGCGGGCCCGTCCCGGAACCGGGATTCACCACCATCGCCCAGGGCTTCGCACGGCAGGTCGCCCGCACACCGGACACCCCCGCGGTGATCACGGCCGACGGGAGCACCCTGAGCTACGCGGCACTCGACGCCCGCGCCGTGGCCCTCGCCGCGGAACTGGCCGACCGCTACCCGATCCCGGCCGACGGCAGTCCCTGCCGGGCGGCCCTGTACCTGGACCCGTCCGCCGAGCACGTGGTGGCCCTGCTGGCGCTGGCGCTGCTGAACGTCACCGCCGTCCCTCTCGACCCCTCCTACCCGGTCGACGTGCTGCGCGGCGTACTGGAGCGGGTCGACCCGCTGTGCGTCCTGGTCACGCCCGGAGGCGCGCCGACGCTGGACACGCTGCTCCCCGACGGCGTGGTGCGCCACCCCGTCGTCCTGACGGACCCGGCGCCGCAGGAGAGCGTCGGCGCGAGCGCACCGTACGAAGGGCGCCCGCACGACGGCACCCGACCGCTGTACACACTGTTCACCTCTGGCTCCACCGGCGTCCCCAAAGGCGTCCAGATCTCCGACCGCACGCTCTGTGACCTGATCCAGTGGCAGTCCGGCCCCGGCGGCCTGACCTCCCCGGCGGCCACCCAGCAGTTCTCGATGCTGGCGTTCGACGTGTCCTTCCAGGAGATCTTCGGGACGCTGTGCACCGGCGGCAGCCTCCAGCTCATACGCCCCGAGTGGCGCCAGGACGCCCCCGCGTTGCTGGAGCGACTGGAGTCTGCGGGGACTGAGCGGATCTTCATGCCCTATGTGGCCCTGCAACTGCTCGCCGAATACGCGGTCAGCCTGGGCAGGTTCCCCTCCCGGCTGCGCGAGGTGGTCACCGCGGGGGAGCAGCTCGTGTGCACCGACACCATCCGTCGCTGGTTCGCCGGGCTCCCCGGCGCCCGACTGTTCAACCACTACGGGCCGACCGAGACGCATGTGGTCAGCGCTCTGTGCCTGGACGGCGACCCGGCTCAGTGGCCCGAGCTGCCCGCCATCGGACACCCGGTGGCCGGCGCCGACCTGCGTGTGGTGGACGCCCAGGGCGACCCGGTGCCGTCCCGGTGCACCGGCGAGCTGCTGATCGGCGGCACCATGACCACCCGCTGCTACCTCGACGAACCCGCTCTCGACGACACCCGCTTCGTCGAGGTGCCCGGTGAGGGTCTGTTCTACCGCAGCGGCGACCGGGCGTGGTTCGACCGCGAGGGCCTGCTGCACTACGCGGGCCGCGACGACCAGCAGATCAAAATGAGCGGACACCGGCTGGAACTCGGCGCCGTCGAAGCGGCCCTGCTCCGCCATCCCGCGGTGGCCAACGCCGTCGTCGCGCGTGAGGACGACCGGCTGACGGCCTGTCTGGAGGTCCGTGGCGAAGCCCCGTCCGCCGACGACCTGACCGCACATCTCTCCGCTCTGCTGCCCTCCTACGTTCGCGTGGACCGCTTCCGCAGACTGAAGACGCTGCCGCGCACCCCCAGCGGCAAGCTGGACCGGCAGGCGGCGCTTCGGGCACCGAGCGGGGAGATAGGCCGTTCGCCTGTCGCCCGCACCGGGCTGTCGACCGCGGAGAAGCGGCTCACCGCCGCCTTCGAAGAAGTCACCGGGGCGACGATCGAACCGGACCAGACCTTCTTCGAGGCGGGTGCCTCCAGCCTCACGCTCATGCGTTTCCACCTGCGCTGCACCACGGCACTCGGTCTGCGCTTCAGCGTCGCGGACCTGTTCGAGCACGTCACTGTCCGCTCCCTGGCCCGCCACCTAGCCGCCGGCGACCTCCCCGGGACCGGGACACCTGCCGCACCGGCCAGGAGAAACAGCGGGGCCCCGGAGCCGGACGAACCGATCGCGGTCGTCGGCATGGCGGTGCGGGTGCCCGGTGCCCCGGACCTGGCGGCCTTCTGGGACCTGGTGGTCTCCGGCGGCACCGGTATCCGGCGAGTCGACGCCCCGGAGGGCGTCATCGGCGCGCACAGCACCCTCGACGGAATGCTCGACTTCGACCCGGGCCACTTCGGCATCAGCCCGCAAGAAGCGCGCCTGATGGACCCCCAGCAGCGTCACCTGCTGATGGCCTGCGTGCAAGCACTGGCACACGCCGGAGTCGCGGACACCTCGGCCGCGCGCGTCGGCCTGGTGGCCGGCGCCGGGGAGAGCACCTACTTCCAGTCCGTGCTGCGGGAAGCCGACCCCGGCCGGCTGCCCGACGGCTTCCAGCTCGCCCTGCACCACGAAAAGGACTTCCTGGCCACCAAGGTGGCTTACCACCTCGGGCTGACCGGGCCCGTCTTCAGCGCCCAGACCGCGTGCTCGAGTTCCCTGGTCGCCGTGCACCTCGCGGCCGGCATGCTCCGGCAGGGCGAGGCCGAGACGATGCTCGCCGCAGGGGTCCTCGTCGACCCGGGGCTGACCGGCGGCTACCGCTACCGCCCACAGCACATCTTCTCCGCGGACGGCGACTGCCGCCCTTTCAGCGACGACGCGACCGGGACGGTCGGCGCGAGCGGCGTCGGCGTCGTGGTCCTCAAGCCGCTGCGGCAGGCACGCCGCGACGGCGACACCGTCTACGCGGTAATCACAGGCTCCGCTGTCAACAACGACGGTGCGAAGAAGATGAGTTACACCGCACCCTCCCTGGCCGGGCAGCGCGAGGTGATCCGGACCGCCCTGGCCCGCGCCGGACGCACGGGTGCCGACCTCGGCTACGTGGAGGCGCACGGAACCGGGACCCGGCTGGGCGACCCGATCGAAGTGGGTGCGCTCCGACAGGCATTCGACGTGAGCGAGTCCGGTCGCTGCGCGCTCAGCTCCGTCAAGAGCCAGCTCGGCCACATGGGCGCGGCCGCCGGTGTGGTGGGCCTCGTGCGCGCCGTCCTCGCCGTGCACCACAGCAGCATCCCGCCCCACATCAACTTCCGCGCCTTCAACCCGGAGATCGGCCCCGACCCCACCCCCTTCCACGTCCCGGCCCAGGCCACGCCCTGGCCCGCGGGACGCGAACGGGTGGCCGCCGTGAGCAGCTTCGGGATCGGCGGCACCAATGCCCACGTCATCGTGGAACAGGGCTCCGGGACCGGCACCGCCGCAACCGGCACGGTACCGAAGTGCCTGGTGCTGTCCGCCTCCAGCGCGGACGCCCTCGCCGCCGACGCCGCCCGGATCGCCGAGTACCTTCAACTGCGGCCCGAGCGCTACGAGTCCGTGCTGCGCCATCTGCAGACCGGACGTACGGCCCGTCACCTGCGGATCGCGGCACCCCTCGAGGACGCCGCCGCCGCCGCGCACTGGCTGCGCGCGGTGGCCGGGGGAGAGATCGCGCACGGAACTGCGGACCCGGACACCGCGCCGATCTCCGCCGTCGGCCGCACCGCCCACGACCTCGCCGAGGTGTGGACAGCCGGAAGATCCGTCGACTGGCAGACGGGCTCCGCCCCGGCGCCCTGGGACTTCCCGCCCCCGGCCTTCGCGCTCGGGGAGTACGACTTCGACCGCACGCCCCAGGCTCTGACTGCACAACCCCAGCGACTGCCCCAGGCCGACTGGCTGCACCAGCCGCACTGGGTCCGGCTGCGCCGCGCCACCATCGCGGGTACCACCGCACGAGCCGACCGCGCGTCCGTCGTGGTCGTCGTCGCCTCCCGGAGCACGCCGCAGGCAGCCTTCGTGCCGTTCCAGGCCGTGGCGACACGCGTGGTACGAGTGCACCCGTCCGACGCCTTCGCCCGCAGGGGGCCCGACGTCTTCGACGCCGACCCGGCCGACCCGGCGTCCTTGCGCCTGCTGCTCGACGCACTGTCCGAGGACAGCACCGACGACCTCCTTGCCGACGCGGAGTGGGTGCACGCGCTGCCCCTGGACGTGACGGGGCCGGTCGGTCCCGGCACGCTGGGACATGCCCGCCACGCCTGCCTGGACACCACGGCTGCCCTGGCCCAGGCGCTGCTCGGGCGGACCGGCTCCCCGCGCGTGTGGTGGCTGTCGTACGGCGCCCGGCCCGTGGCCGGGACGGTGGACAGGCCCGAACTGGCCCTCCTCGCCGGCCCGGTCGAGGTCGCTCCCCAGGAGGCTGCCCTGGACGGCCACTGGCTGGACCTCCCCGACGCCGACCTCACCCGCTGGGCCGGACACGTGGCCTCGGCCGTCGCCGAAGCAGGCCGAGCCGGACATCCTGCCGGCCGGGCTCTGCCCCGGCAGCTCGCGCTGCGGCAGGGCTACTGGTGGCGACCGGGCACCACGCCCGTGCAGGCGTCGTCCGACACGCAGCCCCTCGTACCGTCCGGTGACGACACGGTCCACCTGGTGCTGGGCGGCACAGGTGGCATAGGCCGCGCCATCGCCGCGTGGCTGCTGGAGCACACCGGCGGCAGGGTACTGCTGTTGTCGAGGAATCCGCGGCTGCCCGCGGAACTGACCCTTTGGGGCGACCGCGTCGGCCTCGTACCAGCGGATCTGGCGGCCACGCCCGTGCACGAAGTGGTGGCGGCCGTCGCCGAGCACACACCGCGGCTGGACGGCGTGATCCACGCGGCCGGCCTCGGATACGGGGGGTTGCTCGTACGACGCGACACCACGGCGATGCGCGAGGCCGCCGCGGCCCGGGAGACGGGCGCGCTCGTCGTGGAGCACCTGATCGAGACCTTCCATCCGGAGATCGCGGTCTACTGCTCCTCGATGTCCGCCCTGCTCGGCGGCGTCGGTCAGAGCGACTACGCGGCCGGCGCGAGCCTCCTCGACGGCTTCGCCCACCACCGTGCCGGAGAAACGGAGACGACCGTCCGGATCGGCATCGACTGGGACGTCTGGAGCGAGACCGGAATGGCGACCCGGGTCCTCGACACGGACAGCCGCCATCAGGCCCACCTGGAGGTCGGTCTGACGGTCGAGGAAGGCAAAGCCGTCTTCGCCCAAGCCCTGGCTCTGCAACTGCCGCAGCTTCTCGTCTCCACCACCGACATCGATGCCTCCCGCGCGTTCTACGAACCGTCCGCCGGCGGCCGTGCGGAACAACTCGCACCGGGGCCCGGGCCGGCGCACCGTACGGACGGCGAGGCGGGCCTTTCGGACCCGGACAGTGACGCGGACCGAGCAGGCGCCATGGCCCGGGTGGTCCAGGATCTGCTGGGCGTGGACGAACTGGAGCCGGAGGACTCCCTGTACGACCTCGGCGCCGACTCGCTGACCCTGATCACTCTGATCGCCCGGATCGAGGACGACTACGGCGTCGAATTCGACCTGGCCTCTTTCAGCCACCGGGTCAGCCTCGCCGAAATCCTGAAACACATCGAGACAGCCCTCACCTGCGCCGAACCCACCGCCAGCGCGGCAAGGAACACCGCCTCGCAGGTCGCCCTGGACATCTGGCAGGAGGGAACCGGCTCGGCTGTCCTGTGTCTGGTACACCCCGTGGGCGGAGACATCCAGGCCTACCGGCCACTGGTGGCAGCGCTCGGGCCGGCACCGACCGTGTGCCTCATCGCCGATCCGCGACTCCGCGACTCCGCGATGCCCGCGTGGTCACTCGCCGAACGCGCCCGCCACTACGATGCGGAACTTCGTCACCACTTCGGCGGTTTTGACCACCGGCTCCACCTGGCCGGGTGGTCCTTCGGCGCCCGGGTGGCCATGGAGATGGCCGGCCTGGCCGAGTCGACCGGGCGGCCGTTGGAGGCGCTCCACCTGCTGGACCCACCAGTGCCGCGGGCGGACGGGCTGCTCGCCGCCTACGACGAGACTCACCTCGAGCAGGTGTTCGCCGCCGAACTCGGCACCGGCGTCCCGGCTACGTCGGCGGATCACGCGCAGGCGTACGCCGAAAGGCTGGCCCGCTGCTGCCGGGCGAACCTCCGCAGCCTGGGTGAGCACCGGGTGCGGCCGCTCGTGTCCATCCCCACGTTCCTGTGGCTGGCCGAACAACCCACGGCGGGTATGCCCGCGCCCGGCGATCCACAGGAGACGGACCGGCAGTGGAGTGCCTGTCTGCCCCCCTCCGCCGTGCGGCGGTACCTGCCCACCGACCACTACGGCATCGTCGCCACGCCCCATGTGCACACGGTGGCCGAGACCATCACCGCAACGCTGGCGGACCCGGCAGCCGGTATTTGCCGCGAGCAGGACTCGGAGCGCGCCCGGTGAACCGTTGCCGGTTTCTGCCCGTCCGGCCGTTGCGGAGGCCCGTGGTCGCCGAGCCGGATCCACTGGACATCGAGGAGCCCGGGATCGTGGACCTGTACCGCCGGACCACCGGTTCGGACGGACGGCAGCGCACCGAGCTGTGCGAGGCGGACGACGCTGTCCACGGCGACCTCGCCTCCGGCCGCATCATCCTCGTCGAACTGCTCGACCGAGGCCTGTAACCCCCTCTGGAGGATGTCATGGAGTCATACGAGCGCGAAGCACTGGAAGCGGTGACCACGCGTCCGGTGTACGCGCACCGCACGCTCACCGTCGAACGGATCACTCCCGTTCTGGGAGCGGAGGTCTCAGGCGTCGACCTGTCGAAGGAAATTCCGGCGGAGCAACTGGATGAGATACGCACCGCCTTCCGCGATCACCACGTCCTCGTCTTCCGCGATCAGACGATCACCGTCGAGGACCACAGGCGTTTCGCCGCAGCCTTCGGCGAGCTGCGTCCCGTGAACCCGCCGCCGCCCGAGGGCGACCCCTACGTCCTGGAGATCCGCACGACATCAGCCGCGGCGGACGTCGCGGGCAACGGCTGGCACGCCGACGGCACCGCCGACGCCGAACCGTCGATGGGGTCGATGCTCTACATCACCGAGATACCCGAGCCGGGCTGCGGCGGCGACACCCTCTTCGCCAACATGCACCTCGCCTACGACATGCTCTCGCCGGCCATGCGCTCCCTGCTGGACCAGCTCACCGCCCTGCACGACGGCGCCCAGGCTCTGGCGGGTTACACCCCGCCCGCGGACTACGTCATCCCCAAGAGCGAGCACCCGCTCGTCGCCCGGCACCCCGAGACCGACCGCAAGCTGCTCTACGTCAACAAGGCTTACACCAGCCGCATCCCGCAGCTCTCCGCCCACGAGAGCCGGGCCCTGCTCGACATGCTCTTCGACACCATCGCCAGCAGGCCGGTCCTGCACTGCCGCGTTCGCTGGACCCCGGGCACCCTCGTCATCTGGGACAACCGCTGCGTTCAGCACCACGCGACGTACGACTACTACCCCTACTCCCGCTACGGCCGGCGCATCGCCATCAACGGCGGCCCGGTCAAGGGCTGACGGCGCGACCGGAGGAGGCGTTGTGCGGGACCGTGGGGCCCGTGCACACGCCTCGCCGGTCCCTGCTCACGGCCCCGTGGCGGGCCCACCGCGTCGGAAGCCGTCACGAAGGCGCCCTCGGGCCTCCTGGGCGGCCGGCCCCGATCACGTGCCGAACCGTTGGCGTAAGCGGCTTGTGGCGGCCCCCATGAGCCGGGCCGGCTTTGCCGCGGCGACGGCCTGCGGCGCGGGACCGGCCCTTTCAGCGTGGGCGAACGCTCCAGCTCGGGCCCGGGCATCGAGCGTGCGCAGGGCCATCCACGCACGAGTCCGCCGGTGTGCGGAGCGTCAGCCCGCGACGGTGTTGTAGTTGACGATCCCTTCCACCATGAGGGCGGCCGCACCGGCAAGAGGGCTGGCCACCCCTCTCCCCACGACATCAGGCAGCCTGTGCGCCTCGTCCTCGGCGACTGCCACCATGCCCCAGAACGCGTTGAAGCCCGAAGGGTCCACCGGCTTGTCGGTGGCCGCCCCCACTGTCACGACACCGCCTACCTCGGCCACGGCCAGCGCGCCCATCTGCTGCAGTTTGTCGGGATCCCGTTCTTCAGTGGCCACTACGCTCCAACCGGTCACCTCTGTTCGCCGCACCGCGGCGAGGAGAACGCCGGCCGTGTCCGCGCCGGTAACAACGATGTCAGGCAGGACAAGGGCCACTGGCCCTTGTGTCATCGGCAGGGCAGACCGGATCGCGCCGTCGAGACCTGGTTCGTACGGCTCGTCCTGGTAGACGAAAACCATTTGAAAGGTCTCGGGCGTAGCGCGTGAGGTAACTCACCGTCTCCAGCTTGTGCGTCCCGAACACGACAACCACGCGCACATTGAGGCCGCCTTTGGCCAGTTCGACAACGGCTTCCAGACTGCGGTCCAGCACGGTGACCCCAGGAGCCAGACAGTGCAGCTCCTTCGGGTAGGGCGCCCCGAAACGCGTTCCGAATCCAGCGCAGGGCAAGATGACCGAAACATCAGGGACAACCACGGACGAACTCCGCATTGAGTAGCTCTCCGATTGTGTTGACGATCGGGAACCTTATGTACCTCGCCGGTACGGGCAGCCCAAGGCAGGTCGACGTTGCACCGTCGGCCCGAAGACACGCTGGCGCTCAACGTAGTCGCTGAGGCCGGCTCCCACGAGGGAAACGTAGCGTTGATGGACCTGATCGTCCGCGGAGGGCCCGGCGGAAGCTCGCCGCTGCTCCAGGACACACAAGTTCACCCCGGGATCGTCTGGTTGACTCGTGAGAAGGACGCGACCGACCACCTCCCAGTCCGTAGCGGGCACCTCCGGACGCCTACCGTCATCAGAGCCATCTCCGTTCCGGCAGAGTTCACTTGCTCATCGACCTGGGCGAGGACGGGCCGTGCGCGGCGCCGTCATCACGGGAGTGGGGGACCACCGCCGCGTTCAGCATCCCGCGACCTGGACTGCTGCCGCATACTCTTGACCACCGATACATCGCCGTCAACGGGCAGCATGGGAAGACTCAACGGAAGAGGACGCGGGATGCGAGTGCTGTTGTCCACATACGGGACGCGTGGCGATGTCGAACCGCTGGTGACACTCGCGGTGCGATTGCGGGCGCTCGGTGTGGAGGTGCGGATGTGCGCCCCGCCGGACGAGGACTTCGCTGAGCGGCTCGCAGGTCTCGGGGTGGAACTGGTGCCGGTCGGGCCACCGGTGCGGGAGTTGATGCGCGGGACGACTCTGCCGTCGGCAGCGGACCTGTCCCGGTACAGGACCGAGTTGGTCGAGACACAGTTCAGCGTCTTCCCCACGGCGGTCGACGGGTGTGACGCACTGGTGGCGGCCGGCCTTGCACAGATCGCCGCACGGTCTGTGGCCGAGGCTGCGGGCATCCGTTACGTGTACGCGAGCTATGCGGCGGTACACCTGCCGTCGCCGCACCATGCGCCGCCACCGCGGCCGGGCTGGCCGGAGCCGGAGGCGAACGACAACCGGACGCTGTGGGAGCTGGACGCCCACCATGTGAACGCCCAGTTCAGCGAGACGCTCAACGCCCACCGGGCGGCGATCGCTCTGCCACCGGTGGACAACGTCCGCGACCACGTCTTCACCGGCCAGCCGTGGCTGGCTGCGGACCCGGTCCTGGGACCGTGGCGGGAGACCCCGGGCCTCGACGTCGTGCAGACAGGTGCATGGAGCCTGGCGGACGAACGCCCGCTGCCGGGCGACCTGATGACGTTCCTGGACGCGGGCGCGCCGCCGGTCTACGTGGGCTTCGGCAGCCTGCGCCCGTCGCAGGACATCGTCCGCATGGCCGTCGAGGCGATCCGCGCACAGGGACGCCGTGTTCTCGTATCAACCGGTTGGGCGGACCAGGACCTGGCCGACGAGGGAGACGACTGCTTCGCCACAGGCGAGGTCAACCACCAGCGCCTGTTCGGCAGGGTGGCCGCCGTGGTGCACCACGGCGGCGCGGGCACGACGTTGACGGCCGCCCGGGCCGGCGCGCCACAAGTGGTGATACCTGTCCAGCTGTCGGACAACCCGTACTGGGCCGGCCGGGTGGCGGACCTGGACATCGGTGCGGCACTCGATGGTCCGCCTCCGACCGTCGAGTCCCTGGGTGGCGCGCTCAGGACGGCCCTGACACCCGAGACCCAGGCGCGGGCAAAGGCTCTGGGAAGCCGGATCCGCACCGACGGAGCGGCGGTGGCCGCGAGCCTGCTGGTCGAGGCCCTCCCGTGAGCGGGCCCACGAAGCTGACCGGACCTGCGACTCGTTGTAAGGTAGGGAAACAGCACTTGACCTGCAAAAACGCAGGCAGGAAGCCTAGCCCGGGAGTAGCTCCATGATGCGTACCATGTTCAAGTCCAAGATCTAGCGTGCGGATGTTTGTGCAGGTCGGAGGCGTGGTAGAGCTGGTCGGGTCAGCCAACGGTCAGCATGGGGTGCGGGAGGGTTTCAGCTTGCTGACCGGGTGACCGCCATGACGGGGGACGTGGACACAGGTGCCTGGCTCCCGCTTGGGAGGGTCGCTGCGTGACTCGACAGCTCGTCCGCGGCACGGGTCCTGAGCGAGTGGGCTGCGTTCGGGGCCGCAACGGCGTGCAGGTCGGCACCTCTCTCAACGGCACAGGAGCCTTGTGCGTTGTTGGGAGACCACCCCGTCACCCGACCGGTGGGCACTCTGAAAACGCTCAGTCATCCACCGTCACTTCGAGAGAAAGTCGCGTAGCGCGGTGTTGACCTCGTCGGCGTGGGTCCATAGCAGGCCGTGCGGCGCTCCTTCGACCTCGACGTAGTCGGCCTCGGGGAGTGCTTTGTGGAATCGGCGCGCAGTGGCGTCGATCGGGAGGATGTTGTCGTTTGTTCCGTGCAGGATCAGTGCGGGCTTGCCGCTCAGACGGACCGCCTCGACGTCAGCGCGGAAGTCCTCGATCCATGCCGGTACGACCGCATACGCAGCCACCGGAGCGCTGCGGATCGCGACGTTCCAGCTACCGGTCACGACCTCCTCGCTGATACGGGTGCCGAGGTTCTCGTCGAGGTTGTAGAAGTCCGCGTAGAACTGCTTGAACCAAGCGTACCGATCCTCCTTTGCGGTCGCGGCGATGCCGTCGAAGATCTCCTGCGGCACCCCGTCGGGGTTGTCGTCGCGGGTGACGAGAAACGGCTCGAGCGAGGCGAGGAAGGCGAGCTTCGCGACACGCTCATGACCGTAGCGACTCACGTATCGGGCAAGTTCCCCGGTGCCCATCGAGAAGCCGACAAGGACAACATCCGTCAGGTCGAGGGCCTCAAGGACCGTGTTCAGGTCAGCGGCGAAGGTGTCGTAGTCGTAACCGGAACTCACCTTCGACGACTGACCGAAGCCACGACGGTCATAAGTGATGACCCGATAGCCCTGGGCCAACAGTTCGCGCGTCTGACGTTCCCAGCTGTGCCCGTTCAGTGGATACCCGTGGATCAGGACGACCGGCTGCCCAGAACCCTGATCCTCGTAATAGAGCTCGACCGGCGTACTGTTCTCCGTGCCGACGGTGATGTAACCCATGATTTCTTTCCCTCCTTGCCGAAGAAAATGAATTTCGGCCATATCTGTGTGCGGAAACTGTGTTACCGGAGGCGGGTCAGAGGTTTCGCCGTTCCGCATCAGGCTGGCTCTTGTGCTGAGCCACCCCGCGTCGGAATCGCGGCTTGATCCACGTTGTCCACGACTGTGACTCGGCCACCATCGCCGGGGTCGGGATCCGGCATGACCGATTCTGGGTCGACGAGGTAGACGTCGTGACCGCTCAGCGTCAGCCGGCGTGCGACCTCGAGCAGCATGCGCCGTGCCACGTCGTCGATTGAATAGACCCTTGTCAGGTCCAGAGCCACCCTGACTTCCCAAGGCGAGGTGTCCACGGCTTCCTTGACCACCCTTTCGGCTCCGGCGAAACCGATTCCACCTTGCAGTTGCAGAACCCGGAGCGCGTTCGGTCCGCTGCCTACGACATGGTTGGATCGCACGACCGCAAGCGCAGTGACGGGAACATCCATCGCATGCAGACCCATGTCTGAAGAGAATCGTTCGAACAGTGACACCCCGCGAACGCTGTTCCCGTGAGGGTCCAATCGTGGTGAGTACGTGGCGATGCCGATCTGTCCGGGGAGCGCACCGATCAGGCCCCCGGCCACCCCGCTCTTTGCCGGAATTCCCACCTGGGTCGCCCAGTCACCAGCGGCGTCATACATTCCACAGGTGAACATGACGCTCAGCACCTGACGCACCACCGCTTCAGGCACCACCCGCTCACCCGAAAGAGGATTTATCCCGCGGTTGGCCAACGTCGCGGCCATCATGGCCAGGTCTCGCGTGGTGACGAGCACGGAACACTGGCGGGTGTAGCCGTCCACGACGGTTCTCGCGTCCCCGGTGAGGACGTTGTGGCTGCGGAGCATGTGTGCAATGGCGAGGTTGCGGTGCGCGTGCTCGATCTCTGACGCGTATACCGTTTCATCGATCTCCAGTCGACGACCGGCGAACGCTGAGAGGCCGTGGAGCACGCGCTCCACGCGTCCTGCCGGATTCAGGTCCTCTGCGCCGGCCAGTGAGTGGACGGTGATCGCGCCAGCGTTGATCATGGGATTGAGAGGTCGCCCGGTACCGCTTTCGAGTGATATCTCGTTGAACGCTTCTCCAGAGGGCTCGACACCGACTTTGGCGAGCACGGGGTCGAATCCGCGATCAGAAAGTGCCAGGGCATATGCGAACGGCTTGGAGATCGATTGGATCGTGAACTCGATATCGATGTCACCGGCGCCATATACTTTTCCGTCAAGCATGGCAAAAGCCACGCCGAGGCGCTCGGGGTCCGCAGCTGCGAGCTCAGGTATATATCCCGCCGGCCTTCCGGACGTGTCCGACTTCACATCTCCGAGCGCCTCGGCCAGATAGTCCGGAATTATTGGCCGCATTCGTCCTCCATGCGTAATTGCTGTGTCCGCCGTAACGCGAGGCTACACCTGGCAGCGCTTCACCGCGTCACATTGTCGATGCATCGGGGAGATGACTTCACGCCTCGCCAAGCGCGGCGCGCGTGATTATTCCTATGTCGCCAGGTATCGGCTGGCGGAACACGCCACCACTCGCGATGAATTGGTCGCTATGTACCCGCAGATGGCGAGCAAACATCGGACATAAGGGCACAACGGTGGCATTTTCGCGAATGCTGTCAGTGAGCGCCTTGCTCACCAGAAGCTCAACCAGATCACGTCCACCGAAAACCTGGAACACCTCGGTATGAAAAAATATCCGATCTTCGCGTACATCGGATATGGCGACGAAGTCGGCCGTGCCGACGGGTGTTTTGTCGGCGCGTCTGATGGAGTAGGAGCTGATCGGGCTGGCGAGATCGAGCTCGACTGTCATGGATGCACCGGTGTTGCCGGTCAATTCTTGAGTCATCCGACTGTCTTTCTTTAGAGAGCGTCGCAGCGTGGCCACAGTTCTCCAATTCGCGCGGTGTTTCTGTTTTTCTGTTACGAGTGCTCAGAGAGTCTTGTCGGAGCAAGGGCGGCGGTAAGCACGCGGAGCCGGTCGGCGTCGACATTGGCTCCGAAGGCGGGAGTTCCGGGCTCGAGTCGCACGCCCGCTGCGAGGTCGCCGATGGTGAGTGGGTCGAACCCGAGAGTGTCTATCAGCGCAGATACGATGGCGAGATCCTCGAGCGAGTCACCGGCGATTGCGATGGCCTTGCGTCCGAGGTGGCCGGCTGGACGAGCCTCGTCTTCGAGGTCGTGGTAGCCCATGTGGTTGAGGGCTTTCACGACACGCGCGCCCAGCAGGAACCGCTGAACGACTTCGCTCGATGAGGTGTCGGGCGGGAGGATCGCGTCGCGGCGACCGTCGACCTCCCACCAGTGGTTCATCGCATCGATGACCAGCTTTCCTTCCAGTTGCGGAACCGGGAGGTTGCGATGTTTGCCAAGCGGGAGAGCCAGGACCACCACGTCGGTGGCACTCGCGGCCTGGGCCGGCCACACGGCGGTCGCTCCAGGGGTGAGAATTCTGGTGGTCAGCGCGATCTTGGAGGGGTCACCGGACCCGGAGATCAGGACTCGGAAGCTGGAGGCGACCGCCAGGCGCGCCAGGACGGTGCCGACTTTCCCGGCTCCCAGAATCCCGATAGTGGTGACGGGGTTGGTCATCGTGTCGCTCCCGCTGTGACCCCGGGCTGCTCGGTCAGAAGCTCGCGGACCCGAGGGATGACTTGGGTGCCGTACAACTCGACCGAACGTAGACGTGCGGAGGCTGAAACGGTGCCGGCGGCGGAGTAGATCATGTCGAACCGGCCCGCGTTCAGTACCCGGACAGCATGGGCGATCTTGGTCGCGACCGTCTCGACCGAGCCGACATACAGTGATCCGTTGTCCACCTCGGCGTCGAATTCTTTCCGGCGGAGCGGCGGCCAGCCGCGCTGCGCCCCGATCCGGTCGCGGATTTCCTTGTACCCGGGGTAGAAGAGCTCCTTGGCTTCTTCGTCGGTGGAGGCGACGAAGCCGGGCGAATGCATTCCGATCGGCTGTGCGGCCGTGCCGAACTCTTCGCTGGCACGCCGGTACAGATCCACGTAGGGCGCGAACCGGTCGGGGGTGCCGCTGATGATGGCGAGCATGAGCCCGAAGCCATATTGAGCGGTGCGGAGCACGGACTGCGGTGACCCGCCAACCCCTACCCAGGTGTTGAGGCGTCCCGAATCGGTCTTCGGGTACACGTCTGTATGGTGCAGGGCGGCTCGCGTGGTGCCCTCCCAAGTGACCGGCTTTTCGTCCAGGAGTCGATGGAAAAGATCGATCTTCTCCTCGAACAGAACTTCGTAGTCCTTCAGGTCGTACCCGAACAGGGGGAACGACTCGGTGAAGGAACCGCGTCCGAGGATCACCTCGGCGCGGCCGTTGGAGAGTGCGTCGACCGTGGCGAACCGCTGGAACACTCGCACCGGGTCGTCCGAGGACAGCACTGTCACGCCCGAGGCGAGCCGGATGCGCTTCGTGGCCGTCGCGATGCCCGCCAGTACTGTCTCAGGGCTGGAGATCGCATACTCGGATCGGTGGTGCTCGCCCAACGCAACGACGTCGATACCGACCTGGTCGGCAAGGACCGCTTCGGTCACTGCAGCGCGGATCGCCTGCGCATGCGAGACGATTATGCCCCGGTCGTTTCGGGGCAGGTCTCCGAAACTGTCGATACCGAACTCCATTTGCGAGACATCCATCGTGTTCACTTCGTTCAACGCTTTCGTTGTGTCGGGGTGTGGCAGTGCGTGGTTCGTGACGAGCGGGCGGGACGTCTGTGTCGGTCGACCTGGCCTTCGATCTCCCGCCCGCTCATGAGGTGCAGGTGTGATCCCCGCTCTCCAACCCGAACAACAGGACTCGTCTCGCAGGCCCCTGCGTCACCCACACCACCTCCACCGATCTAGTTGGTGCGTAAACATGACACCCCATTGTTGTCATGTCAACTAGATCGTGGCGTGGCTGGTGCAGCTGCACGTCAGCGAGTCGGTGCCTGGTCCACAATCGGGTCGGCCGCGGCTTGGTCGGGCGGTTCGCCGACCGGGGTCGCCACTCTCAACAGGCTCGACGGGACTCAGGCGATCGTATGGTCCAGATGCTGGGCCGAGCCGTATGTGCGGCACGGCCCGCACATGGCCAACGGCCTTGACGCACTGCGCGCTGCGGTGGCCGGCACGCAGGAATTCTCCTGGGAGCCGAAGCGCATCGCAGCCCAGGGCGGCCCCGTGTTCACGCACAGCCTCGTCCGCGGCCGGGGCCCGGCCCGGTGGTGATCGTCGACATCTTCCGACTGGGCAATGAGCCGCTCCACGATCGGCGGAGCCTCTATGCGTTGACTCCAACTGCCGGCCATGCGCTGGTCGCCACCTTGGGCGAGACGTGACCCATGCTCTGCGCCGGGTGCGGGCACAGCGATGCGCCGGTGAGCTTCGTCGCGGAGCGGTAACCCGCTTTCGAACAGATCGAATGAGATAGCCTCGACGATCATGAGCTGGTTCCGGCAATAGTCACAACCCGGCAAACGCGGCGGCGGCCAGCCTCTGATGAGGTACTCTTCCGGACGAACTCGGCAGGTGCCAGCTCATAGCGCTGCTTGAAGGCGCGGATGAAGTGGCTGCCGTCGGCGAACTGTCGGTGCGGGGAGATTTCCGAGACGGTCAGCCGAGACGCCAACAGCGCCTGTCTGGCCGACTCCAAGCGCCGTTCGCGGATGTAGGCGATCGCCGATTCTCCACCCGCTGCGAACGCACGCTGCAAAGTACGCACAGAAACGTTCAGCTCTCGGGCCGGCATCGCTGGTGAGAGATCGACATCGGCGAGCCGCTCCTCCGCGAGGTTCTTCGCCGCCTGGGCGAGGGCCGGGGCAAGGCGGGTATCGATGTCGTCGAAGCTGTGGTGCGTCACCGCAGTGGTCAGCTCGACCAGCGTGTCTCGCGCGGTCTGGACATCGGCCGGGCTCGGATCTGGCAGCGTCTCCTCAACCATGTTGGCGTGCACTACCAGGAGACGTAACTCGGCGTCGGCGCGACCGAGTCGGAGACCCGCGCCGCCTGACCGTGGCCATGCGAGCCGGTGGTACCGGGAGCCCAATGGCCGGAAGACGTCGAAGGGACGGAGTCGATGATGGACGACATGGAGATGAGCACGATGAGCCGACAGGACCCGGTCGAGCGCCTCAGGGACGCGATCAACTCGCATGATCCTCAGCGGGTAGCGGACTGCTTCACCCTGGACTACGTAGCCGAGGTGCCGCATCGCCCAGCGGAAGGGTTCACTGGCAACGAACATGTACTCGCCAACTGGACCGCAATCTACGGCCGGCTTCCTGACATACGGGCACAGCTCCTGCGCCGTGCCACCGCAGGCCCGGAATTCTGGACAGAGTGGGAGATGGTGGGTACCGGGCCGGACGGCGCGACGGTGGTGCTGGGCGGGCCTGCCATCATATGGACCCGAGACGGACGGATCGCCCGGTCACGGTTCTACCTGGGTCCGGTCCCAGCTCCCGCACCGACGGGTAACTAACCCCCTGCGAGGGTGCGCCGGTCAGGGCCGTCCCAGCGCCGTGCTCCGACGAGCGGATCGAAACGACGTGGGTGAGAGCGGCGAGGAACTGTCCCGTCGTCGGAACGTCAGCCATGGCCTCTGAGGCCCCTGGCAAGAGACACCATCCGGTGCTCGAGGAGGCCCGCGGGATGCTCGGCTTGCCGGCCGGCCCTCTGACCCGGGCGAGTGGCTCAGCAATGAGCGCGCCCGTCGCGAACTCGGCCGGCGGCCCGCGCACCAGGACGTCCCTGCCGGACTGGTGCAGGGCTGCCGTCCAGTGATCCAGGGAGCTGCATCCCCTCACCCGGTCGGTCCGGCTGCTTCTCCATGTGGTCCAGGACGCGCTTGTTGAGCCGGGCGAGTGTGCTGAGCTGGTTCGGGGTCAGGGCATCGATGAACAGGCGGCGGACGTGCTCGACGTGCTGGGGCGCGGCCTCTTCGATCGCCTTGTAACCGGCCGGGGTGGCGACGATGAATGCTCCGCGTCCGTCGTCGGAACATTCCTCCCTGGATAGAGCCCGCGTTTCGCCATCCGCGTGACCTGGTGGGACATCCGGCTCTTCTCCCACTGCACAAGTTTGGCCAGGTCCACGAAGCGCATCCGCCCGTCGCCCCTTTTGGTGAGGCTGACGAGCACGATGTAGTCGGAGGCGGACATTCCGGAGTCGGCCTGGAGGTGGCGGGACAGCCGTCCGACGAGTTTCATCCGCATGCGGATGAAGTTGTCCCAAGCGGTCTTCTTCTGGGTCGAACCAGCGTGGTGGTGCGTCCGTGAGGGCGGTCTAACGAAGTTGTTGACAGCTCATCCACTCGCGGTGGCGGCGACGTGACCTTCGGCGAGGCCGCGTCCGTCGTGACCAAGATGCTTCGGTGCAGACCGGGCCTTGGCGTGCGAGTGGGAAGGTGCCGGGGTCGATGTCCGTCGGGCGGGTGGAGAACGTGCCGAAATTGTCCGGTTCGAAGTCAAGGGCGAGTGGTGCGAGCCCCGTCTCCTGCGGGTCAAGTTCCAGGACGTGTCTGCGGATCTCCTGCATCGCGTGCTCGCTCCCTCGTCGACCATTAAGTTGATCCATCAACCTGATGGGGCTAGGTTGATATCCCGGCTGACGGGATTCTGCCGAGTCGAGCGGGATCGGACTTACGAGGAGGACGCATGACGGTCAAAGTGAGAGACGTGCCCGAGGCGAAGCGCTATGAGGCCCGCGTCGATGGAGAGTCCAAAGTGGCGGGCGTCGCGGAATACATCCGTACGACGGAGCTCGTCGCGTTCGTGCACACCGAGGTCGAGGCGGAGTACGAGGGCAAGGGAGTCGGGTCCGCGCTGGCCCGCACCGCCCTTGACGAGGCACGCGCCGCGAACCTGCGGGTGCTGGCCACTTGTCCCTTCTTCGGGGGCTGGATCAGCCGGCACCCCGAGTACCAGGACCTGCTGTACCAGTCCCGCAGCAAGGTCAGTGACTGAGAAGCCGAGCATGGCAGTGAGGGAGTCGGGCATGAGCGGCGAATCCGAGCTGAAGGCATACCGGATGGAGTCGATGACGGTGACCTTCGAGGCCGGGCGCTGTCTCCATGCCGCCGAATGCGTCCATGGCCTGCCCGAGGTGTTCGACACGACGAAGCGGCCGTGGATCCAGCCGGATGAATCCAC
The DNA here is from genome assembly GCF_053591835.1 of Streptomyces sp. NPDC002911. Taxonomy (NCBI): domain Bacteria; kingdom Bacillati; phylum Actinomycetota; class Actinomycetes; order Kitasatosporales; family Streptomycetaceae; genus Streptomyces; species Streptomyces sp. NPDC002911. Next base: position 120,916 of record NZ_JBSFUO010000013.1, on the reverse strand, counting down.
GGCCGAACGCCTGGCGGAAGTGGTGCGGCGCTGTCCCTCGGGCGCGCTTCGGTACGAACTCGTAGAGGGCGGGACGGAAACCCCCGACCGGCCCACCACGATCACCCGTAGTGCCACCGGGCAGTTGACCGTGCGCGGGGACCTGAGTGTGGACACGCCGCAGGGCGTACGCGCCGAGACCAGGGTCGTGCTGTGCGGCTGCGGGCGGAGCCGTCTCCAGCCGTACTGCGACCACGCGGGGTCCTGCGGTCAGTGACACGGCAGTGCAGTTCTCCGAGTGCGGCACCCGTGACACCAATCGATGGGCACGCGATGGCCGCACCCGTCCCCAGCCGGGTCCGCGACAAGATCGCGAAGTCACACTGGAGTACCAACGCGCGTAGAAGGCTCCGCGCGAAGTTGGCCGCGGGCGTCGGAACCGCGTACCCGTACGCGAGCTCGATGGGGAGCCGCTCTGCGCCTCCGCGGGTTTCCGTACCGAGGAGCACCTGACGGTGCTCACGGCTCCGTCGGGCTGATCGTTCAAGAACCCCAACATGACGAGAAGAGTGTGACGGCCATCATGACCATGACCACGACCTCCACCGCACTGGACCGTTACATAGGTCTGTCCGACCGGGCGGTCCATGACGAAGTGGCTCTGGACGAAGCGCTGGCGCTCTTCGCGGCGGACGCGACCGTCGAGATCGGCCCGGAGCCGGCGCACGGCAGTGAGGCCATCGCAGCCTTCTACCATGCCCACTTCGCCGCCCACGCCGAAATGAAGCACTTCTGGAACACCACGGTCCTTGATGACGGCACGCTCAGGGCCGAGTGGGTCTGCGCGGCACGCAAGACGGACGGCAGCCTCATCACCGTCGCCGGGGTGGAACACGCCACGCTCGATGCTCAGGGGCTCATCAGCCATCTCCGCAATGAGTTCACCCGTCTCCCCGGCTGAGCCGGCCCGTTCGTCCATGGCTTCAGGCCGGCTCCGCTTCGGCGGTGGACGCGGTCACTCCGGTGAGCATGCGGGTCAGGGTGTCCAGGGCCGGCGGGGTAGCGGGCGGTCTTCCGGGCCGATCAGCCGTCGGCACGCGGGCAGTCGAGGGTGGTCCTCCCAGCGGTCGATCACTGGATCATCCGGCGGTCCGGCGGCCTCCAGGCGTCCATCAGCCCAAGCATCCGCGGGTTGATGAGCGAAACGATCAGGCAGACCGGCACCACCGCCACCGTAACGGCTCAAGAGTAGATGGTGACCGGGGAGAACTGACGGTGCGGCCCACTGCCCTTCGAGGGCAGCGTTACTGAGGTTTTCAGGGTGGGGCCGGAGTTGGATCCTGCGTAGTTCTCGGCGGAGGACACGGCCGAGGTCGTCGGGTGTGTCGAAGGCGGTGTTGGTCATAGCTCTGCGCACGAGTGACCAGAGGGCCTCGACGGGGTTCAGGTCGGGCGCGAACGGCGGCGCCTTTCAACACCGCCCGGCGAGAGGGCGGTTGGAGGACCGGTGGACGGCGCGCGCCCTCCGGACGCAGGCAAGCTGAACCAGCTTCGTGGCTGGTGACAGGGTTGTTTGCACTGTCCGCGGACAACGTCTCGGCCCGGCCGTTCGGGGAGGGCGGAAACCGCAGCGGGCGGTGCGCGGGCGGGCACTGGTCGACCGCCGGCTCTACCCGCCCGAGCACTCCTGGTGCGGCGATCCTGAGCGACGCCGGACGACCGGGACACCCGAGGGGGTGCAGTTCGCGACCAAACCCCGCCTGGCCTGGGGAATGATCGTCTCCGCGCTGGAGGCCGGGGTGAAGGCACGGTGGGTGACCGGCGACGAAGCCTACGGGCAGGACCCGCAGCTCCGTGCCGCCCTGGAGACACGCGGCACCGGCTACGTGATGGCCGTCGCCTGCTCGACGCGGGTGCGGATCAACCACGGCCGCACCCCTGTCCGCGCGGACAACGTCGCCGCCCGCCTGCCCGCCACCGCCTGACAACGCCACAACGCGGGCAACGGCGCGAAGGGCCCGCGCCACTACGACTGGGCCTGGATCCACATCGGCACCGACGAGCACCGTCACCTGCTCATCCGCCACAACCGAACCACCGGCGAACTCGCCTTCTACCTGTGCTGGTCACCCGCCACGATCACCCTTGCGGAGCTGGTACGCGTCGCAGGTGTCCGCTGGAGCGTCGAGGAGTGCCTTCAGGCCGCCAAGGGCCAGGTCGGACTCGACCACTACCAGGTCCGCCACTGGACCTCATGGCACCGACACATCACCCTCGCCATGCTCGCCCTGGCCTTCCTGACCGCCCTCACCGCCGATGCGGCACCACAGCGGCCCGCCGGCCAGCACCGGCCCGCCCGCATCAGCGCTCCCATCGCGTTGACCGTCCCGGAGATCCGCCACCTCCTCGCCGCCGTCTTCCACCCGCCGGCCAGGCTGGTGCACTGGTCCAACTGGCGCAGACACCACCAGGCAACAGCCCGACGCAGCCACTACCAACGACGGACCACCGACGAATCTGCTGGATAGATCACGAAACCGTACTGGAGTACTCCCGGCGCCCATACTTCGAAAGTGGATCCATCAACTATATTGGCCGGCGAGAGTCATGTGGGACAGGTGCGCAGCGAGGGGAGAAGGCCGATGATGCGAAATATGACAGTGGCCCAGCAGATGGTGGACATTCTGCGCCAGGCGGGCGTGGAGCGGATCTACGGCGTGGTGGGTGACAGTCTGAACTCGGTGGTCGACGCGGTGCGTCGTACCGACGGCATCGAGTGGGTGCATGTACGGAACGAGGAGGCTGCCGCCTTCGCTGCGGCAGCGGAGGCCCAGTTGACCGGCAGGCTCACGGTGTGTGCCGGAAGCTGTGGCCCCGGAAACACCCATCTGATCCAGGGACTGTATGACGCGCACCGCTCCGGTGCGCCCGTGCTGGCACTCGCCTCACACATCCCGTCCCATCAGATCGGTACCGGCTTCTTCCAGGAGACGCACCCGGAACGGCTGTTCACGGAGTGCAGTGACTACTGCGAGATGATCAGCACCCCCAAGCAGATGCCCCGGGTTCTGCGGATCGCCATGCAGCGGGCTCTTGGTAACAGTGCCGTGTCAGTCCTGGTGATACCGGGCGATGTCGCGCACGACGAGGCGACTCACCCGACGGGAAGCAGCGACCTGGTCACCGAGCGCGGCCGCGTCGTCGCGCCGGACAGGCAGGTCCGGGTGCTGGCCGAGAAGCTGAACGCGGCACGGAAGGTGATGCTGTTCTGCGGTGCGGGAGTGCGGGACGCGCATGCTGAGGTCATGGCGCTCGCAGAGAAGGCTGCCGCCCCCGTCGGGCACACCCTGCGGGGCAAGGAATGGATCCAGTTCGACAACCCGTACGACGTGGGTATGAGTGGTCTACTGGGCTACGGCGCCTGCTTCGACGCGATGCACGATGCCGACCTGGTCGTCTTGCTCGGTACCGATTTCCCGTACAACGACTTCCTGCCGCAGGCGCGTACCGTGCAGATCGACCACGATGCGGGCCGGCTCGGCCGTCGCACTCTTCTCGAACTCGGGGTCCACGGAGACGTCCGGGAGACGCTGAGGGCTGTGCTGCCGTTGATCGAGGCGAAGCGGGACCGTACCTATCTGGACCGGATGCTGCACAAGCATGCCAAGTCGCTGGAGAGGGTGGTCTCCGCCTACACCCACGACGTTGAGGGGCACACCCCGATCCACCCTGAGTACGCGGCCTCCGTCTTGGATGAACTCGCGGCCGACGACGCCGTGTTCACCGTGGACACTGGCATGTCCAACGTCTGGGCGGCGCGTTATCTGACCCCCAACGGACGGCGCCGGGTGATCGGTTCGTTCCTGCACGGCACGATGGCCAACGCGCTGCCGCACGCCATCGGCGCCCAGTTCGCATACGCCGGCCGTCAGGTGATCTCGATGTCGGGTGACGGTGGACTGAGCATGCTCATGGGCGAATTGCTCACGGTGAAGCTGCACGATCTGCCGGTGAAGACGATCGTCTTCAACAACTCCTCCCTGGGCATGGTGAAGTTGGAAATGCTGGTCGAGGGGCTGCCCGAGCACGAGACCGACCACGAGCCGGTGAACTACGCGGCGATAGCCCGCAGTGCGGGCATCGATGCGATCCGCATCGAGCGCCCCGGGGATGTCGTCCAGGGACTCAAGCAGGCGCTCGCCCATGACGGACCGTTCCTGGTCGACCTGGTGACCGACCCCAACGCGCTGTCGATCCCGCCGCACGTCTCGGCCGCCCAGGTCAAGGGATTCGCCTTCGCCGCGGGCCGGACAGTGCTCGACGGCGGCGTCGGCAAGATGCTCGACCTTGCCCGCGCCAACCTGCGAAACCTGCCCCGCCCCTGAGGCGGTCTCCGTCCACAGCGAGATCGAGACCGGTTTCATGTCCCCGGCCGTCTGACGGGCACCGGCGCGGTCCACTGTGCCCAGGCCGCCGTGGGATCAGGCCGGCATCAGCACTGAGCGGCTCACCTACGAGATGACGTACATCCTGGACCCCGGCTTGCCCTCTGGGTTCTGGCGGTCGTCGCAACACCTCTCCGTGACGCAGCGGTGGGGCGGGCCGGCCACCTCCACTTGTTGTGAAGCGACGGTACGGGGTGCTTGCTCATGATCGACACGCGATTGCACGCGTTGATGGTGAGCGCCACCCGGATCGCGGCTGAGATCTGGTCCTCGAAGAGAGCCTCCCGGACGGCCTCGTGAGCGGATGCGTGGGTCGTGGCGTTCACCGGATCGGTTGTGGCCTCGGCCAGAGCCAGGGCGGCGCGCTCCGAGGGAGTGACCAGGCCGGCGTCCCGCCACGCGCTCAGAATTCCGATTCTCTGTGGTGATTCACCGGCGCACAGGACCGCTCTGGTGTGCACGTCGAGGCAGTAGGCGCAGCCGTCGAGTTGCGACACGCGGAGGTTGCTCAGTTCCGTGGTGGTGTGGTCGAGTCCGGCCTCGGGGGCTGCTCGGACCGCCTCCGATACCTGGACCAGGGCATGGGAGACCTCGGGGCTCTGTTTGTCGATGAAGATCCTGCGGGGCGGGGACAAGCGGGTGCGGTCGCTCACGTCGGGGCCTCCTTCGGGCCACGCTCGGAGTGGCCTGTGTTCGTGCGGGTGCTTTGGCTATCGGCCTGCACTGTGGCATGATGGTTGACGTGACAACTAAATCGTGTGGGAGGTGCTCTCGGTGAGCAACGCGGAAACCGATGCCGCGGCTCTGCGCTGCGGTGCGCTCGTCGAAGGCGACCGGCCGGCAGGAGTCCCCAGGGTCGATGTCCTATCGGCGCGCGAAGTTCCTCTCGGGGGTCCACGCGCGATGAGCGTGCGGCGGACGTTGCCCCAGCGGCAGCGCACACTCATCGGCGCCTGGTGCTTCGCCGATCACTACGGCCCGCACCAGGTCGCCGTATCGGGAGGCATGAACATGCCCCCGCATCCGCACACCGGACTGCAGACGGTGAGCTGGCTGTTCAGCGGAGAGGTCGAACATCGCGACACTCTCGGCACCCATGCCTTGATCCGGCCCGGTGAGATGAACCTCATGACCGGCGGACATGGCATCGCCCACTCAGAGGTCTCCACCCCGAACACCGCCGTCCTCCACGGCGTCCAGTTGTGGGTCGCGCTGCCCGAGGAACACCGCCACGCTGCCCGGGACTTCCAGCACTACGTGCCCGAACCCGCGCGGGTAGACGGCGCTGAGATCAGGGTCTTCCTGGGCTCGCTCGTCGGCCAAACCTCCCTGGCCCGGACCTTCACGCCGCTGCTCGGCGCCGAGATCGTCATCGAACCCCATGTGACGCTCACTCTCGCCGTGGACGCGACTTTCGAGCACGGACTCCTCGTGGACAGCGGAGACATCCGCATGGTCGACACTGTGCTGCGGCCTGCCGAACTCGGCTACGTCCCTCGCGGCGCGGACACCCTGACCATGGTGAACGAGACCGACGCCCCGGCGCGGGCCATCCTCATCGGAGGACCTCCCTTCGGGGAGGAGATCGTCATGTGGTGGAACTTCGTCGGCCGCAGCCACGAGGACATGGTGAAAGCCCGCGAGGACTGGGAAGCCTCCTCCGACCGCTTCGGCGTCATCGAGGACTTTCCCGGCGGCCCCCTGCCCGCACCGGCCCTGCCGAACGCCGTCATCGCACCGCGCCGGAACCCACCGGCCCGGTGACCTCCCTCGCGAAAGGCACACCATGAGCGAGCCCTCCACCACCACGGTCGTCGAGCGTGCGGACGCCGACCACCGGTACGAGATCCTGGTCGACGGCCAACGCGCCGGTCTGACCGCCTACCGTGACCTGGGTGTGCAACGTGTCTTCTTCCACACGGAGATCGACGAGGCCTTCGCCGGCCAGGGGCTGGCCCCACAGCTGGTCCAGCAGGCACTCGTCGACGTGCGCGCATCCGGAATGCGGATCGTCCCGGTCTGCCCCTACGTCGCCAAGTTCCTCAAGCGGCACGATGAGTTCGCGGACATCACGGACCCGGTTACACCTGATGTCCTGCGGTGGCTGAAGACGCAGCTAGGCTGAGTAGCCCTGCTGACTCCTCCCTCTCCTGGCGGAGGGGACTCCTGGCTCACTTCGCCTGGTCTCCGGCAGGTGGGCTTGCCGGGGTCCTTGCAGAAGGCCCTGGAGTCCCCGCCGGGGATGCACGCATCACGAGGCTGCTCTGACGTGCGCTTCAGAGCGGACGGGGTGGTCCTCCGTACATACTCCCGGTTGATGGCTCCGCGGCAGCCTGTTCTGCATGGATCGCGCGGGTGAGAAGCCCGCTCCCCACGGCGCACGATGTTCTGGAAAGTCTTCGAGTCGAATACATGTCGATGTACAGTGAAGATCGCCCTTGACCTGCAAAGAGCAGGCAGGGAGCCGTCTTCCAGGAGTCCCATATGCTGCGCACTCTGTTCAAGTCCAAGATCCATCGAGCTACCGTGACCCAGGCCGACCTGCACTACGTCGGCTCGGTGACGGTCGACGCCGACCTGATGGACGCCGCGGATCTGCTGCCCGGCGAGCTCGTTCACATCGTGGACATCGACAACGGCGCCCGGCTCGAGACGTACGTCATCGAGGGGGAGCGCGGCTCCGGTGTCATCGGGATCAACGGCGCCGCCGCCCACCTGGTACACCCCGGTGACCTGGTCATTCTCATCAGTTACGCACAGGTCGACGACGCGGAGGCGCGTGCGCTCGTGCCCAGCGTCGTGCACGTGGACGCCGGGAACCGCATCGTGGAGCTGGGAGACGACGCCTCGGCGCCCGTGCCGGGTACGCCCACCGAGCGCAGCCCGCAGGCCGTGCCCGCGCGGAGCTGAGCCGCTCACGCCGTCCACCGTACGAGGGTCGAGCCGGAACACGAGGGCGAGGGCATCGGCGGTGCCCTCGCGCGGTCCTTCTACGCCATGGCGGCCCGGGAAGGGGTGCCCGTCGCCCCTCTCTGCTCCTACGTCGTCAGGTGGGCCCGACGCCATCCGGAGGAGGCGCCGGAGGCCCCGGAAGAGCTGATGCGCGGGGCCGAGCGGCAGCTCGAGTCTCATCCCGAGCTGTTCTGAGGTCGGCCGGGGAAGCGTCCGGGAACAGGAGTCACGGCGCATACGTATGGACTCGGCAGGCGCGGGCAGCCGCTCCGGGAGACGGTGGAGATGAGATCCACTCGTCCCGTTCGCCGCCCTTGGAGGACCGAGATGACCCACCCGAATCCCGACCCCGTACCGCCCGCGCCGACGCCCCCGCCCGTGCCGGGGCCGCCGACACCGGTTCCCTCCCCACCGCCCGTACCGCCGGGCCCTGTGCCGCCCGGCCCCGCGCCTGACCCGATTCCGCAGCCGCCGAACCCGAACCCCGAGCCGGTACCCGAGCCGGAGCCTCAGCCGGCGGGGTGAGCCAGAGCTTCTAAGGCCTCTCGTGGAGTCCCGTCAGCGCGTCCGCCTGGAGCAGCCCGCTCTCCGCCACCACCGAGTCCAGTGACTGCGCCTCGCGCACCAGGGCGAAGCGCAGGTCGCTGGTTCGCCCCGCGAAGCCGTAGACCGCCGGCCTGGGCAGACTGTTGTACGCCCACGGGGTGGAGAAGTAGTACGCCCCCGTGTCGTACAGGGCCACGAAGTCGCCCTCCCGTAGTTCGGGCAGCTCCCGGGCATGGGCCACGATGTCCCCGGCGAAGCAGCACGGCCCCGCGATGTCCTGGACCATCGGCCGTCCGATCCTGGGGCGTCCCTCGCTGTCGAACGCGCCGACCCGCAGTGGCCAGGCCTCAGGCATGAACACGGTGCGGGTGGCGATCTGTGCCCCCGCGTGGGTGAGCGCGATACGACGCCCGCCCGCATCCTTCGTGTACTCGACTCGCGCCCCGATGAAGCCGTTCTTGGCGAGCAGGGATCTGCCGAATTCGGTGACCAGGTCGTAGCGCCCGTCGAAGATTCCGGGAGCCGCTTCCCTGAGCGCCGCCACGTACTCCGCGAAGGTGGGCCGGGTGTCGTCGTCGGCGAAGTTGACCGGCAGCCCGCCCCCGATGTCGAGCCCGGTGACCCGGCGCGTCCCGACTGACTCGTTGATCTCCTCTGCGAGCCGGTACGTCTCCGCGATGCCCGCGGCGATCAGCTCCAGCGAGCAGCCCTGCGAACCGACGTGGGCGTGCAGCCGGCTCAGCCAGGGACGCTCGGCGAAGGCCTGGACGACCTGTTCGCGGGCGCCTGGGTCACGCAGGGCCACGCCGAATTTCGAGGTGGCCGTCGCCGTGCTCATGGCTTCGATGGAGCCTCCTCCTACCTGCGGGTTCACCCGTAGCCCCAGGACGGACGCAGAGCCTGGGGAGCGGAGCTCATCGATGCGGCGGATCTCACCGAAGCTGTCCGCGTTCACGGCGACACCGAGCATCAGCGCCAGCCGCAGCTCGTCGCGGGTCTTGGCGGGTGAGTCCAGGACTATTCGTGCCGGGGGGAAACCGGCCTCGACCGCGAGCCGCAGTTCGCCCGGCCCGGCCACCTCGCAGCCCATGCCGCAGTCGGCGAGGAGCCGCAGCACCGGGATCAGCGACGCGGCCTTCGCGGCGAAGGTGTGCAGCACCCGTACGCCCGGCTCCGCGGCGAAGGCGTCTTGCAGCGCGGCGACGGAGTCGCGTATCCCGTCCGCGTCCAGGAAGCCCGCGAGGGGCTGCTCCTCGCCGAGCAGCCCCTCGGCCACCGCGAGACGGAGCGCTTCGCCGAACCGGTCCGAGCGGGGTGTGCGCGGGGAGCCCTCGACTGCCGGGGAGCTCGATGCCGGCGCAGGGCGGGTGTCGTCGATGGGAGCCTCCTGGGTCGGCGCGTTCGGGCGATGTGCGGGACCACGGCCTCGGGTGTCAGCATCGGAAGGTGAACGCCTGGTGGAAGTGGATTCGAAGCTCGTCGCATCGTGGTCCAGATATCCGATGGACAGATCCTGTCCCAGGCACAGCGCGAAGTCACCCCGGCGGGGTGGCCGGCAGGACCCCGTCGGCGACGGCGTTCGCCCTGGCGAGCTCGCGCACACCGCAGTCGACGTCACACGGGAGGCCGCACGTACCAGCGTGCCGCCGCACTCGACCGGCTGCTGTACCCGAAGCTGGGCGGATCGACGGCGGACATCGGGCCCTGTGGCTTCTGGCCGGGTACGGTCTTCGAACCGCCGGTGCAGGTCGGCGGACGAGGCCCGTCCACCATGCTCCTCGTACAGAACGAGCGCGATCCCGGAACGTCCCTGGTCGGCGCGTAGAAGCTGCGCGGGACACTGGGAGAGCGGGCCGTGATGGTGACCGTCGACCAGAGGGATCCTGCACCCGGCGCTGCCGGGCGTTGACAGTACCTCCCTCGCGCGGCGGCATCGCGCGGGCGCTGCACGCGGTGGACGTCCGGGACTACCTTGCCGAGCAGGCGTACGACGGTGAGGGCAGCGCGGTGGCGGTGGCTGAGGGCGGCGGTCAGACCATCACGGATCCGGCCGTGCTGCGCGACCAGGGGGAGCTGTTCAGGCAGGGAGCGTTGGCAACGGCGTCAGGCCTTTCGCGAGGAGCATCTGGTTGGTCACAACAGGGCAACGTTGATCCAGTTGTACTGCTGGCTGGGGCAGACTTTGCTTACTTCAACAGCTCCTGTCGGGGGAATCGTGCGCCACGCCATCAGAACATCCGCACTCGCAGCAGCCTGCTGCCTGAGTCTCACTGCCTGTGGCGAGAGCGACGACAGAAGCACTCCACAGCCGAGTCCGCGCACCACACTTGAGGTGGGGCAGAGTGCTGACACCGCCGGTAGCGGAGGTAAGGGGACCGTGCGGATCACTCCGGATACCGTCGTCTATGTCGACAAGGCCGGCGCCGACACCCCGGAGCACGATCTTTTCGCCGTCGTCACGTTCAAAGCCGAGAATCGGGCCAACACTGTTGTGACGACCACAGTCGGCAACGGCGGCTTCCGGTGGAAGACTCCCGACGGGCGTACCGTCAAGGCGGGGAACGGCAAGGTGGCGGGAAGGATCGCTCCCGTTGGATTCAGTGATGGTGGTCCAGGGGTGCGGCCCGACACTCACCAGGTCAACACCGCTGCCTTCGATATCACCACCGCCGAGAAGGGTGGCACCCTCGTCTACGTCGACGGCGACGGCGTCCCGTTCCACTGGAAGATCCCTTCCACGAGTTCAGGGTCCGCGGTGCCTGCTCTGCAGTCCGCGTTGCAGTGAAGGGACGTATGGGAATTCTTTGGGAATGCGACGCTCTTGGCAGAGCAGAGGCCCCGAAAACGACGGCACTGGGCTTGTGATCAAGCTGGGGGAGTTCATCCTCTGGCTCCGGTGAGGCTGACTTGCAGGCCGTCGACCTTGTTGACCCGGCCTTCGCGTTCGGCCCCGGCCATGCGGGCGATCAGGCTTGCGCGGATGCCGGCGAGTCGTGCCCGTCGGGCCGGGTCCGGTTCGAGAAGTGAGCATCTGACACAAGCGTGTCCGGCCTGACCGAGGTGACGATCCGGCGTGACAGATCCGCAGTCGAGTCGCTGAAAGTAATGGGCAACGAACGCACGTCGTTCCAGGCCTGCCGCCGACGTCTGACGGCCGTCGGACGCCGCCAGCATCCAGGGTCAGGCGGGCCGTGCCGGTGCGGAACTTCTTCCACGTCACCGTCACCGTGGCGTCGCTCCGCCTCTGGTTCGCGTCATGGACATCGCGTCCCGACCCAGCGGTCCTCCAGGACGTCTGCCCGCCTCGTCAGGTCCGCCGCGACGCGATCCGAGTCCGGCCGGTGCAGCCGGACCGTGCCCGTCCAGAACTGATCATGTGCACCCGTCAGGACGTCGGAGCCTGACGGGCGCGCTCCTGGTGGCGGCGGGCCTTCAGACGATTACCGCAGGTCTTCATCGAGCACCAGCGGGCGGTATTGGCACGGCTGCGGTCGAGGAGGAAGAGGCGGCACTCTTCGTTGCCGCATGGGCGCAGTCGACCGGGCCTGCGTTCCCGGACGTCATACCAGACAAGCACCAGCTCCACCGCGAGCATCCGCTCGGGTGGCCCTTGGAGACGCCACCGTAGGCCCGACTCGCCGACCTCGGGGAGCCGGCGGACGCCAGCAAGTATCCGCTGCAGCTCCGCCTCGGGCACGGGGCCGCGCGTGGCGGTCTGGAGCACGTCCCTCGCCGTCCGCAGCCAGTCGGTCGCCGGCGCGTCACCGGGACCGCCGTGCTCCTGAGCCCACCGCCGCAGCTCGGCGTCATCGGCCCACAGATCCTGTGACCGACCGTCCACCACCGGAGTGCTGTTCAGCGCCTCGAGCAGTGCCCGTTCGTCGATCACGCCTACCCCACCTCCCGTCCAAGTTTTTCCATCTAACCGTGTTCGTCGATTTGACAGGTTACCTCGCATCCGGTCCACTCAGAAGCGTAGGTAACCATCAAGGAGATCCTGGAGGGTTAGTCATGACTGGCATTCACCACCGGTGCGCCACTGTGCGTGGACACCGCATCTTCTACAGGGAGGCTGGACCCCGCGACGCGCCGGCTGTCGTGCTCCTGCACGGATTCCCCACCAGCTCGCGCATGTTCCGCCGGCTGATCCCGGAGCTCGCCGACCGGTTCCGCGTCATTGCTCCCGACCACCTCGGCTTCGGCCACTCCGATACCCCGCCCGCCGACGCGTTCCTGTACACGTTCGACGCACTCACAGACATCACGGAGTCACTCCTGACCGGGCTCGGTGTCACCAGCTACGCCATGTACGTACAGGACTACGGTGCTCCTATCGGGTGGCGGCTCGCGCTGCGCAATCCGCAGGCGCTCACCGCAGTGATCACTCAGAACGGCAACGCCTACGAGGACGGCTTCGTCCCTGACTTCTGGGCGCCTGTGTGGGCCTACGCGAAGGACCCGGGGCCCGCGACCGAGCAGGCGGTCCGCGGGGCCCTCGATCTGGATGCCGTCCGCTGGCAGTACCTCCACGGGGTGGACCGGCCCGAACTGGTCGACCCCGACACCTGGACGGCCGACCACCGTGACATCAGCCGCCCCGGAAACGACCTCGTGCAGCTCGCCCTCTTCCGTGACTACGCCACCAACCCGCCCCTCTATCCGCAGGTACACGCGTACTTCCGGGAGAGCCGCGTCCCGCTGCTGGCGGTATGGGGAGCCGAGGACCTCATCTTCGGCCCCGACGGTGCGCGTGCCTTCGCGCGGGACCTGCCGGATGCCGAGATCCATTTGGTACCCGGAGGTGGCCACTTCCTGCTTGAGAGCCACCTGGACAGCACGGTCGGCTACATCCGGGACTTCCTGACCCGTACGTTGTCGGCGGCCCGGGCCTGACAGGCGGAACCGGCGGCCGGGTGGGTACGCCCCGCCAACCGCCCGCCGCACCCCGCCCCGGCGGCGGGTTCCAGTACCTGCCAGGGCCCGACAGCCGTATAGCCGGACGGGGGTGTGGCCCCGTCCACGCCCCTGATCTCTTCAGCGTCTGTGATTGGCTGAGGGGTCCCGCTGTCAGGCCCGGCGAGCGCTGGTCAGCTTTCCACTTCGGTCTTGTCGCCGCCCCAGAGGGTGTGGAAGACACCGTCGCGGTCGATGCGGCGGTAGGTGTGTGCGCCGAAGTAGTCGCGCTGGCCCTGGGTGAGGGCGGCGGGGAGGCGTTCGGCGCGCAGGGAGTCGTAGTAGGCGAGGGTGGCGGCAAAGGCGGGAGTGGGGACGCCCTGGATGACGGCGGTGGCGATCACCGTGCGCCAGTCGTTCTGTGCGGCGGCGATCTCTTCGGCGAAGCTCTTGTCGGAGAGAAGGCTCGGCAGCTGCGGCTGGGCTTCGTAGGCGCTGGTGATCCTGTCGAGGAACGCGGCCCGGATGATGCATCCGCCGCGCCAGATCGCGGCGACCTTGCCGAGATCGATTTTCCAGTCGTATTCCTCGCTGCCGGCCGCGATCTCGTGAAAGCCCTGGGTGTAGGAGACGATTTTCGAGGCATACAGCGCCTGCTCGACCTGGTCGGCGAATGCCGCCGCCTCCTCCTCGCCGAGCTTGCGCGCGGTCGGTCCGGCGAGATGCCGTGAGGCCTCTCGGAGGGCGGCGTGGCCGGAGACGGAACGGGCGAAGACGGCCTCGGCGATGCCGGAGACGGGGACCCCCAGGTCAAGGGCGACCTGTACAGTCCAGCGGCCGGTGCCCTTCTGCTCCGCCTGGTCGAGCACCACGTCGACGAAGGGCTCGCCGGTCTCTGCGTCGACCTGCGAGAGCACCTCCGCGGTGATCTCGATGAGGTAGGACTCCAGGCGCCCGGTGTTCCACGTGCGGAAGACGTCCGCGATCTGCGCGGCGGAGTATCCGGCCACGTCGCGGAGCAGGTGGTATGCCTCGCCGATGAGCTGCATATCGGCGTATTCGACGCCGTTGTGTGCCATTTTTACGAAGTGTCCGGCTCCGTCAGGGCCGATATGAGTGACGCACGGAGCCCCGTCCTTGGCCTTCGCGGAGATCTTCTCGAGCATCGGCCCGAGGAAGTCGTACGACTCCCTGCTGCCGCCGGGCATGATGCTCGGCCCGTTGAGCGCTCCTTCCTCGCCGCCGGAGACGCCCGTTCCGACGAAGTGGATGCCCTGCTCGCGCAACTCGCGCTCACGGCGGCGCGTGTCGGCGAAGTGAGCGTTGCCACCGTCGATGATCATGTCGCCGGACTCCAGGAGAGGTGCGAACTCGGCGATCACCGCGTCCGTGGCCTCCCCTGCTTTCACCATGACGACCAGGCGTCGTGGCCTCTCCATGGCTGCCACGAAATCCTCTGCGCTCTCGGTAGCGATGAAGTGACCCTCATCGCCGAATTCTTCGACGAGTTCGCGGGTGCGAGCGGAGGTTCGGTTGTGCAAAGCGACGGTGTATCCGTTGCGTGCGAAATTCCGGGCCAGGTTGCGCCCCATAACGGCAAGCCCTGTGACACCGATCTGCGCTGCGCTGCTCATTGTGACCCTGCCTTCTTCCGGTTTCGTCGTGTTCGGCAGTTCGACAGACCGCCATGCTGGAACGGGCTGCCGAGCTTACGGTGCGCAGTTGGCCGAGGTCTGGGAGCCTGTCATGGTGTCGCTGATCTTTCGACGTTCCGGGCGGGATCGCTACCCGTGACAGTGAGTTCGGTGCCGCCGATCTGCGCGGTGCGTTCGGACGAGGGGGTGGTGGGCATGTGGTGGTCCACTCCTGTTCGCGATCGACGAGCTCGTGCGCCAGGTGGGTTTGTGGCGGGGGCGGACGGGCGGCGCCCGGGCTGGTATCCGTACGCATCCGGTGACGTGCGCACGCCCGGCCCGGGGCCGGTGAGCTCGGAATGCGAGCCGGGACGTGTCACACCGGCCGGCCGGGCGGTGCCTAGGCCTCGTCGTCACCGCGCCTGTTCGGCCGTGGCACCAACGGTCCGGCGGCGGTGTCGACGAGGAAGCCGCCGGACTGGTGGTGCCAGAGCTTGGCATAGGCACCGTCGGTGTGCAGAAGCTCGTGATGTGTACCCTGCTCGACAAGGCGTCCCTGGTCGAGCACGATGAGCTGGTCCATGGCCGCGACCGTACTCAGGCGGTGCGCGACGACCAGCGCGGTCCGGCCCTCCATCAGCTGCCACAGCGCCTGTTGGACGAGGGTCTCGCTCTCGGAGTGTAGCGCGCTGGTCGCCTCGTCGAGCAGCAGGACCGGCGCGTCACGCAGGATCGCCCGGGCGAGGGCGACCCGCTGACGCTGCCCGCCGGAGAGCTTGACGCCACGCTCCCCGACCATCGTGTCGAAGCCCGCCGGGAGTTGGTCGGCGAACTCGGTGACATGGGCCGCGTCGGCGGCGGCGCGGATCTCTGCGACGGTGGCGTCCGGGCGGGCGAACTGGATGTTCTCGCGCAGGGTGCGGTGGAACATGGCCGGTTCCTGCGGGACGTACGCGATCAGGCTCCGCAGGTCGGACTGGCGCAGCCGGCTGATGTCCTGACCACCGATCAGGACGCGGCCGGACCGGACGTCGGCCATACGCAGCAGTAGCCGGGTGAGTGTGGTCTTGCCGCCGCCGGACCGCCCGACGAGGCCGATCCTCGCCCCGCTGGGCACGTCCAGATCGAGCCCCTCGAAGATCGGGTCGCCCCCGTCGTGAGCGAAGGTGACCTGTTCGAAGCGGACGCCCGCGGACCGCGGGCTCAACGGCTCCGGTGTCGCGGGGTCCAGCACGGTGGGCTCGAGGAGGAGCAACTCGGTGAACTGCGCGGCCTCGGTCATCGAGCTCTCGAGGCGGCGGTAGATCTGATTGAACTCGAACATGATGCGGGTCGAACCGGTGTAATACGTGAAGGCGACCACGATCGCCTCCACGCTGCCGCCGCCGGCCCCGATCCCGACGGCGAGAAGCAGGCCCAGCGCGTTGGTGAGTACCGACAGCGGCGCGACGAGGGTGTCGATGCGTAGATTGCCGTAGTCCCATGAGAGCAGCGTCAGCCGCCGGGACTCCGCGACCCGTGCCCGGTGCTCGGCGGCCTCGCGTTCCTCGGCCGCGAAGGCGCGCACGGTGTCCATGTTCATCAGCACGTCGGACACATGGCCCGACACCCGGGCGATCGCCTCCTCACGCCGGCTGACCAGTTTCTGGCGGCGCCGGATGAGCGGTGCGGCGCACACAGCGGTCACCGCGATCATCGTCAGCAGGCCGACCACCAGCAGGGGGTCGTAGGTCCACAGGATCACCGTGCCGAAAAGCAGCGGGGCCAGGCTTCCGACGACGTTGAACGTGAGGGTGTCGACGAACTCCTCGAAGCGTGAGGCGAAGCTCAGTACCCTCTTGGTCAGCGATCCGGCGAAGTTGTCCTGGAAGAACGCGGCGTCCTTGGCGAACAGCTCGTCCATTCCGGTGACATACAAGCGTTCGATGCCTCGGGCGTCGACGCGGTTGAGGCAGTGCAAGCCCAGCCGCCACATGGTTTCCGCCAGGAGAAGCACTCCGGCGAACACGCCGACGTAGGGGAGTGCCTCGCGGATGCTTATGGCCCCGTCCTCGGCGATCCGGCCGACGAGTTTGGCGACGACCAGCGGCGCGATGTATGTGATCCCGATGTTGCCGAGGGCCGGGAGCATGAGCCCGGGAACAGAAAGTCTGCGCTGGCGGGACAGCTCCCGCAGGTAGTGGCGGAGTGCGAGCCGGACCGGGCCCTTGCCCGGTCCGGTGCAGTGAGACTGCTGCGATCCCATGCCGACCTCATGTCGTTACGCGGGCAGTTGCTCCGGACTCCGCCGTGGTGGGAGGTCGCCGCGCCGAAAGGCGCGAGGAAGCGCCGGCTGCGCGTCCGCGGCAAGAGGTCCGGGGGAAAGGAGTCTTGCGTGGCCGGACGGCCGGCGTCCAAGCGTTTTCAGGGGCTCGGCAGCGCAACGGCGCCTTTCGGCCGAACCGGTCCATGTCTCCTTGCACCGGGGGCCCTACGACCGCATCCGGCACAGTCGGCACACCTGCGGAGGGAGTGGAGCCCGGATCTGCGACCCAGGCGCGCGGCGGCCTCGGTGGAGGTCAGGGTGCCCGCTTCGGCGAGCAGTCCAGCAGGGCGATCCGTATGGCCTGGTCACGAAGGCCCGGCGCGTGCGCTCCGGCTGAGGATCCGTGGCTGAGGTCTGACGATGTCGGGCGCCATCGCCGATACCGTCCTGGACGCGGTACCCGCTGAACGCCGCCGCTTGGTGGAGGGACCCGAAGGCTGCCTGTCCGTTCGCGCCCCGTATCGCGTGGTGCCTCGCCTCGATGGTGCCGTGGTCCGGCGCTCCGGCAAGGACGGCAGACGGCTGGTGATCGAGGGCGGCAGACACTTCGCCCGGTGTCTGCAGCACGCGACCGGCCACCTAGGGGGCCACCTGTATCCGGACCGCCTTGCGCAACGGGGGCGTAAGTCCGCTCTCCGCGACATGCGGGACTTGCCGGAGGTGTACGCCAGGCACGCCGCTGCTGCGAAGAGACAGCGCAGGTGACTCGCTGTTCTCCGGTATGCGGACGTAGCCGCCGTCAGGGCACCGGCTCCTCCCCGAACAGGTCCTGCTCCTCCGGGACCAGGTGCATCGCCGCTTCCTCGGCGGACGCCGCCGCGCCGTCGATACCGACGTCCTGGGCGGTGAGGGTGGAGGGCACATGCCCGTCGCCCTCCTGTGTGAGTCTGCCCGCGCGGTCCGTCCCTACTTCGTTCAGGTCGTAGAGCTCCCCGTCGCCGTCGGTCAGATCGCCTGGGCCGTCGGGAACAGAGGTCGTGCTCTCAGGGACTTCCCTGGTCAGGCGGCTGTCGAGGGATTCGCCCGCGTGCTGTTCCGAGGCGGTGGTGCCCTTGTCGTCGACCGCCCAGGGCCGGTCGGGCGGGGAGTAGCCCTCGTCCAGGACGTCGGCGATCCCGGACGTGTCCAGGGTGTCCTCCAGATCCAGCAGGTCAGCAGGGTCGGAAGCCTCCGGCTCCTGTGGCTGGTAGACGTCGTCCCCCCGGTCGCTGTCGCTCATGGCGTGTCCCTTTCTCCGGGTCCCCCTGTATGCAATTCCACTCCGGTCTGGCGGGGGGCGCAACGGAAGGCGGTTGCCGAGAGCAGTGACGCCGCTTTGGGTGACAATGAAAACGATTATCGATAGCATGTGCAGTCGGGTCGGCGCCCCCGCACGGGGGTGATCTCTGCCTGCCCGCACTGTCGACGGCACTGTGAGGAGGGGGGAGCTCGTGGCTCATCTGTTAGTGGTCGAGAGCTGGGTCGGGTCGATGAGCAGGCTGCTGCCACGGGCCCTGGAGGAGGGACACGGCTTCGGACGGGTGCCCCGGCAGGCCCGGCCGGGCGGCGATCCGGGCGGAGTCCGGCAGATTGCAGTCACAGGACGTGACCAGACCGTCGGAACGCAGAGCCTCGTGCAGCCGATCGGCCCGGGGAGACAGTGCGTCGCCGTCTTCTGCGCGTGCCATGACGAGATTACGTGCGGTGAGCAGTGGTTGGGCCGTGCTCGTCGGTGCCGACCAGAGGTAGTGGTGCGGGTCGCGGGTGAGAAAGGTGAAGTGGGGCTCGTCGCGGCGGAGGGCCGTCCGGGGTTCGGCGTACGGCGTCGCACCGAAGCCGGGGTCCGGAGCGCGGCCTCATGAGGACCTGGCAGGAGATCCGGGGATTCCCGCTCGCCATCCGCCTGTTGCTGGTCAACCAACTCGGCGTCAACACAGGCTTCTATCTCCTCATCCCGTACCTCGCCACCCACCTGGGCGACAACCTGGGCCTGTCGGCGGCCGTCGTCGGCATCGTCCTCGGCGTACGCAACCTCAGCCAGCAAGGCCTCTTCCTCATAGGCGGCTCCGCCGCCGACCGGCTAGGGGCCCGAGGTGTCATCATTACCGGCTGCGCGATACGCACCGTCGGCTTCGCCCTCTTCGCGCTCGGCGACGGACTGCCCGTACTGCTCGCCGCCTCGGTGCTCAGCGGAGTGGCCGGCGCTCTGTTCAACCCCGCCGTGCGCACCTGTCTCGCGCTGGAAGCGGGGGAGCGCAAAGCCGAGGCGTTCGCCCTGTTCAACGTCTTCGCGACGACCGGTGCCCTCATCGGCCCTCTCCTGGGCAGTGCCCTGCTGCTCGTCGATTTCCGGGCCTCCGCGCTCACCGCCGCCGCGATCTTCGCCGTGCTCACCGTCGCCCAGGCCCTGGTGCTCCCGGCCCGGGACGTGCCACCGGCCACGAGCAGTGTCACCGCCGACTGGCGGGAAGCCGTCGGTAACCGGGCCTTCCTCGCGTTCGCACTGGCCATGGTCGGCATGTTCACTCTGGAGAACCAGCTCTACCTGCTACTGCCCGCAGGCGCCCGCCAGGCCACCGGCTGGGACGGAGCCGCTGGACTCGTCTTCCTCGTAGGCACGATCGCGGGCGTCGCCTTCCAGCTGCGGATCACCCGCGCAACGAAGGGCCGCGGGACCAGAGGACGTTGGATCGCCACCGGCCTCGTGCTGATGGGGCTCGCCTTCGTACCGCCGATGCTCGTCGCAGGTACGGTCACACCACCCGACGGGGCCTTGGACGCCTTCCTGCGCGCCCTGCCCGTCCTGGTCGGAGCCTTGCTGCTGCATCTGGGAGTCATGACCGCGCAGCCCTTCGTCATGGAGCTGATCCCGGGCTTCGGGAGGCAGACACTGACGGGTACGTACTTCGGGATCTTCTACGCGGTCTCCGGCATCGCCGCGGCCGTCGGCAACGCGGCTGTCGGCTGGGCCATGGACGCCGCCCAGCGAGACGGGGGCGGCAGCCCGGCCGCTCTGCTCCCCTGGGCCTGCTGCGTGGCGGCCGGGCTCGCCTCGGCGGGCGGTGTGATCTGGCTGCAGCGCAACGGCACCCTGCCCCCGACAAGGCCCGCCCCCGTGGGGGTGACGGCATGAAGCACCGGACAGGGAATCGGCTCACCGACCGCCTGGAACTGTACGAGGCCAGGTCCCCCGATCCCGAACGCCTCGCCGGGCGTTGGGCGTCAGGCCTCCTGCGACGGTACGGCGCGGGGCCGTCCGTCCTGTACGACGGCCCCGGCCCGCGCACCGACCCGGCCTGGCAGCCGGGCGCCGAACCAGGTACCGCCGCCGACGGCGACCGGCTCCACCCCGTGCCACGAAGTCCGCACACCCAGCAACAGGAGAACAGCCATGACCGCAGCAGCCGACAGACACGAACGCTTCCCCGGCCTGCGCAGGCGCGGCTTCCTCGCCGCGGCCGGAGGAGCCGCCGGCATCGGCGCGCTCACGCTCGCCGGATGCTCAGGACCCGTCGCCACGGAGACGACCGCCGGCAAGGGGGACGGCACCCCCCGGCGCGGCGGACGGCTGCGTGCCGCCTTCGCCGGAGGCGGCGCTAGCGAAACCCTGGATCCGCACCTGGGAAATCTCTTCGCCGACGCCGCCCGGAGCAAGGCGCTCTTCGAGAAGCTCGCCGACTACGGCGCCGACCTGGCCGCGGTGCCACGTCTGGCCGAGACATGGGAGCCGAACGCGGGCCTCGACCGCTGGACCGTCACCCTGCGGCAGGCGGAGTTCCACGACGGGAAGCCGGTGACGGCCGCCGACGTCCTGTACAGCTACCGCCGCATCGCCGACCCCGCGAAGGCGTACCGCGCCCGCGCCTCCCTGGAACCCGTAGACCTGGAGGCGAGCCGTGCGACGTCGGAGCGGACCGTCGAGTTCGTACTCAAGCGGCCGACAGCCGAATTCCCCAACGTGATGGCGGCCTTCGGCGCCTACATCGTCCAGGGCGGCGCCACAGCATTCGACCGCGAGCCGATCGGCTCCGGCCCGTTCCGATTCGTCTCCTTCACCCCCGGGCGCTCCACCGTCCTGCGGCGCAACGAAACCTACTGGGAAGGTGCCCCGCACCTGGACGAGCTCGAATTCGTTGTCGCCAACGAGGAGTCGGCCCGGATCAACGCCCTCCTCGGCGGCCAGATCGAGTACGCGCACGAACTCAACCCCGCCACCGGACGCGCCCACGAGAAGGCGGGCGGCATCGAGATCGTCCGGCTGCGGAACAGTGCCATGCAGGCCTTCGCCATGAAGACGGACCGCCCGCCCTTCGACGACCCTCGGGTCCGCGAGGCGTTCTTCCTCATCGCCGACCGCCAGGAACTCGTGGCCGGCGCCCTCTCCGGAGCGGGCGAGCAGGGTAACGACCTCTTCGGCAAGGGATACGAGTACTACGCGGACGAACTCCCGCAACGCGCACAGGACATCGGCCGTGCCCGAAGCCTGCTCAGGCAGGCCGGCGCGCAGGACCTGAAGGTCACGCTCGACACCTCCGCCGTCGCCGCAGGTTTCACCGAGGCCGCAGGGATCTTCCGGGACCAGGCGGCACGCGCCGGAGTCACCGTCGACGTACGAATGGGCAGCAAGGACTCCTACTGGAAGGACATCCTCGACTCCGGCACCCTGTGCTGCTACCGGTCCGGCGCCATGCCCATCGAGTCCCACATCTCCCAGCGACTGCTCACCGGGTCCACCACCAACGCCACCGAATGGCGGGACAAGGCCTTCGACACGCTGTACCAACAGGCTCAGTCGACCAAGGACAAGGCGGCACGGGCCACCCTCTACGGGCGGATGCAGCGGCAGCTGCACGCCGAAGGAGGGTTCCTCGTCTGGGGCTTCGGAGACTGGATCCTCGGCACCGCACGCTCCCTGCGGGGCGTCGCCGGCGAAGCACCCGCCAACACCCTGGACTGGGCGCGCTTCGACAAGGTCTGGCTGGCGTGAACGGACTGCGTTCCTGGATCGCCCGGCGGCTGCTCCTCGGCGCCCTGCAGACCGCGGCCGTGGTGCTGCTGGTCTTCGCGCTCACCGAGGCGCTGCCGGGCGACGCTGCGGTGGCCTTCGCGGGGGACCAGCCCGACCCGCAGCGCATCGCCGCCGTCCGCGAGGCGATGGGGCTCGACCGGCCCGCCCACGAGCGGCTGGCCGACTGGGTCATGGGGCTGCTCCACGGCGACTTCGGCACCTCGCTCACCTCCGGACGGCCCGTGGCCGGCTTCCTCGCGGACGGCTTCGGCCCCACCCTGCTCCTCGCCACGGTCACGGTCGCGCTCCTCATTCCCGTGGGGGTAGGCCTCGGCGTCCTCGCCGCCCGCCACGAAGGGCGGTTCACCGACCGGCTGATCAGCTCCGCGACCCTCGGCGTCTACGCGGTGCCCGAATTCGCCCTCGGCGTGCTCCTGGTGAGCGTCTTCGCCCTGCGGCTCGGGTGGTTCCCGCCGACCGCCGTCGGATACGGCACCGGTCTGCTCGCGCATCCCGCCGTGCTCGTCCTGCCCGTCCTGGTCCTGCTCGCCCGCCCCGTCTGCTCGCTGGCCCGGCTCGTCAGGGCCGGCATGATCGAGGCGCTCGCCGCTCCGTACACCGCCCATGCCGAGCGGTACGGAATCCGTGGGGCCCGCATCCGCTATGGGCACGCCCTGCCCAACGCGCTGGCTCCCGCCACCCAGCAGCTCGCCCGCACCATCGACTGGCTGCTGTGCGGCGTCATCGTCGTGGAGGCCCTTTACGTGATCCCCGGACTCGGCACCGTCCTCATGAACGCCGTGGCCGACCGCGACATCCCCGTCGTGCAGGGACTCGCGGTGGTCTTCGGCCTTGCCACCGTGGTGCTCAACCTAGGCGCCGACCTCGTCACCCACCGTCTCGCACCGCGCACGGGGGTGGCGGCATGAAGCGGCTTCGCAGATACGGCCCCGGTGCGGCCGTCGCCGCGCTTCCGCTCGGCCTCGCCCTGGCCGGGCCGTTGTTCGTGGGGGAGCCCTCGGCCCGCGCAGCGTCCTTCACCCTCGGCGGGGGACACGTGCTCGGCACGGACTTCGTCGGCCGGGACGTCCTGCAACAGGTGCTGCTCGGCGGGCGACCCGTGGTGCTCGTCGCGCTGGCAGCCACCGCTCTCGCATATCTCGTCGCCCTGCCGCTCGGGCTGATCAGCGCCCTCACCCACCGAAGGTGGCTGGAGGAAGTGCTGATGCGTCCGCTGGACGTGCTGCTCGCCGTTCCCTCACTCCTCATGATCCTGCTGGTCGCCGCCGCCTTTCCGCCCGGAGCGGCGGGACTCGCGCTGCTGGTGGCCTTTGTCTCCATCCCCGACGCGGCCCGGATCGTGCGCGCGGCCGCCGCGGAGGCGGCGTCCCGGCCGGCCCTGGAGGCACTGCGCATGCAGGGGGAGAGCTGGTGGCGCCTCGCCGTCGGATACGTCGGGCGGTCCATCCTGCGCACCCTGGCCGCCGACGCCGGGATCCGGCTGACCGGCGTGCTCTACCTGGTGGCCACCGCGGCCTTCCTGGGCATCGGCGTCGCCCCGGACGCCGCCGACTGGGCCGTGATGGTGGACCGCAACCGCACCGGACTGCTCATCCAGCCCTGGGCGGTCGTCGTGCCCGCCCTGCTCATCGTCGCACTCACCATGGGCAGCAATCTGCTCGTCGACGCCGCCATGGAGAACCGCACCCCGTCCCGGAAGGGCAGTCGCGCATGAAGTCGCCCATGAACGAGAACCCTGTGATCGCCACCGTCACCGGGCTGGCCGTCGAGGTCGGCGGGCGGGCGATCGTCGACGGGGTCTCGCTCCGGATCCGGCCCGGCACCGTCACCGCCCTCGTCGGCTCGTCCGGCAGTGGCAAGACCACCACCGGCCTCGCGCTGCTCGGTGAGTACCCCACGGGCGCGCGGGTGACGGGCGAAGTGGTCGTGCACGACACCCGGATCGGCTACATCCCCCAGCACCCCGCGACCGTCCTCAACCCGGCCCGCCGTACCGGATCCCTCCTGCGGGACATGGCGCGGCAGCAGGTACGCGACCTGCCCCGGGCGCGGCGTCGTGCCACGGCACAGGAGCGCGTGGCCGAGGCGCTCGCCGATGCCCAGCTCGCCGATTCCGGCGATGTGCTGAGCCGCTACCCGCACCAGCTGTCCGGCGGCCAGCAGCAGCGTGTCGTCCTGGCACAGGCGCTGCTCCTCGGCGCCCGCGTCATCGTCGCCGACGAGCCCACCACCGGGCAGGACGCCCTGACCAAGCGTCGCGTGGTCGCCCAGCTGGCAGCGGTGGCCCGCCGGGGCATCGCCGTACTGCTGCTCAGCCACGACCTCGACGTCGTACGCGAACTGGCCGACGAGGTACTGGTGATGCGCGGCGGCCGCGTGGTCGAACAGGGCCAGGCCCACCGGATCCTGGACGCTCCCGCGCACCCGTGGACCAAGGAGCTCCTCGCCGAACCGAGGACCCTGCCGTACGCAAACCCCGGACGCACCGGCGCGGAGCTGCTCACGATCAGCGGACTCACCGCCCGCCACCGGACCGGCGGCTCCCGCGTCCCGGTACTGAACGTGGACAGGCTCGCCCTCCGCAGCGGCGAATGCCTTGCCGTCGTCGGGCGCTCCGGCAGCGGCAAGACCACACTCGCCCGCTGTCTCGCCGGCCTCCACCGCGACCACACGGGACAGATCCTGCTCGACGGCACAGCGCTGCCGCGCAGTCTGAGGGACCGCAGCCGTGCGCAGCTCGCCGCCGTGCAGTACGTCTTCCAGGACGCGCGGGCCGCCTTCGACGAGCACCGGCCGATCCTGGACCAGGTGGCCCGCACAGCGGTACGCCTGCACGGTGTCGAGCGCCACGAGGCGGCGGCGGAGGCCCAGCGGCTGCTGACGGACCTCGGACTGGACGAGGACCTCGTCCGCAGACTGCCCGGCCGGCTGTCCGGCGGCGAACTTCAGCGCGCGTCCCTTGCCCGAGCGCTCCTCGCGCGTCCCCGCGTGCTGATCTGCGACGAGATCACCTCAGGTCTCGACCCCGTGACCCGGCGCTCCCTGCTGGACCTGCTCGCCACACTGATCCGTCAGCCGGACGGGCCGAGTGTCGTGCTGATCACGCACGACTTCGACACCGCGGCACCTGCCACACGGGTGGCCGTGCTGGACGGAGGAGAGGTGGTCGAGGAAGGCCCCGGAGAGCTGATCCTGACTGCTCCCCGGCACCCGTTCACGGTCTCGCTGCTCGATGCGTCGAAAGGGTGGGGAGCCGCCGTACGTCCGTGAAGCGGAATCGGGGCCACCCGTCCGGACGTACACTCGGCCCATGGGTCGCACCGTGGTCATAGGGAAGTGCCTGCACCAGGCCGCCCCCGGTGCGCCCGCGAGCCGCCGTATCGCCCTGCACGGGCACGGCTAGCGACCTCAAGCGGTCACCGCTTCCCGGGGCGACGCCTCGCCCCGCTCCTCCTCGTACTTCCGGGCCCGATCCGAGCGCGAGGCGCGGGCTCCACTTCACCACCGCTGCTTCGGCGCACCGCCGTCGCGGCGTTCCGGCGACGGCCGCACCACGGCTCGAGCCACCCCTCGAAGGGACCATCTTGAAGCTGAGCGAGCTGCTGGCCGGACAGGCCCACCACGTCCTCCAGGGCGACCCGGAGAGGACGCACATCACAGCCGGGACGGCCTTCGACGCGGACCGGGTGGCACCGGGATCGCTGTTCATCGCGGTGCCCGGCCATCTGGAGGGCGGCCCCGGAGCGGTCGCCCCGGCTCTTGCCCGGGGCGCGGCGGCAGTCGTCGTGGAGGACGGCTTCGAGCTGCCCACGGCCGTGCGGGACGTCTGTGTCGTACAGGTGCCGGACACCCGGAGCATGGCCGCCGTCGCCGCCTCCCGCTACTACGGCGAGCCTGGTCGCCGGATGGACATGGTGGCGATCACCGGCACCAACGGGAAGACCTCCGTGTCGTACATGGTCGAATCCGTGCTGCGGATTTCCGAGGGGGCGAAGGCCGGGGTCATCGGCACGGCCGGAAGCCGCATCGGCGACGAGCTGATCCCGATGCCCCGGTCGGTGCTGACCACCCCGGAATCCCCCGACCTGCAGTACCTGCTGGGCTGCATGCGCGATCGTGGTGTGGGCACCGTGGTGCTGGAGGCCACATCCATGGGCCTGCTGACGCACCGGGTCGACCATACGTTCGTCGACGTGGGGGTCTTCACCAATCTGAGCCAGGACCACCTGGACGACCACGGCACGATGGAGAACTACCGGGACGCCAAACTCCGGCTCTTCCAAGGGCTGTGCAGGCACGCCGTGGTCAACGCCGACGACCCCGTGGGCGCCCTCGTCGGCGCGATGATGCCCGGCGCGGTGACCACGTACGCCCTCGACACCGAAGCCGACTACCGGGCCACCGACCTGGTCGTCGAGGCCTCGGGCACCCGCTTCACGCTGCATCACGACGGGCGCAAGTATCCGGCCGCGATCCCCGCACCCGGCAGGTTCTCCGTGTCCAACGCGCTGGCCACCGTGGCGGCCTGCCACACCCTGGGCCACGCCCTGCCGGGCCTGGTCGCCGCGCTCGAACGGATGCCGCAGATCCCGGGCCGGTTCGAACGCTTCACGACCGCGGGCGACATTTCGGTGATCGTGGACTACGCCCACTCCCCGGACTCCCTGAACAAGGTGCTGAGCACCATCCGAGGGTTCGCCCGGTCCAAGGTCATCACCGTCTTCGGCTGCGGCGGGGACAGGGACACCACCAAACGCGCCGAGATGGGGGAGATCGCCGGAACTCACTCCGATCTCTGCGTGCTCACCTCGGACAACCCGCGCGGCGAGGACCCCGAGAGGATCCTGGACCAGGTCGCACCCGGCATCGAGGCCACCGGTACCCCCTACGAGCGTTTCGCCGACCGCCGCCGGGCCATCGCCTTCGCCCTGTCGGAAGCCGGTCCGGAGGATGTCGTCCTGATCGCGGGAAAGGGCAGCGAGCCCTACCAGATCGTCGGTGAAGCGCTGCTGCCCTTCAGCGACATGGCCACCGTGCGGGAACTCGCCGGGAGCTGACCCAGGGAGCCCGCGCCGAGGCCGGAGGGCTCTATGGGCCCTCGTCGAGGAGGACCACGGCGCGGACGTCACCCGATGTGCCACGGCGAGTCCAGAATCGTGCGTACGAAGTCCCCGCGCTCGAAGCCGGGGACATAGTGCTGGAGTACATCGGCCTTGACGTTACCGAAGGCCGCCTCAGGTTTCGGGCGGATCCCGTCGGTGAACGCGGCAAGGATCCGCCGCTTGAAGTCGGGCCGCGGATGCGGCGCGACGATCGCGGCACGTCCGCGTCGGAGACGTCCTCGTAGCCGATGCCGAGCACGTCGTACTCCACACCGGCCGTGACCAGCGCCACCTCGGGCTCCATGGAGGCGGGGATGCCCGGTGTGGTGTGCAGGGCGATGGCCGTCCACACCCGCCGGACGCTGTCCGCCGGCACACCGCGCGACCGCAGGAACCGGCGCGCCTCGTCCGCGCTGTCCACCTCGAAGCGCCTGCCGCTGGCGCGGAAGCGCTCGCCGAGCCCGAGGTCGTGGAACATCGCCCCGATGTAGAGCAGTTCGGGCTCCCAGGAGAGATCGCGCGCACGGCCCTGCAGGGCACCGAAGAAGAAGACCCGGCGCGAGTGGTGGTGGACGAGCTCGTTCGTCACGTCACGCAGCAGCGTGGTCGCCTCGGCCGCGAGCTTCGTATCCGGTACCTGCACACCGGCCGTCGGGGAGGAGCCGGTCGTCATGGTGTTCACCCGACTTCCCGAAGGCGGGCCGGACTTTGCGGCCCCTGTCACTCCAGGATCCGCGCCGAGAGAGTGTGCCGCCATGACCGCAGGGCCGTACATCCCACAGATACGGACAGGGGGCCGCGTCCGGGCGGGGGAGCGCCGGCCCGGCGCGACTCACATCGCACCCGCGTCGATCGATGCCATTCCTGTGTTGGCCCAGGCCGCCTGTCCGATGCCAAGCTGAGCACCGTGCCCGCCGGACCGGCGGCGGGACGGCGACGGCGGGGGAGTGTCGGATGAGGGTGTTCACGACGAGGAGCGGGGCGGTCGCGGGAGTGACGTCCGCGCGCACGCCCGGAGTGGTCGTGCTGCGCGGGATCCCGTACGCCGCACCGCCGTTCGGCGCCGACCGGTTCCGAGCCCCGTGCCCGGCCGCAGCCTGGGACGGGATCAGGGACTGCGCCGCGTTCGGGCCCGTGGCGCCACAGTCGGCGCAGCTGCCGGGAGCGCCCGCCTGGTCGCCGGGCGACGAGAACGTCCTCAGCCTCAACGTCTGGACGCCGGGGAGCGACGGCGACGCGCTGCCCGTGCTCGTCTGGATCCACGGTGGTGCCTACGTCTTCGGTTCCTCCGCGCAGCCGGACTTCGACGGTGCGGTCCTGGCCGGCCGCGGGCTCGTGGTCGTCACGCTCAACTATCGTCTGGGCTTCGAGGGATTCGGCCGTGTTCCCCCCACGGCCGGTGTGGACCGCTGCCCGGACAACCGGGGACTGCTCGACCAGACCGCCGCGCTCGAGTGGGTGCGGGACAACATCGCTGCGTTCGGCGGTGACCCCGGCCGCGTCACCGTGGCCGGACAGTCCTCCGGGGCGACCTCGGTGGCCTGCCTGATGGTGATGGACGGGGCACGCGGACTGTTCCGGCGCGCCATCGCCCACAGCGCTGTGAACGCCTGCGCCTCGCCCGGGTCCGCCGCCCGGACCACGGCGGAGGTGGCCGCGGAGGCCGGTGTGCCCGCCACATACGACGGACTGGTGTCCGCCTCCCCGAAGGCGTTGGTCGATGCCTCCGACCGGGTGACCGACGGATACCGGCGCGACCCCGGGTCCGGAGCGCGCCACTACGACCCGGCGATCTACGGGCCGGTGGCAGGGGGTGCCACCTTGCCCCTCGACCCGCTCACGGCGTTCGCCGGGGGCGCCGGCCGCGAGATCGACCTGCTGGTCTGTCACACCGCGGAGGAGTACTGGCTGCTGGATGAGGTGGGCAGCTGTGCGAAGGTCACCGAGGAGAGACAACTCGCCGCCTTCGCTGCGGACTTCCAGATCCCGAAAGCCGTGCTGGACGGCTATCGCAGGCACGCGCCGAAGGCCTCCGTACACGACACCTATCTGGCCGTGTACGGGGATCTGCTGTTCGGCGAGTACAGCTGCAGACTGGCCGAGGCCCATACGCGGGGAGGCGGCCGGACCCGTCTCTCACGCTTCGCCCGGCAGCGCGACGGCCGGGGAAAGCCGGTCAGGGCCTGGCACTGCGCGGATGTCCCGTTCGCTTTCGGCACCGTGGACGACGAGAACGTCCACTTCCTCATCGGGGGGCCTCCCGGCGCCGCCGACCATGCTCTCGCGTCGCGGATGACGCGCGCGTGGGCGGAGTTCGCGGCCACCGGCGACCCCGGCTGGCCACCGCTCACCGCGGCGGGCGGCCCTGTGCGGATCTGGGACACCTCCACGGAGGCGCCGGTCGGGCGCTGGGATGCGTTCCGGGCGCCGTGGCGTCCCTTCGAGCTGCCGCTGCTCACGCCCTGATCTTCCGGTGGCGTAGGCGAATTCAGGACGACGTCATTGGCATGGACCTGCCCGTCCAACTGGACTACAGTCCGTAGGCGATACCTATGAGAGCGCTCTCAGGCGGCTCTCGGACGCTTCCTGTTCCACCCCACGATGCTGGAACAACAGAAGGGGCACTCCCTTGAGACATGCGACGATGGTGCGGACCGGTCTCTCCGCACTGCTCATCATCGGGACCTGGGCGACCGCCGGTCTGACCCAGGCCGCCGCCGCCGGCTCTCCCGCCTCGGCCGAACCTCAGGCCTCGGCCGGGATCATCACGGCCATGCAGCGCGACCTGGGGCTGACACAAAGTCAGGCCGAGGCGCGGCTCACTGCGGAGGAGGCGGCAACAGCACTGCAGGGAAAGGCGCGTAGCGCGGCCGGAGCGTCGTTCGGCGGCACCTGGTTCGACGCGAACAGCGGCAAGCTGACGGTGGCCGTCACGGACAGGGCCAAGGCTGGTGCCGTCCGCGCGACCGGTGCGGAGACCCGTGTGGTCGACCACACGGCGCACGAGCTCGACGCCGTCAAGAACAAGCTGGACACGTTCTCCGCCCCCAGTGGGGTCAGCAGCTGGCATGTCGATCCCCGGGCGAACAGTGTGGTGGTGAACGTCGTTGCCTCGGAGCAGGGTGACAACGATGTCCGCGCGTTCGTGGCCAAGGCGCGCGAAGCCGGCCCCGTCACGGTGAAGCAGACCGTCGAGGCCCCGCAGACCTTCGCCGCGGGAACGGTAGGCGGCGACCCGTACTACACCGGCAACGTCCGGTGCTCCATAGGCTTCTCGGTGCACGGCGGCTTCGTGACGGCCGGCCACTGCGGCCAGGCAGGCGGAGCGGTCAGGGGCTGGGACGGCTCAGCCATCGGCACCTTCCAGGGCTCGTCCTTCCCTGACAACGACTACGCCTGGGTGAACGTGGGCAGCGGCTGGTGGACCGTCCCGGTGGTCCTGGGCTGGGGCACCGTGTCCGACCAGCTGGTCCGCGGCTCCAATGAGGCCCCGATCGGTGCCTCGGTCTGCCGCTCCGGTTCCACCACCCACTGGCACTGCGGCAATGTCCTCGCCAAGAACGAGACCGTGAACTACAGCCAGGGCGCCGTGCGCCAGATGACCAAGACCAGCGTCTGCGCCGAACCGGGCGACTCCGGCGGCTCGTTCATCAGCGGTGACCAGGCGCAAGGCGTCACGTCGGGCGGCTGGGGCAACTGCAGCGGCGGCGGTGAGACCTGGCACCAGCCCATCAACGAGATCCTCAACCGCTACGGGCTGACCCTCCACACGGCCTGACCGGTGATCGGCAGGGCCCGGTGACCCTGTGCACGTGATCGGTCTGCTGCGACAGCGGGGTGGCCCCCTGCCGTAGCAGGCCTCGGTCGTGAGCCGCGCTTACGGGCAGGACCGCCGCTACCGTCCTCCTTCCCGCCGTCGGTGCGGCCGGGAAGACCGCGGCCGGCCACGGAGCCCGTGGCCGCCGCGGACCCGTGCGTGCGGGAGGTTCGGCCCTGGAGCGGACCGTCAGGACACCTCAGGCCCCTCAGGCCCCTCGGACCCTTCGTCCCCCGAGCTCAGCTCCTCGGCCCGCAGTGCCAGGTCCTGCAGTACATCGGCAGAGGTCACGTCCCCCTGCCCGGAGTCGTGGATCTGCGCGAGCGCGATGAAGGCCAGGGTGAACGCGCCGACGAGCTGTTCGACGGCGCCGCCGACCTCGCGCCCCACCAGGGCGGCCATCTCCTCGACCGTGGCGTCCGAGGGAATGGCGATGTGCGGCATCGTCTCGTTGAGGAGGGTCGTCACCATGCTTCCGCCGGCGTCCGGGCCGCCGCCCGCGTCCTCCTCGGCATGGCGCTGTATCTCTCCCGCTTCCGTGAGGATGCCGATCACTCGCTTGAGGACTTCACTCTGCTCCATACGGCGAGCATAAGCGCCGGACCTGCCACGTCCGATCGCTCTCCCATGGTGTGCCGAACGGCCGATGCCCCCAGGGCCGGAAGGGGGCCGGGGGCTCGGGCAGTCGCCCGGGGCGGGGCTCAGGCCGCCCTTGCGGGGCCTGCCGCCCGAGGACGCGCGCATCAGCTCCGCATAGCGTCACCCGCTGATCCTGACGGTGTGGCGCCGGGGCGCGTGGCCGACGTGCACCAGGCCGAAGCGCTTGTCATAGCCGTGCGCCCACTCGAAGCTGTCCAGGAGCGACCAGGCGAAGAGCGGTGCGCCCTTGCCCACGGCCTGGGCGCAGGTGGCGAGGTGCTCCTCCGGACAGCGCCTACCCTCCGGGTCGTGCACCGAGCCGTCGGGCCGGACGACGTGCTGACAGACCGAGCCGTTCTCTGTGACGTGGCCCCGCCGGGAACTGCGCTCCTCGGTGAGGCGCAGCAGCTGTTCCCGGCCCTCGGAGTGGACATCCAGTCCCCAGCGGTGTGCCGGGCGCCGGGCAGATGGATCTGCTGGGCGTGGGGGCGGCCCGTACGCGTCGGCGGTGACGGGAAGCGGGTGGGACAGAGCGCTCTCCCGCAGTGGCCGAAGAGGCCCGTCGCCGGGCGTGCGCTCGGCCCTCGGGGTGGTGCGCCGGGGCGCGCGGGTGGCGAGCGACAACTGTTCACTTGTCACCACCCCTCGTATGACCATAAGTTAGCCGCTTGCGAGGTGTCCTACTGTCAGTGGGGGGAGCTTTATCGTGGCCGCGAACGGACGGCACCGCAGATATCAGCCCAGCCGGATCAACCGTGTTTCGCTCACGGTGACGGCAGGAGGTGCGGGCATCGCGCTCCCGCTCCTCACCGCTGCCTCGGCGGGCGCTGCCACGACAGATGTGTGGGAGAAGGTCGCCGCCTGCGAGTCGACCGGGAACTGGCACATCAACACGGGCAACGGCTATTACGGGGGCCTGCAGTTCACCGGGTCGACCTGGGCCGCCTACGGGGGCACGGCCTACGCCGCACGGGCCGATCTGGCGACCAAGGACCAGCAGATCGCCGTCGCCGAGAAGGTGCTCGACGGACAGGGCCCTGGAGCCTGGCCGACGTGTTCCGTACGAGCCGGCCTGAAGAAGGGCGGTGACGCGCCCGACATCGCTCCGCAGTCGAAGCGCCGGGTCGCCGCCGAAGCCGGCCAGGACAAGGCGTCGGAGTCCGGCCTCACGCCGAAGAAGACCGCGCGTGACGCGGAACCGGCGAAGGCGACACCGACCGCCGTGACCGGACAGCGCGAGTCGTACACCGTCGCGCACGGGGACTCCCTCTCCGGCATCGCGTCCGCCGAGCAGGTCCGGGGCGGCTGGCAGCGGCTGTACGCGGCCAACCGCACAGTGGTGGGCGCCGACCCCGACCTCATACTCCCGGGACAGCGGCTGAGCCTCGACGTGGCCGCGACGCCGCGGACGGCCCCGGAGCAGGAGTCCGCCCCGAAGGCCACGGAGAAGTCTGCACCCAAGACCACGAACAAGGCCACGAACAAGGCCACGAACAAGGGCACGGAGGGACCGGCGGCGAAGCCCGCCACTCCCAAGGTCACGGAGAAGCCGGCGGCGAAGCCCGCCACTCCTCAGGTCACGGAGAAGCCCAGGACCGCCGCCCCCAAGAAGGAGGCGAAGCCCGTCCAGGCCGAGAAGCGGGCCTCCAAGCCGCGATCCGGCCTCACCGCCCCCGTGTCGGCCCGCACCGCCACGCCGTACCGCCAGGCCGGCTCATGGTCCAGCGGCTACCACACGGGCGTCGACTTCCCGGTACCCACCGGCACCTCCGTCAAGGCCGTGTCGTCCGGAAAGGTCGTCTCGGCCGGCTGGGCGGGCGCGTACGGCTACGAGATCGTCATCCGGCACAGCGACGGCAAGTACAGCCAGTACGCACACCTCTCCTCACTCCATGTGCGCGAAGGCCAGCAGGTCGGCAGCGGCCAGCGGATCGCGCGCTCGGGATCCACCGGCAACAGCACGGGACCGCACCTGCACTTCGAGATTCGTACAGGCCCCGGTTACGGATCGGACATCGACCCCGTGGGCTACCTCAGGGCTGGTGGCGCCAGCGTCTGAACGGCCCCTTCCGGGCCCTTTAAGTCACCCCGGCGAGCCTGGCCGGCAGCAGGCCGACCGCCGCCGAACCTTAGGCGCCCGCCATCGTGGTCCAGGGGCAGGGTCAGCGGGAGAGAGAGCGCCGTGGGTGCCGGGAAGGGGTCCGGCAGTACCGCCACCCCCTGCGGATCCGCGGGTTTCGCCGGCTCGGGCAGCACGACCCGGTGCGGCTCGCCCGAGCCCTCGGCCGGGGTGTCGGCGTCCGGAGTCGGCGTACGCCGCTCCGCTCGCGCCCGCTCCGTGGTCAGCAGCACCAGACCGGCGGCCGCGAGCGCACCGCACCCGAGGGCGACCAGGGTGCCCGCCAGGCCGTGGCGGAACTGCTCGCCGAACATCGTGAGGCCCACGGCGGCCGCCACGACCGGGTTGACCACAGTGACCGTCGCGAGCGGCGCCGTCAGCCCGGCGCCCCGGTACGCGGCCTGGGAGAGCAGCAGCCCCGCGGCGGCGAGCCCGGCGATGACCAGGAGCGTCGGCAGCCCGGAGGTCACTGAGCCGGATGTCCACTCCATCGCCACGGTCTTCGTGAACACCGACGCCATGCCGAAGGCGACTCCGGCGCCGGTGGCCAGCACCACGCTGCGCGGCATCGGCCGGTGCAGCCCCTTGGCGAGCACCATCAGGACCACCACGGCACAGAACGTCCCGGTCGCCAGCATCAACTGCTCCGGACCGGCCAGCGTGTGGGACCCGGCGCTTCCCGTGAGAGCCAGCAGCCCGGCCAGGCCGACCGTGGCCATCAGGGCACCGCGCCAAGCCGTCCGCCCCGCCTTGCGGCGGACGAAGAGCGCCGCCATCGGAAGCGCGAAGACGATCGTGAGGGCTCCGAGCGGCTGTACGAGACTGAGCGGTCCGTACGCCAGCGCCACGACGTGCAGTACCGCTCCCACACCGTTGAGAGCGACCGCGACCCACCAGGTTCCGTTGCGCAGCGGTGCGTACGGGCGGCTGTCACCGGCCGCGGCCACGCGCTCCTGGACGATCGCACCGGCCGCGTAGGCGACCGCGGATACCAGGGACAGCAGCACGGAAAGCGCGAGGGAACTCATGTACACCACGATGTCCCGTCGGAGCCGCCGAGTCGTCAGCCCTGAGGCGGCGATTCGGCGTACTGCTCCAGTAGTACGTCCTTCACTCCAGGGTCCTCCTCCCGACGGTAGTCCTCCTTGCCCGAGGGCTCAGAAGTTCACCGGGAAGGTCGACGTGGAGCCACGGGACGGTCCGCGCCACATAGAGGGCACCGTGCCGGACACCGCGGCTACGGCATCGCTCAGGTGCTGAGCGTGAACTCGGCGCGGATGCGTTTGCCGACGGGCACCCGCTCGGCCGTGAGCCGGTCGCAGAGCGCGACCACGATCTCCATGCCGTGACCGCCGAGGCGGGCCGGGTCGGGTGAGTAGAGCACCGGGAGCGCGGTGCTGCTGTCGTACACAGTGACGCTGATGCGACGGGCGTCGCCCTCCAGCTCCAGCAGATACGGACCGTGGCTGTAGCGATCAGCATTGGTGACGAGCTCGCTGACCGCCAGCATCAGGTCGCTGCGGGTGTGCTCACCGAGGACCGCGAGCCACTCCGCCGCGAGCCGCGCCAGAAACCGGTCGGCGAGCGCACGGGCCCGCGCTATGCATCCGGGTTCGCCGTCGAACACCTCGGCGGTGAGCAGAACCTCCGTGGACGGGGCCCCCTGGAAGGGATTGTCCGGCCGTGAGGTGGCCTGTTCGTTCATGTGCTCCAGCCAGGCGCCGCAGGGGAGGTCTTCGACCTCTTCTCGCCGTTCGTCTACCCGCGTCGAGAGATCCCACTCCGGGAGATCCCTGCAGATCTTACGCACGCGGAGGCAGCCTGACCACGCTCACGAAGAAGTCGTCGATCTGGCGGACCGCCCCGATGAACTGCTCCAGGTCGACCGGCTTGGTGACATAGGCGTTGGCGTGCAGTTTGTAGCTGCGGAGGATGTCCTCCTCGGCCGAGGACGTCGTGAGGACCACGACCGGGATCAGTGCCAGTTCCGGGTCGGTCTTGATCCGCTCGAGCACCTGCCGGCCGTCGTACTTGGGCAGATTCAGGTCGAGAAGCACCAGGTCCGGGCGCGGCGCGTCGCCGTACTTGCCCTGACGGTAGAGGAAGTCCAGTGCCTCCTGCCCGTCGCGCACCACATGGAGGGTGTTGCGGATCTTGTTGTCCTCGAACGCCTCACGGGTCATCAGTTCGTCGCCGGGGTCGTCCTCGACGAGCAGGACCTCGATGGGCTTGACGGCGTCGTTCAAGGGGTGTCTCCCGACCGGGGGGTGAGCGGGGCGGGGGCGAGCAGCTCCGCCGTGGTGTGCGTGGGTGCCTCAGGGAGGACGGGCAGGGTGAAGTGGATGAGTGTGCCCTCGGTCTGCTCCGGATCCAGCCAGATCCGGCCACCGTGGAATTCGATGATCTTGCGGCAGAGGGAAAGCCCGATTCCGGTCCCCTCGTACTCGTCACGGGCGTGCAGGCGCTGGAAGATCACGAACACCTTGTCGGCGAATTCCGGCGCGATCCCGATGCCGTTGTCGGCCACCGTCAGATGCCAGTTCTCCCCCTCGCGGACACACCCGACGGTGATCCGGCACGGGACACCGGTCCGGCGGAACTTGACCGCGTTCCCGAGAAGGTTCTGCCACACCATCGTGAGCGACGTCGAGTCACCGAGCAGTTCCGGCAGCGGATCCTCGCGTACGACGACGGCTCCGGACTCTTCGACGGCCAGGGTGAGATTGGACAGGGCCCGGTCCATGGCCGCCTCCAGGGCGACGGGCTTCCAGCTCTGCTGCACCCGGCCCACCCGGGAGAACGTCAGCAGGTCGTTGATGAGGACCTGCATCCGCTTGGCGCCGTCGACCGCGAAGTCGATGTACTGCCGGCCGCGTTCGTCCAGCTCCGAGCCGTACCGCTTGTCCAGCAGCTGGCAGAAGGAGGCCACCTTCCGCAGCGGTTCCTGGAGGTCGTGGGAGGCCACGTAGGCGAACTGTTCCAGCTCGGAATTGGACCGGCGGAGCTCCGTGGTCTGCTCGGCCAGCAGCGTCTCCCGCTCCTGGGACTCGGCCAGCTCCGCGACCAGACGCCGGCGCATGTCCTCGGCCGCCGCGGCCACCGCCCTGACGTCCGACGGGCCCCGGACCTCGATCCTGCTGTTGAAGGCGCCCGACCTCACCTTGTCCGACGCCTCGGTCAGCGCGAAGAGCGGGCGGCCCACCATGCGCTGCAGCAGCAGACTGAGGGACACGACGGCCAGCACGAAGCCGATCAGCAGGGCGATGAGCACCCGGTCACGAGTGGTACGCGCGTCATCGAGCTCGGCGCGGGCGTGGTCCCGTGCGTCGTCCAGGTGGCTCTGCTGAGCGGTGTACCACACGCGCAGCGCGTCGAACTCCTCCTTGCTCCGCTGAATGGGGACCGAGGACGCGCCGGTGGGCCCGCTCGCCCGCACCGACGCGATCAGCGGCTCGGCGCGCAGGGTCCGCCACTGCTGGGACGCCCTCTCGATCCGGTCCAGGTCCTCGACGTACGGCTGCTCGGAGCCGATCAGTGAGCGCACCCGGGCCAGCCGCTCCCGCTCGGTCCGCATACCCGACGCGTAGGGCTCCAGGAACGAGGTGTCACCGGTGAGCGCGAAACCGCGCACCCCGGTCTCCTGGTCGACGAGCGAGTTCTGCAGCTGGAACGAGGCGGAGCGGGCGGGCTGGATGCGGTCCACCAGATCCGTGGTCCGGTCGGAGATACGGGCGAGGACGATCCCGCCCACCACGAGACATGCGCAGACCACCAGCACGAAGCCGGCCAGGATCAGATGGACCCAGTTCTGCACCGACAGCCGGGATATCCGGCTCGTCCGTCCCGCCGTGGGCTTCTCCGCGCTCATGAGCCCGCCTTCCAGCCCAGATGGAGGACGGCGACGTCATCGGCCAGTCCGCCGTACGGAGAGGCGCTCTCGGTGGCCTCGGCGACCAGCGCGTCGACGAAGGCGCGGGGTTCGAGCGCGCCGTACTTGCCGGCCATGGCCAGCAGACCGTCCTCGCCCAGCCGGGAACTGGGCCCCGTACGCCCCTCGAACAGGCCGTCGGTGAACAGGACGAGTTCGCTGTCGGGGAAGAGGTCCACATTCGTGATCGTCCAGCGGCCGGCGCCGGGCAGGAGGCCGAGGGCCATGCCCGCGTCGGGCTCCACCCAGTCGACCTCCGTGCCACGCCGCAGCAGAAGCCCGGGATGCCCCGCCCGCGCGACGAGCACCTTGTCCCTGCCCGGCGGAAAGACGAGCGTGGTGACGGTGGCGAACACATGGGGATCCGACCGCTCGGCGACGAGTATCCCTTCCAGGAGCCCGATCTTCTCGAGCTGCGTCACACCGGTCAGTACGGCCGTGCGCCACGCGACCCGCAGGCAGACACCCAGGGCCGCCTCTGCGGCACCATGACCCGACACATCGCCGATCACGGCGTGCACCGCGCCGTCGGCGGTCTGCACCACATCGTAGAAGTCGCCGCTCAGCAGCCCGTGGGCGCGCCCGGCCTCGTAGCGCGCGGCTACCTGGAAGCTGTCGTCCAGGAGGAGCGGAATCGGCAGCAGGGCGCGCTCCAGACGGGCGTTCTCCTGAGCGATCAGCCGGCTGGTCCGCATCGCGGACGCCGACCGCTCGGCGTGCTTGCGCTGGAGGGCGTAGCGGACCGCGCGTCCCAGCACCTCGGGATCGATCCGTCCCTTGACGAGGTAGTCCTGGGCGCCCTGCGCCACCGCGGACAGCCCGGTCTCCGACTCGTCCAGGCCCGTCAGCACGATGACGGCCGCGTCAGGCGCGGACTCGACCAGCTGACGGACGGCGTCGAGGCCGTTCACATCGGGCAGGTGCAGATCCAGCAGGACACAGACCGATGTGTCACAGTGCAGCAGAAACCGCCGGGCCTCGGCCAGCGTCTTGCACCAGGTGAGCGGGGCATCCAGCTCGCTGTCGGTGAGCAGCTCCTCGACCAGGAGTGCGTCCCCGGAGTCGTCCTCGACCAGAAGAAGCGCCGCGTCGACGTCCCAGACGGACGCGGCGCCGACGGTCGGCACCTTCTGCTGCTGCGGAATCCCACCCAGCTGCTGCACACCAGCAGAGGTGCCCAACGGCGACTCAGCCACACTCCACCACCTCCGACGGACGGCACGGGAGACCCACGGCCGTTTCGGCGTGAAGCATATGTGACTGAGGCCCGGCCACCAGGCCGGGCCTCAGTCCTCCACCACGTACCGCGTCGATCAGGCCTCTACGCTCATACCGGTACGCAGGCGCTGGACGATCCTGCTGAGCAGGCGCGACACATGCATCTGGGACACGCCCAGCTCCGCACCGATCTGGGCCTGCGTCATCTCCTGGCCGAAGCGCATGCGGACGATCTTCTGCTCCCGCTCGTCCAGCTGGCGCAGCAGCGGAGCCAGGGTGTGGAGATTCTCCACGCTCGCCATCCCCGGATCCTCCTCGCCGAGGAGTTCGGCGTAGGCGCGCTGTTCGCTGCCCGACTCACTGTCGGCGCTCGGGGTGTCCAACGAGCCCGCCGAGTAGCCGTTGGCGGCGACGAGCCCCTCGATGATCTCCTCCTCCGGGAGATCGAGATGCGCGGCGAGCTCCGCGACCGTCGGGTCGCGGTCGAGCTCCGCCGACAGCTGCTCCTTGGCCTTGGCCAGCTCGACCCGCAGCTCCTGCAGCCGTCGCGGCACATGCACGGACCATGTCGTGTCGCGGAAGAAACGCTTGATCTCACCGACGATGTACGGCACCGCGAACGTCGCGAATTCGACCTCGCGCGACAGGTCGAACCGGTCGATGGCCTTGATCAGGCCGATCGTCCCCACCTGGATGATGTCCTCGACGTCGTCACCGCCCCGGTTGCGGAACCGGGAGGCGGCGAAGCGCACCAACGACAGATTCATCTCGATCAGCGTGTTGCGCGCGTACTGGTGCTCGTGGGTCCCCTCCTCGAGGACCTGGAGCCGGTCGAAGAAAAGCTTCGACATGGCCCGGGCGTCCTGCGGGGCCACCTTGCCTGCGTCCTCGATCCATGGCAGTGCGGCCGCGTCGGGAACCGCTCCCGCCTCGTCGCGTCGCGTCGCCGCTGCGCCGATCGCTTCGGTGGTTCGCACTGACATGGCCGTCATGGTGTCGCCCTCCCTGGAGTCCGATGCAGTGACGAGCGCTTGCCCGGCTTCGCGGAAGTCATGCCAGCCGGTTCCGAACATTTTTCGTGAGGAGGCACGACAGGGCCGAATGGAGGACGCGAATGTCACAATGAGTGCCCGTATGGGCGATTTGCGTGACCCAATCCGGCGATGTGTGAGTCAGGCCTCGTTCCGGGCGCTGTGGTGTTTCGGAAGCGGAGGAGTGGACCGCTTCGGCGAGACATCGCGACCCCCTCTCGGTCAGCGAGGACGGCGGATGACAGCCGAACGGAGCAACACCCGACTCATGGCAGACTTGACCGGGGCATCCGGCCCGTGCGTGCCTGCCCTCGTCGGCTCCCGGCCGGATCACTCCCCACCGAATCCCGAACAACGGCATGAGTGACGAGTGACAGAGGAACGGCAATGACGGTGACACAGGACAGCCAGGAGCTCGCTCCGGGTATCGACGGGTTCGGTCCCGGTATCGACCCGGAGCGGCTGGCCGTCTGTCTGAGCGTGCTCGACGAGCTGGACACCATCGAGGTCGACCACCCGGACGCCGTCGCCGTACGGCGGGCCACCGCCGGTGTATACCGCACCGTGAAGCAGCGCCGCCGTCAGGAGCGCCGCGCCGCCAAGACCGCGCACGACAAAGCCGTCACCGAGGCCACGGCGACCGGCTCCGCCGAGCGCATCGACGACGAGACGCAGGGCGTCCTCCCGTCGTCCTCGGCCGGAGCCGAGATCGCCGGCATACTCCAGCGCCCCAGGTCCTGCTACATCTGCAAGACCCGGTACGTCGAGGTGGACGCGTTCTACCACCAGCTTTGTCAGCAGTGCGCCACGGAGAACCGCGGCCGGCGCGACGCGCGCACCGATCTCACCGGACGCCGGGCCCTGCTCACCGGCGGCCGCGCCAAGATCGGCATGTACATCGCGCTGCGGCTGCTGCGTGATGGTGCGCACACCACCATCACCACCCGCTTCCCCAACGACGCCATCCGCCGCTTCAAGGCGATGCCGGACAGCGACGAGTGGATCCACCGTCTGAAGATCGTCGGCATCGACCTGCGCGACCCCGCCCAGGTCGTCGCGCTCGCCGACTCGGTCGCCGCCGAGGGTGCGCTGGACATTCTGATCAACAACGCCGCGCAGACAGTCCGTCGCTCCCCACAGGCCTACAGCGAGCTGCTCGCCGCCGAGTCGGCGCCGCTGCCCGCCGGTGAGCTTCCTGTCGCCCAGGTCCTCGGTACGTTCGGCAGCGGTGCCGTCGACCGCGTCGCCGCGCTGCCCGGAGCGCGCCGCGAGGGTCAGGGTCTGAGTGCGCAGGATGTGACGGATCTGGCCCTGGTGACCGGGTCCGCCTCGCCGGCCCGCATCGCCGCGGGCACCGCGATCGACGCCGGCGGTCTGGTCCCCGACCTCCACGACACGAACAGCTGGATCCAGACCGTCGAAGAGGTCGAGCCGATCGAGCTCCTCGAGGTCCAGCTGTGCAACTCCACGGCCCCCTTCATACTGATCAGCCGGCTCCGCCCGGCGATGGCCGGGACCGCGTCGAAGCGCGCCTACGTGGTGAACGTCTCCGCGATGGAGGGCGTGTTCAGCCGTGGCTACAAGGGTGCGGGGCACCCGCACACCAACATGGCCAAGGCCGCGCTGAACATGCTGACCCGCACCAGTGCCCAGGAGATGTTCGAGAAGGACCGCATCCTCATGACGGCCGTCGATACCGGCTGGATCACGGACGAGCGGCCGCACCCCGACAAGATCCGCCTCGCCGAGGAGGGTTTTCACGCCCCGCTCGACCTCGTCGACGGGGCCGCCCGGGTCTACGACCCGATCGTGCGCGGTGAACAGGGCGAGGAGCTGTACGGCTGCTTCCTGAAGGATTACGCCCCTGCTGGCTGGTGAGCTCGGACGGCTCCGCGCCTCCGTCCTCTGCTCACACCTCCGGCGTCATTCGCACCTGTGGTGACAAGCGGCACGGCGGTTGCCCTCAGAAACACGGGGCAGCCGTCGTCTTGTTGGCTGAAAGTGACCCAGGACACACGTTCTGTCGAGCGGGACGGTGCTCATTTGGTTAGTCTGAGTGGAACGGACGCCACCAAGGGACCCACGAAACTTCCTCGGCCGTCCTGGGACAGGTCTGTAAGCAGTCCGCCGTCCCACCCCGTACCGGCGCCACCGCGACCGAACTGTTTCTGCCCCTGCCCCGCAGAGGGCGGTCGACACGGTTCTCACAGCCGCTGCGTCGCCACCGCCCGGGGCTACGCGACACGAAGGAGTCCGCGGTGACACCTGACATCACGAAGACCGAGACGCGCCCGGCCGAGCTGGCCGGAACACAGACCCCCCGGCCCGAGAAGCTCCGGAACATCGAGGTCTGGGCCAGATCGGCACCGATCAGGCTGGCCGGTTACGAGGACGATCTGGCCGAGCCGCACATCCTGCCCGGAATCGACTGATCGCCCCGCCTCTGTTCGAGCGGCGCCTCGGCTCCCTGCCCCCGTTTCCGGACGGGGGCAGGGGCACGACGAATCGTGCTCCCACTGCTTCGGCCGCGCGTGCCATGGGGCCCTCAGCGGCGGCCGTCACCCCCTCCCGGGGTGTGCCCGCCCGGCCGTAGCGGAACCGGCCGGGCCACCGGCCGCATGAAGTCGCGTACGTAGGTCCGGTCCCACCAGCATCCGGAGGCCCGCAGCTCATGCCGGTCCGTGAACCGGTAGTGGAAGACCCTGGCCCGGACATGGGCGGGCGGTTCGCCGGGGAACGGGTTGTGACCGAGCAGCCGGAGGGTGTCCCGGTCATCCCGCAACAGCCGTTCGACGAACGGTCCGAACCAGGCCCGGGCGTACGCGGGGGAGAGCGCCGCGAACCACATCATCCAGTCCAGCCGCAGATGGTATGGGGCGAACTGACGCGGCAGCCTGCGCGGATCGCCGGGCTTTCCCCGGAAGCCGTACTCGAGCCAGCGCGTCCCCTCGTGGATCACCGCCTCCTCGGTGCCCTCGACCACCACCTCCAGCCGCATCCTGCTGATGCTCCCGAAGGCCCCGTAGGTGTTGACCAGGTGCAGCGGGTCGAAGGACCGGTTCATCACCTGCCGGCGGGAGAGCAGATTGCGCGCCGGACGGTAGCTGAGCCCCAGGACGAGCGCGGTGACCGCGAGGACGACCACCTCGTACCAGAGGGGCGATCCCGGCTGTGCGGGCGGCGGGCCGGCGATCGGTGACCAGTCGACCGCGGCGAGGGCGATGGCGACGGTCAGCCAGTTCAGCCAGGCGAAGTTTCCCGACAGCACGAGCCACAGCTGGGTGACCACCATCAGCCCGGCCGCGATGCTCGCCACCGGCTGCGGGGTGAACAACAGGAACGGCACCACGAGCTGGGTGACATGGTTGGCGGCGGCCTCCGCCCGGTGCGCGGGCTTCGGGAGCCGGTGGAAGAACCAGCTGAGCGGTCCCGGCATCGGCTGGGTCTCATGGTGGAACTCCAGGCAGGTCAGCCGCCGCCAGCACTCGTCCCCCCGGATCTTGATGAGGCCGGCGCCGAATTCGACCCGGAAGAGCAGCCAGCGCAGCAGCCACAGCACCAGCACCGGTGCCGCCGTGTCGTCGTTGCCGAGGAACACGGCGAGAAAGCCCGTCTCCAACAGGAGCGACTCCCAGCCGAAGCCGTACCAGACCTGGCCGACCTGGACGATCGACAGGTACAGCACCCACGGCACCGCCCACAGAGCCATCGCCGCACCGAGCGGCACGTAGGCGTCCAGGCCGGCCACGAGGGCCAGCGACACCGCCGCGCCCGTCCAGGCGGCCAGCGCGAAGAAGCGGTCGGAGTAGTGCAGCCGGAAGAGCCCGGGCGCCGCCTTCCACGAGGTGCGCCGCAGGAGGTCGGGCACAGGGAGTATGCCCCGCGAACCGATCAGCGCACGGAACTGGAGCGCCGCGCTGACGAACGCGACCAGGTAGACGACGGCGAGCGCCCGCTGGAAGATCAGCCTGCTCAGCCAGTAGCCATCTGCGGTGAACCACTGCATCCTCCTCAGTATCCGGGGTCCCCCGCCCCTCGGACAGCCGACACGACCCGGCGCAGTGTGGCGGCGAGCCGACGGGCGTACCACAGCTGGACCATCGGGACGAAGGGACCGGCCAGCCGGGTGTACCAGGAGGCGGGCCGTGAGAACGCCATGACGGTGAACCACACCGTTCCGTCGTCCGCCAGCTCCACCACGAAGCTCTCCTCCCCGCACTCCGGATGCCGCACCCGGGTGCCGTACGCGAAGCCCGTACGGTCCCGCTCGTACGCGGCCCAGACGATCTCGCAGGGAGCGGCGAGGCGGAGCGGTCCGATGCCGAGCGACACCTCGACGGTGACTCCGGTGCCGGCCCGTGCGCCGGAGGCCTCCACCCGGGCTCCCGAGGCGCGGTGCATGCGCCACTCGGTGACTGCGGCGCCCGCGGCCTCGAAGTCCGCCCTGCCCCTGCCGACCGCGGCACGGTGGCGCAGATGGTTGTAGCCGTCCGGGAGCGGTCCGAGCCGGGTGGCTCCGACCTCGGGGTACGTCAGGGTGCTCATGCGGTCCTGCCTTCCGGGTGGGTGAGGTCCTGGAGCCTGCGCCGGGCGAGCAGCGCGCAGAATGCGCCCAACGGGACGATCACCAGCATGCCCAGCCTCACGATGATTCCGACCAGT
Organism: Streptomyces sp. NPDC002911; assembly: GCF_053591835.1. Classification (NCBI taxonomy): domain Bacteria; kingdom Bacillati; phylum Actinomycetota; class Actinomycetes; order Kitasatosporales; family Streptomycetaceae; genus Streptomyces; species Streptomyces sp. NPDC002911. Next base: position 76,638 of record NZ_JBSFUO010000013.1, on the reverse strand, counting down.
ACGGACATCGTGCCCACCCCCATCCATGCGTACGAACAGGACTCAATTGAACATGTTCAATCAGCGTCGCCGAGCATAGAGGTCACGCTGAACGCGTTCAAGGCGCTGATTCGATGGAGCAATCGGACAAATAATGGCAGAGTGGCGCACATGGATGATCGGGTAGCGGGTGCCCTGTCACTCCCGGACGACTGGCCCGCCCACCCGGACCTCAGCCTCGCCCTGAACCGAATGGGCAGCTTCGACTGGGATCTGGACAGCGGCCTCATGCATATGGACGAGCCCGCCCTCGATGTGTTCGACCTGCGCCCGGGGGAGTACGACGGCCGCCCCGCGGCGCTCGCGCAGCGCGTCCCCGCCGACGAGGCGATCCGGCTCGACGACATGGTCTCGCAGGCCCTCAAGGGCGGAAGGAGCAACTACGGCGCGTACTTCCGCAGGACGCAGCGCGACGGTTCCCTGTGCTGGACCCATACGCAGGGGTTCATTCGCCGCGACGGCACCGGGCGGCCCCGCCGCATCATCGGGATCATCCGTGACGCCACCCAAGAGCTGGCCAGCTCTTGGGCGGTGCATTCGGCCACCCAAGAGCTGGCCGAATGCACCGCCCACCGGACCGTCGACGAGGAACGGCAGCGCCGTACCAGCCTGGTCGAAAGCACCACGGCGGCGCTGGCGCACGCCCGGACGGTGAAGGACGTCACCGACGTACTGAAGAGCTCCCAGGGGCTGGCCGATCTGGGCGCCACCAGCCTCGTCATGGGGCTGCTCGAATCCGGGCGCGTCCATCTGGTGGCGGACGGTCCGGAAGGGGCGTACGTGCAGGGCACCCGCTACACCCGGACCGACGACCCCTATCCGATGAGCGAAGTGATCCGCACGCTCACGCCCTGCTTCATCGAGACACCCGAGGACTTCGCGACCTCGTACCCCATCCTGTGGCCGCACATCAGCCATCTCGGCATCACTGCCGCCGCCTACATGCCGCTCATCGCCCAGGCCCGCCCGATCGGCGCGCTGGGGCTCCTCTACGGCAGCAAGGCCGGCTTCACCAGCGACGAGCGGAACCTGCTGGTGGCCCTCAGCAGTTCGATCGCCCAGAGTCTCCAGCGGGCCATGCTGTACGAGCAGGAGCACGACCTCGCCGAAGGGCTCCAGCAGGCGATGCTGCCGAGACGCATCCCCGACGTACCCGGGGCCCAGGTCGCCGTCCGCTACCGCTCCGCCCGGCTCGGCAGGGACATCGGCGGCGACTGGTACGACATCATTTCGCTGCCCGGCGGGCGCGTCGGAGCCGTCATCGGTGACGTACAGGGGCACGACACGCACGCGGCAGCCGTCATGGGGCAGCTCCGGATCGTGCTGCGCGCCTACGCGGCCGAGGGGCACAGCCCGGCCACAGTCATGGCGCGGGCGTCCGTCTTCCTCCACGAACTCGACACCGACCGGTTCGCGACCTGCACCTACGCCGAGGCCGATCTGACCACCGGCGTGGTGCAGATGGTCAGGGCGGGGCACGTCGATCCGGCCCTGCGGGACGTCGACGGGAGCTGCCGCAGACTGCCGGTCGACGGCGGGATGCCCCTTGGGCTCTCCGCGGAATTCGGGCAGCTGGAATACCCCGTCAGCACCATCGACATGGATCCGGGCCAGACGATGATCCTCTACACCGACGGCATGGTGGAGCTGCCAGGCACCGACCTCGACGAGGGCATGGCGCTGCTGGTCTCAACGGTCCGCGACGGTCCGCAGGACCTCCAGAGACTCGCCGACCGGCTCTGCGGGGTCGTCGACGAGCGCGGCGGCGAGGACGACATGGCGGTGCTGCTGCTGCGCCGTGACGCGGTCCACGCCCCCCACCCGGGGGGCGGCCGGCTCCAGCAGCACGTCGCGCAGAACGACCCGGAGGCGCTGACCTCCGTCCGCCACATGATCCGGGCGGCGGTGCGCGCCTGGGGGGCGAGGAGCCGGGCGGACGAGGTCGAGCTCGCGGCCGACGAGCTGATCACCAACGCGCTGGTGCATACCGACGGCGGTGCCATCGTCACCATCCGGGTGCTCACCGGACCCGAACGCCGCCTCCGGGTCGATGTCGAGGACCGTTCCAGCGCGCTGCCGCGCCGCAGGGACGCGGGGGAGTCCGGAGTCTCGGGCCGCGGGCTCATGCTCGTCGACCGGCTGGCCGACATCTGGGGAGTGGAGTCCCGGGGCAGCGGCAAGTGCGTGTGGTGCGAATTCGTCATCCCGGAGCAGCGGTAGCGGCGCTGCCACAGCACCCCGAGACTGTAACGGTGCGTAATATGTCCATACTTGAACGTAACCGAAGGGTTTGACCGATCCCGCCGTTCCGCTGTCGAAGACGTGAGGCCCCGTTGAGTACCGAGCTTCTGGCACCTCTTGATCTGGCTTTCTGGCACTTGGAATCCGACGCCCATCCGATGCACCTCGGCGCGCTCGCCGTCTTCGACCCGGTGTCCGGCGTGGCCCCACGGGACCTCCTCGAGCTGCTCGGCGCCCGCGCGGCCGCGCTTTCCCGGCTGCGGATGCGGGTGCGCGACGTCCTGCTGCCCGTCGGCGGCGCGGCCTGGTTCGCCGACAAGGAGTTCGACGTGCACCGGCACGTCAAGCGGGTCGTGCTCCCCGCCGGCGACTTCATGACGGAGACGACCCGGCTCGCCGGTGAACTCATGGAGCGGCCGCTCGGGCGGGGCCTGCCACCCTGGCAGATGTACCTCTTCGACAGCCTGGGTGACGGCCCGTTCGCCGTACTCGTGAAGCTGCACCACGCGCTCGCCGACGGGATGCGGGCCGTTGCCATCGGCGCCGGCATCTTCGATCAGATCGCCTCCGCGGGCGCCGGCCGCGGCACGGCGCGCCGCCGGACACCTGTACCGCCCCGCTCCTGGCTGCCCGGCCCGTACGAGGCTGCGGGCATGGCGATGGGCCGTCTCGGGGACGTCGGCCGGGCACTGGGGGTCGGCGCCTCCGTCGTACGCGCCAGCCGCCTCGACCTGCGCGCCACCACGGCACTGACGGCGCGCTCCAGCGGCACGCGCCGGCTGGCCACGGCCGAACTCGACGCCGAAACGGTCCAGCGCATCCGGCGCACCGAGGGCGGTACGGCCAACGACGTCCTGCTCGCCGTGGTCGCCGGCGCGCTGCGCCGCTGGATGCTCGAACGCGGCGAGCCGCTCCCGGGGGCCGACCCGCGCGCACTGGTCCCCGTCTCCCGGCGCCGGCCCGGTGGAGCGGCCACCGGCAACAGGCTGTCCGCCTACCTCCTCGGGCTGCCCGTCGGTGAAGCCGACGCCCGGGAACGGCTGCGCCTCGTGCGTACGGGCATGGACCGCAACAAGGCCGCCGGGCCGCTGCGCGGCGCGGGCGCCGTCGCCGTACTGGCCGACCAGCTGCCCGCGCTGGCCCACCGGTTCGGAGCGCCGCTGGCGGGGAACGCGGCCCGGATGCTCTTCGACATCCTGGTCACCAGCGTGCCTCTGCCCCGCTCGGCCCTCTCGTTCGGCGGCTGTCCGCTGCGCGCCGTCTACCCCATGGCGCCGCTGGCCCGCGGCCAGTCACTGGCCGTCGCCCTGTCGACGTACGGCGGACGGGTGCAGGTCGGACTGGTCGCCGACGGGAAGGCGCTGCCCGATCTCGACCGGCTGGCTTCCGCGGTCCAGGAGGAGCTGCACGACCTGCACGCACTCGTACCCATGGTGCCCGCACCGGCCTGAGGGCCGATCCGCCGGATCCTGTTGACGCGGCCGATTGATCCGATGAATAGTCCTGTACGGACCATCAGGCATCACCGGCGGGGGCGGCATGGCCATGCGGCGCATCAGGCTCGGACACAGCGCGGTCGAGATCACCGAGCTCGCCTTCGGGGCGGCGGCCATCGGCAACCTCTTCACCGAGGTCGATGAGGGGCAGGCAGCCGCCGCCGTGGACGCGGCGTGGGACGAGGGCGTCCGCTACTTCGACACGGCACCGCACTACGGCCTCGGGCTCTCGGAACGCCGTCTCGGCGAGGCCCTGCGTGACCGGCCCCGGGACGCCTACGCGGTGTCCACGAAGGCGGGCCGCGTGCTCGATCCGCTGACCCCGGCCGAGGCTACGGCCCACCGAGATCTGTCCGACGGGTACGCCGTCCCGCATACCCACCGGCGCCGCTGGGACTTCAGCGCCGACGGCATTCGCCGCAGCATCGAGGACAGCCTCGGACGCCTCGGCCTCGACCGGGTCGACATCGTCTATCTGCATGACCCCGACAACCACGGTGAGCAGGCCTTCCGTGAGGGTTACCCGGCGCTGGAGAAGCTGCGCGCGGAGGGCATGGTCGGTGCCATCGGGGCCGGTATGAACCAGACCGCGATGCTCACCCGTTTCCTTCGCGAGACCGACGTCGACGCCGTCCTGTGCGCAGGCCGCTTCACCCTCCTCGATCAGAGCGCCCTCGACGCGCTGCTGCCGGAGGCGGTCGCCCGGGGCCGCAGCGTCGTCGTCGGAGGTGTGTTCAACTCCGGGCTGCTCGCCGATCCGCGCCCCGGCGCGACGTACGACTACGCGGCGGCCCCCGCGCCCCTCCTGGAGCGGGCTCTGCGTATCCGTGCCGTCGCCGAAAAACACGGTGTTCCCCTGCGTGCCGCCGCCCTGAACTACCCGCTGGGTCACCCGGCCGTCGCCGGGGTTCTCGTCGGCACCCGCTCTCCGGACGAGGTGCGGGACGCGGCGGCCCAGCTCCGCACGCCGGTACCGCACGCGCTCTGGGTCGACCTGCGCGCGGAAGGGCTGCTGTGACATGACGCCCCTGCCGGTCATCGACGCCCACCACCATGTGTGGGACCTCGCAGTGCGCGACCAGGACTGGATCACCGGCGAGGAACTCGCCCCCATCCGCCGCACCTTCACCCTCGACGACCTGGAGCCCGAGGCCCGCGCCGCGGGGGTGGTCGCGACCGTCCTCGTCCAGACCGTCGCCGTCGCCGAGGAGACCCCCGAGTTCCTCGCGCTCGCCGACCGCAGCACACTCGTCGCGGGCGTCGTCGGCTGGACCGACCTCACCGCGCCGGACATCGCCGACACCCTCGCCGGACTCCGCGCCCTGCCCGGCGGCGGCCGGCTCGTCGGGATCCGCCACCAGGTCCAGGGCGAACCCGACCCGGAGTGGCTGCTGCGCCCCGACGTCCTGCGCGGACTGAGGGCCGTCGCCGCCGCCGGACTCGTCTACGACCTGCTCGTCCGGCCCCACCAGCTGCCCGCCGCCGTCCGTGCCGCGGCCTTGCTGCCGGATCTCACCTTCGTACTCGATCACGCGGGTAAGCCGCCGGTGGCACGCCGGACGACGCGCCCCTGGGCCGACCACCTGCGGGGACTCGCCGCACTGCCCAATACCGTCTGCAAACTCTCCGGCCTGGTCACCGAGGCGAACCCGGGGTCCCGGACCGTCGAGGACCTGCGCCCCTACGCGGACACGGTCATCGAGGCCTTCGGCTCCGACCGTCTGATGTTCGGCTCCGACTGGCCCGTGTGCCGGCTCGCCTCCGGGTACACCGATGTCCTGGACGCGGCACGCGAGCTGACCGGCCGACTGGGGGAGGGCGGACAACAGTCGGTCTTCGCCGGCACCGCGCAGCGGGTCTACGGGCTGCGGATCCACGAACTGCGGGGACCCGCCGTCTGAACATGCGCCGTGCGTCCGGCGGGCATGCACCGGGCCGTTGCGGCAGGCTGGAGTCATGCCCGAACTGCCGGAAGTCGAAGCCCTGCGGGACTTCCTCGACGACCACCTGGTCGGCAAGGAGATCGCCCGCGTCCTGCCGCTGGCCATCAGCGTCCTCAAGACGTACGACCCACCGCCCACCGACCTGCACGGCGCGACCGTGACCTCCGTGGCCCGGAGCGGCAAGTTCCTCGACATCACGGCCGGACAGCTTCATCTGCTCATCCACCTCGCGCGGGCCGGCTGGCTGCAGTGGAAGGACAGCTTTCCCGCCGCCCCGCCGCGGCCGGGCAAGGGGCCGCTCGCCCTGCGGACCGTCCTCACCGGCGGCGACGGCTTCGACCTGACGGAGGCGGGGAGCACCAAGCGCCTCGCCGTCCACCTGGTGCACGATCCGGCGGACGTGCCCGGGGTGGCGCGTCTCGGGCCCGATCCGCTCGCCGACTCCTTCGACCGGGAGGCATTCGCGACGGTGCTCGGCGGGGTACGCCGGCAGCTCAAAGGAGCCCTGCGCGACCAGTCGCTGATCGCGGGCATCGGCAACGCCTACAGCGACGAGATCCTGCACGTCGCGAAGACGTCACCTTTCAAGCTCACCACCAGCCTCGGTGACGACGACATCACCCATCTGTACAACGCGATGCGCACCACGCTCCAGGACGCGGTCGAACGCTCCCGGGGCGTCGCGGCAGGCCGCCTCAAGGCCGAGAAGAAGAGCAGCATGCGCGTCCACGGCCGCACCGGGCAGCCCTGCCCCGTCTGCGGCGACACCGTGCTGGAGGTCTCGTTCAGCGACTCGTCGCTGCAGTACTGCCCCACCTGCCAGACCGGTGGCAAACCCCTCGCCGACCGGCGGCTGTCCCGCCTGCTCAAGTAGCGGCCCCGGCGCCAGCATCCGACCCCGCTCACCGGACCGGCCCGGACCGAACGAAAGGCCCTAAACTCCGGCCTCATGCTGCGCGTACTCGCCGTCGACGACGAAGAACCCGCCCTGGAGGAACTCCTCTACCTCCTGCGGGCCGACCCCCGCATCCGGAGCGCCGAGGGCGCCACCGGTGCCACCGAGGCGCTGCGCCGCATCGGGAGCGCCGTCGACGCCGGACCTGAGGACCCCTCGGCGATCGATGTCGTGTTCCTCGACATCCACATGGCGGGGCTGACCGGACTCGACGTCGCCCAGCTCCTGGCCGGTTTCGCCGCACCGCCGCTCATCGTCTTCGTCACCGCCCACGAAGGCTTCGCCGTGCACGCCTTCGATCTCAAGGCCGTCGACTACGTGCTCAAGCCCGTCCGCCGTGAGCGTCTGGCCGAGGCCGTCCGCCGCGTTGCCGAGCAGGTCGGTGAGCGCACCGCGTCCGTCCACGACGCGGCGGCCGACCAGGTCGCGGTGGAGCTGGGCGGAGTCATCCGTTTCGTGCCCGTCGACGACATCGCGTACGCCGAGGCGCAGGGCGACTACGCCCGGCTGCACACCGCGACCGGCAGCCATCTCGTCCGCATCCCGCTCACCACCCTGGAGGAGCGCTGGCGCTCCCGGGGGTTCGTCCGCATCCACCGCCGCCACCTCGTGGCGCTGAACCGGATCGACGAGCTCCGGCTCGACGCCGGCAGCATGAGCGTCCGCATCGGGGACGCGGAGCTCGCGGTAAGCCGTCGCCACACCCGCGCCCTCCGCGACCTCCTGATGCGGCAGACCGGCCGCTGACCTGGCTCTACCGGACCGGCCCCCCTTCCCAGGCGGGCCCTGCGCCGCCTAAACTCCGGGCCCATGTCCGCAGAGAGCACGCCCCGGCGCGAAGTGGTCATGGGTGAGCCCCGGAGGGTGCGTCCGCTGCCCCGCTACCGCGCTCAGTCGGAGATCGACGAGCAGACCGCCCTCGGCGGCGCCTACGTCCGCTCACTGATGCGCAGCCAGCTCCGAGCCGGACTCACCGTCTTCGCCGTGCTCGCCCTCGTGGCCGGAACCCTGCCCCTGGTCTTCGAGGCACTGCACAGCAACGCCCTCGTCTGGGCGGTGCTCGGCTTCACCACCGGTCCGCCGCTCATCCTCGCCGCCTGGTGGTACGTACGCAGGGCCGAGCGCAACGAGCGTGACTTCGCCAGACTCGTGGAAGGCCGCCCCGCACCGTGAGTGCCCCCGGCCACCCGGCAGCGGTGGTGGCGGTCGCCCTCGTCGTCCTGGCCACCGTCCTCGTCGGCGGTTTCGGGCTGCGGATCTCCCGTACCACCTCCGACTTCTACGTGGCGTCGCGGACCGTACGGCCGAGGCTCAACGCCGCGGCGATCAGTGGCGAGTACCTGTCCGCCGCCTCCTTCCTCGGCATCGCGGGCCTGGTGCTGGTGCACGGCCCCGACATGCTCTGGTACCCGGTCGGTTACACCGCCGGATATCTCGTGCTCCTGGTGTTCGTCGCCGCTCCGCTGCGCCGCTCGGGGGCGTACACCCTTCCCGACTTCGCCGAAGGACGGCTCGAATCACGGCAGGTGCGCAGGCTGGTCAGCGTGTTCGTCGTCGGTGCCGGCTGGGTGTACCTCGTCCCGCAGCTCCAGGGCGCCGGCCTCACGCTGAAGATCCTCACCGGTGCGCCCGGCTGGCTCGGAGACGTGCTCGTCGCCTCCGTCGTGGTCGTCGCCGTCGCGGCGGGCGGCATGCGCTCGATCACCTTCGTGCAGGTGTTCCAGTACTGGCTGAAGCTCACCGCACTGCTGGTGCCCGCGATCTTCCTGGTGCTGGCCTGGCAGGGCGACGGGCGCCCCCGGGTCAGCTTCGACGAGCAGATCTCCGTCTTCCGTGCCGACCATCCGCTCTACGCGACGTACGGACTGATCGTGGCGACCTTCCTCGGCACGATGGGTCTGCCCCACGTGGTGGTCCGCTTCTACACCAGCCCCAACGGCCGGGACGCCCGCCGCACCACCGTCGCGGTTCTCGCCCTGGTGGGCCTGTTCTATCTGCTGCCTCCCGTGTACGGAGCGCTGGGCCGCCTGTACGCGCCCGAACTCATGCGCGGCGGTGACGCCGACGCCGCCGTACTGCTGCTGCCCGCCCGGGTGATCGGAGGCCTCGGTGGTGATCTGCTCGGCGCACTCCTCGCGGGCGGCGCGTTCGCCGCCTTCCTGTCCACGGCGTCCGGACTTACCATGGCCGTCGCCGGGGTGATCACCCAGGACGTCCTGCCCTCGCGGGGCGTACGGCACTTCCGGCTGGCCACCGTCCTGGCCATCGCGGTGCCGCTCAGCGGCTCGCTACTGGTCAGCCGGGTGCCGGTGGCCGATGCCGTCGGGATGGCCTTCGCGGTCTCCGCCTCTTCCTTCTGCCCACTGCTCGTCCTCGGTATCTGGTGGCGGCGGCTGACCCCGCCGGGCGCGATCGCCGGGCTGCTGCTCGGCGGCGGCTCCGCGCTGCTGTCCGTGGGCATCACCGTCAGCGGAGCGGTGCGCCCACCGGGCTGGCCGCACGCCCTCCTGGCCTGGCCCGCCGTCTGGTCCGTACCGGTCGGATTCCTCGCGATGGTCCTGGTCTCCCTGGCCACCCCGGGACGTATACCGCCGGGCACCAACGCGGCCATGACCCGCTTCCATCTGCCGGAGGCGCTGACCTCGGGACGCATGCGATGACCGGGGCCGGGGTCGCCGTCATCGCCGTGCTCGCGCTGCTGCTCTTCGGTACGGGCTTCCTCCTGGGCCGCACCGCCCGTCCTGTGCGCACCAGCGATGTGGGCACACCCGTCGAGCACGCCACCTTCGAGACCCTGCACACGGCCTCCCTCGCGGCGCCCCCGCTGCGCGCGGGACTCACCGAGGAGAGCGCGCGCAGGTCGGCGCGCCGCCTGCGCTCACTGCTCGGCACCGATGCCCTGTGCCTCACCGACCGCGACCGGGTGCTGGTGTGGGACGGCGAAGGGGACCACCACGGCAAGGACGTGATGCACCAGGTGCGAGGGCTCCTCGCCAGCGGCAGGGACACCGCCTTCCACAGCGACTGCGGCGACCTCGACTGCCCCCTGCGCTGGGCCGTAGCCGTCCCGCTGACGGTCGACCACCGGGTGCTCGGCACGCTCGTCGCCTACGCTCCCCGAGAATCGGCGGTGCTGGCCAGAGCAGCGGGGGAGGTGGCCCGCTGGGTCTGCGTACAGCTGGAACTCGCCGAACTCGACCGCTCCCGTACGCAGCTCATCGAAGCCGAGATCAAGGCGCTGCGGGCCCAGATCAGCCCGCACTTCATCTTCAACTCGCTGGCCGCCATCGCCTCGTTCGTCAGGACCGATCCCGAGCGGGCGCGTGAACTGCTGCTGGAATTCGCTGACTTCACTCGCTACTCGTTCCGCCGGCATGGGGAGTTCACCACCCTGGCCGACGAACTCCACTCCATCGACCAGTATCTGGCCCTGGTGCGTGCCCGCTTCGGTGAACGGCTCTCCGTGACCCTCCAGGTCGCCCCGGAAGTGCTTCCTGTCTCGCTCCCGTTCCTCTGTCTCCAGCCCTTGGTCGAGAACGCCGTCAAGCACGGCTTGGAAGGCGCCGTCGCCCTTCCCCGGCCTCCGGCCGCCGTCCGTGCGGCGGACGCCCCGATCCGCATCACGATCAGCGCGCTGGACGCGGGTGCCGAGGCCGAAGTCGTCATCGAGGACGACGGCGCCGGGATGGATCCCGAGCGTCTGCGGCAGATCTTGCGCGGTGAGGGCGGCACCTCCTCGGGCATCGGCCTTCTCAACGTGGACGAACGGCTTCGCCAGGTCTACGGTGACGACTACGGGCTCGTCATCGAGACAGGAGTCGCAGCGGGCATGAAGATCACTTTGAGGCTGCCCAAGTACCGTGCGGGCGTACACGGTTCATGACCGCTTCCCGTCCGGCGCCGTCAGTACAGATGGACCGCCAGGTGACCCAGCGGCAGCCCCAGCTGCCACGCGGGGGTCCACACCTGCGTCTCGACGTCCTCGCCCTCCTCGTCGTCAGCGTTCACCGGATCCCGCCGCGGTGGTCCGATCGCGTCGAGGTCCGCGGCCGGCAGTTCGGTCTCCTCCAGCCACCGCCAGGCGGCCCGCGCCAGGGCGAGGTCGGGATCCGGAAGCCCGGCCGGAGCGGCCGGCCGCTCCAGCGCCTCCAGTCGCGCGCAGACCCACTGTCTCCAGCCGGCGTCGTAAGCCGTGAGCAGCCGTAGCTCGTCCACGCGCGCCACGCAGGGCTCATCGGCGGCCGCCCCGTCGGACAGGAAGATCGTCAGGGCGAGCGCATCGCGTCCCGCCCGGTACTCCAGGGTCGTCGGATCCATCAGGTCGCCGGTCGCCAGTACTTCGTCAGCGATGTACTCGGAGTACATCCATGCCATCGGGACCAGCAGCCCGCCCCCGCCGGTACTCTCGTGATCTTCGGGACGCATCCCGTCTCGCCTCTTTCGTCGACTCGGCACCGGGCCTCACGCAGCATTGAACCGGGGGCACGCGCCCCGCGTGGGCAGAAGGGCAGGATCCGTAGGGAGATTCGAGGTGCGATGACAGCCGACCGCGGCGACGACGCGCATGTACGTGAGCTGCTGGGCGCCTATGTCCTCGATGCCCTGGAAGCGGACGAGAGCGGCACGGTGGCCCGGCACCTCCAGCGGTGCGGGGCGTGCGCCGCGGACTATGTGGAAGTCGCGGACGCGGTCTCCCTGCTCGCGCTGCTCAGCGCGGACGACCTGCTGGAGTAGCCGGGCAGATTACGGCTCAACAGCCGCAGCGCATAGTACGAACGGGACTTGACGGTGCCGGCGGGTATGCCGAGGAGCTGCGCGGTCTCGCCCACACTGAGCCCCCGGAAGTAGATCTGCACGAGCACCGCGCGGTGCTCGGGGCTGAGCGTACGCACGGCCTCGCGCACATCGAGGGCGTGGACGGCCGAGTCCGCGGTGTCCTCCTGGGCGGGGGCGCTCTCCAGGACCACATCGCTGACCTCCGTCGGCCGGGCCTGACGGGACCTGCGGGCGTCGATGGCCAGTCGGCGGGCGACGGTGAAGAGCCAGGGGCGCATCGAGTCGTAATCAGCGTCGAACGCCTCCGGGTGCAGCCAGGCGCGTACCAGCGTCTCCTGCAGCAGGTCCTCGGCCCGTTGCCGGTCGCCGAACGTCAGTCCCAGCAGGAAGTGGAACAATGCGGGCCCGTGTTCCCGCTGCAGCTCCGCGAGGGCCCGCTCATCGGTTGTCGCTGTGGTCATCGTGAACGTCCTTTCCCGAAGAGGCCCCTGCCGCCTCGCTCCCGCCTGGCGTATACGAACGCATCGGGGCGCGGGGGAACAGGCGACGCACCGAGGAGTGCGCCGAGCGGTCGCACGGAGCGGCGAGTGGTGCGGTGAACGGTCGACGGGCAGCGATACGGCCGATTCAGGTACTTGGACTTCTTTATCCTTGACTCACCAGTATGAATATATATGTATTCGTATGGCCGAAATCATGCGAACTGGGAGTCGTGCAGATGACGAAGCGCATCCGACAGGGCACGGCGATCGCCGTCGCCGGACTGCTCGCCACCGCAACAGCCTGTACCGGCCAGCAGTCCTCGCCCCCCGGGTTCGCCGGGCGGCACCTCTCCGTCGAGCGGGGTGCGAACGGGGCGGGCGCCGGGGGAGCGGAGCGCGCGCGCCCCTTCACGCTGCTGGCCTCGGGCGACATCCTGCCGCACTCCGCGATCATCGACCGGGCCGGCGCCGACGCGGGTGGCAGCGGCTACGACTTCCGCCAGATGCTCAAGGGCGCCGCTCCGGCGGTCTCGGGCGCGGATCTGGCCATCTGCCACATGGAGACGGTGTACGGCCAGGACGGAGGGCCCTACACCGGCTATCCGTCCTTCAGATCGCCGCCCGAGGTGGCGATCGCCCTGCGCGCCACCGGCTTCGACTCCTGTTCCACCGCCTCCAATCACACACTGGACGACGGTGCCCAGGGAATCGGACGCACACTCGACGCGCTGGACCGTGCGGGCATCGCCCATGCGGGATCCGCGCGTTCGGCGGAGGAGGCGTCGCGGCCCACCCTGCTCAGGGCGGGCAAGGGCAGGGCCGCGGCGAAGGTCGCCCACCTCGCCTACACCTACGGCACCAACGACACCCCGCTGCCCGCCGGGCAGCCCTGGGCGGTCGACCTGATCGAGAAGGAGCAGATCGTCGCGGACGCCAGGGCGGCCCGCAAGGCGGGCGCCGACGTGGTCGTCGTCTCGCTGCACTGGGGCACCGAGTGGCAGGACGCCCCCGACGACGTCCAGCTCGGACTCGGCCGTGAACTCACGGCCTCCGGGGCCGCGGACCGCCCCGACATCGACCTGATCCTCGGCACCCACGCCCATGTCCCGCAGGCCTACGAGAAGGTCAACGGAACCTGGGTCGTGTACGGCATGGGCAACCAGGTCGCCGGAGCGATGGTCAACTCCGAGGGCGTTAAGGACCGGCGCGCCAACGAGAGCTCGATGGGCCGTTTCACCTTCGAGCCGCCCGAGAAGCCCGGACAGCGATGGGCCGTCAAAAAGGCCGAGTTCATTCCGCAGTGGTTCGACCCCGAGGCGGGCCGCGTCGTCGGCCTGGACCCCGAGGCATCCGCCCCGGGCGGGGGATCCGTAGACCGGCTGCGCGCGATCCGCGACCGGATCCAGGGAATCGTCCTCAGCCGTGGAGCGGCCCAGGACGGCCTCGTCGCCGGGAAGTGAGCCCGGTACGTGCCGGGGGGTCACGGTACGACGGTGACCGGCCAGCGCCCGGCCTTCACGAGGCGGACCGCCACCGAGCCGATGAAGCGGTGCCCGGCGGACTCCGAAGCGCCCACGACCACGGCGTCCGCCCTCAGGTCGTCGGCCGCCGTCACCAGCCCGTTGTACGGATCCCCGTAGAACGTATGGAACTCCCAGCGGACGTTCCATATGTCCTTGAGCCGTTCGGTCGCGGTCCTGATCTCGTTGACCAGCCCCTCGGCGACCTCCCCGGTCGTGGCGGCGACCGGGACTCCCAGCGCGGCGCCGGCCGACATCACCGGCTGGACGTAGACGAGTGCGAGCATCGCGTTCTGCCGGCGGGCGAGACCCGCCGCATACGCCGCGGCACGCATCGAGGACTCGGACCCGTCGAGGCCCGCGACGATCACCTTGGGGCCGTCCGTGCCGCGCTCGAACCGGTGGTGTTGCTGGTCAGTCACGGCCCCGAGGGTAGTCGCTCCCGACCGCCGTCCCCCGGGGGCCTCCGCGCAGCCCGGAATCTCCCCGCCGGATACCGCCCGGACGCACCATCCAACGGGTGCAAATCACCGTATACGCGGTGTCGATGGTGACCGTGGACGGGACTCCGTGCGAGCAGTTGGTCATGAAACATGATCAGATTCCAGTGGAACGCCGCACCTTGCTGCGCCTCGCATTCGCGCTGGGGGCGGCCACCGCCGTGCACGTGGTCGCCGCGGATCCGGCCGAGACACCCGCACGCCCCGGCGGTGAGCCGCCGGCTTCGGCCGCCGGACCTCCGGCGAGGGCACAGGCGGGCCTCAGGGCCTACCGGCTACGGCCCATGACCTCCCATACACCGCCCCGCTTCCGGCCCGCCGCGCCGCCTGTCCGCACCCGGCCGTTCGAGGAGCTGCCCGAGCTGGGGAGTGACGCCATGGTGCTCAGTTTCGACGACGGCCCCGACCCGCGGTACACCCCGGACATCTTGGCGACGCTGCGCAGATACGACGTCCGCGCGATGTTCTTCGTCTGCGGCGAGACGGCGGCTCACAACCGCGACCTGCTTCGTGAGATGGCCGACGACGGACACATGGTCGGCAACCACTCCTGGTCGCACCCGCTGATCCCGAAGCTCTCGCGAGGCGAGATCCGCGACGAACTGGGCAGCACCAGCGAGGTGATCGAGAAGACTCTGGGCGCACCGCCGCTCTGGTACCGGGCCCCGTACGGTGCCTGGAACCGTAATTCCTTCGAGATCGGTGCCGCCATGGGCATGGAACCGATGGCTTGGACCGTCGACACGCTGGACTGGACCACGCCGGGCACCGGCACCATCGTCCGCCGGGTCGAGAAGGGTGCGGCACCCGGCGTCGTGGTGCTGTCGCACGACGCGGGCGGCGACCGGTCCCAGAGCGTGGCCGCCCTCCGGCGGTATCTGCCCGCGCTCATCGAGAAGGGCTACCGGCCGACCGTGCCGTACCGCGGCTGACGGCCGGGCGAGAGGTTCGTACCGGCTATCGTGTCTCAATCAGCCGCGCGAAGACCACTACGTTCCCGTCGTAGCCGTCGGCCTTCGAGTAGGCCCCGCCGCAGGTGATGACCCGGAGTTCGGCGTGTCCTGTGTCGCCGTAGACCCGGGCCCCGGGGAAGTCGTGCTTGGAGAAGACCTCGACGCCGTAGATCTCGAACACCGCGACCCGGCCGTCGTAGCGGGACACCTCGATCTGCCGGCCCTTGCTGAGGGAGCCCAGTGCGTAGAAGACCGCCGGACCGGCGAGGTTGTCGACGTGGCCGACCATCACGGCGGTCCCGCGCTGGCCCGGGGCGATGCCGTTCTGGTACCAGCCGGCGAGGTTCGGGTCCTGGGCGGGCGGCGCCTCGATCCAGCCTGCAGGGTCGAGGTTCACATCGACGACGGGTGCGTCGACCTGGATCGACGGAATCTGGATGCGTGCGGCGGGGGCGTACGCGAGCGGCGGCACCGGCTCGCTTTCGACCGGTGTGGACACCGCTGTGTCCCGGGTGTCGGCCACCGAGGCCGCGGCGGCGGGCTGCGGGGGCCCGGGGGACGTCTCCACGCCGTTGCGCATGAGAGCGAGACCGGTGAGCATCACCAGGGCGATTGCGCCCCATGGTGTGCGTCTCCGCTCGGCGCCCCACTGGTCCCGGCCCATGGTTCTCCCTTCGTCGCGACACCGCCACGTTAGGCGGGGGTCTGTGTGGTGGCGATCGGAGAAGACCGAACGGGTGGCGGCCGACCGGGCGCGCCGACGGCGGCGACTTCTCTTCGGAGTAATGAGCGGATAAAAGTTCTGACGGGCCGTGACCTGCGGCTCCGTCAGATTCCCAAGGGGCCCACGGCGTGTCGGGTCACCGGGGTGGAGCAGTGCCGAAGTGCGGCAGGTGCGGTATCTGGTGAGGGTTCGTCATGGGAAGCGTTCTCGTCGACCGAACCCGGAGAACAAGACTCCGGGGCGCTTCCCGCTGGAGGTTCACAAGATGCGTGCTTCACGCGCTCTCGCGGTGACCGCGACCGCATTCGCGGCGGTCGGGCTGGCTGCCCCGCTGGCCGCCGCCGGCGGCGGCCCGGGCAGCAACCCGAGCAACTTCCCCACCAATGTCACCGTCAACCCGTCCTCGGTACACCAGGGCGCCACGATGCAGGTCAGCGCAGAGGGCTGCGGCCGCTCCGGCGGCAGGGTGTGGTCGAACGCGTTCCCGACGGTGAACCTCTCGCCGGGACGGGTCGGCTACGCCACGGCGCGCATCCGGGACAACGCGACGCCCGGTCAGTACAGGCTGTCCGTGAGGTGCAACGACAGCGACAACAACTTCGGCGGGAGGGGAGGTGACGGCGGCCAGGGCGGTGGCAATGGTGGCCAGGGCGGCAATGGCGGTGGCAACGGCGGCCAGGGCGGCAACGGCGGTGGCCAGGGCGGCAATGGCGGTAGCAACGGCGGCCAGGGCGGGGGCAACGGTGGCCAGGGCGGCAACGGTGGGCAGGGCGGCAACGGTGGGCAGGGCGGCAATGGGGACAACGGCGGCGGCAACGGTGGTGGCAACGGCGGCGGCAACGGCGGCGGCAACGGCGGGGGCAACGGTGGCCAAGGCGGGGGCAACGGTGGCCAGGGCGGCAATGGGGACAACGGCAACGGCAACGGTGGCAACGGCGGTGGCAACGGTGGCAACGGCGGTGGCAACGGTGGCCAAGGCGGGGGCAACGGTGGCCAAGGCGGGGGCAACGGTGGCCAGGGCGGCAACGGTGGCCAGGGTGGCAACGGCGGTGGCAACGGCGGCGACCCGGTCGCGACGGCCCGCTTCACCGTGCTTCCCTCCCGGGGAGCACAGGGCGGCCTCGGCGGCTCGATGGGCCCCAGTTCCGTCGAGATGCAGGTCGGTGGCGGTCTTGTCGCGGCTGCAGCCGTCGGCGGTTCCGTCTTCGTCGTTCGTCGCCGGATGAGCAATGCGGGGATCTGACGTGTCGAATCTCCCGCCCGGCCCGATACGCCCGTCGCCCCGAGTCCTGGAATCAGGACCCGGGGCGACTGTCGTGCGGCTGTCCGCGCTGACCGGCCGTCAGTGCTGACGGCTGGTGCGGCTCTTGCGCAGAAGGTAGAAGGCTCCGGCCGAAGCGACCGCCACCAGTGCGGACCCGGCTGCGATCTCCGCCGGGTCCATCGTGTCGACGCTGCCGCCGAGACCGCCCAGCACGCCGCTGGGAGAGGCGGTGGAGCTGGTCGTGGGAGCCGTGGTGGGAGTGGTCGTGGGCGAGCTCGTGGCGCCGCTCGTGATGGTCAGGTCGGCCGACCGGGTGGTGGTTCCGCAGCGGAAGGTCACCTCGTAGACCGCACCTCGCTTGGCGTTCGAGTCGACCGTGGCCGTGGCCGACCTCCCGCTCGGGATGGTGATCGTGTCGAACACGCCTGAGAACGCGGTCGCATTGGTGGTGCACCCCATGGCGCCGAGGGTGACCCGGCCTCCCGGCGCGACCGTGGACGGAGTGATGGTCGGCGTGAACGAGGTGGACGTGCCGCCTTGGAGCACAACGGCCGATGCGGCCGGTGCCGTCAGAAAGCAGGCGGCGGCGCCCAACAGGGCGACGGGTGCGACACGTATCGCGCGCATGGTGAATCCTCCGGGTCCCGAGGAGCAGCCGCGGAACGGATTTCCGCGAAGCATGAGAAATGCACCTCGATGCCCGAAACGGTAGAAGTGCCGTATGTCACCCGCTATCGGTGTCAGGCGAATGGGGCAGTCTTGTCCCCCGGCCGGCGGACCTGCCGGAGGGCGGCGTGGGGGGACAAGGCGGGGCGGGCGCGCTCCTATGTGCCTGCCGCGTGAGGGAACAGATCGACGAAGGGCGCCGTGGTCGCCGAGATACCCCGGCCGAAGGGGGCGTCGAAGTCCCAGATCAGGAAGAGCAGGAACGCGATCAGGACGCTGAAGAGGCCGGCCAGCAGCAATTCGCGGAACGTTCTCCGGATCTGGAGAGTGAAGATCAGCCCGACCGTGACCACGGCCCCGGTGATCAGGCCGAACCAGACGACTCCCGGCATGGTCGCGCCGGCGTTCTGCCCCCGGGCCCCTCGCGCGTCGTCGACTGCGGCCACCTGGTCGACCAAGGGCTGGTACGCCTGCCCTTCGTGGTCCGTCCGTGGCTTGTACTCCGTCACGTCGGTCCGCACCCGGTCGAGGAGCCTGGTGCCCTCCTCGGTGAGGCTTCCGTGGTCCGTCATCGACCTCCATTCGTCGCCGACGACGTGAGCCACGTACGCGTCGACGTCGGCGCGGATACGTTCGCGGACCTCGACCGGGTAGACGGCCGATCGTGCGCTCACCTCGTGCAGCGCCTGGGCCTCGAGGCGCACCGATTCCTGGGCCGCGCTGCGGCCTTCCCAGACGCCCGCGATGGCCAGGCCCAGCACGATCGCGTACACCACGCCGATCATCATCGTCATGTACTCGATGACGTCGGGAGTTTCGGACGGATCGTCGTCATCCGCGAGGCGGCGGTTGCTGAGGACGGCGATGGTCAGGACGACAGCGCATGCCGACGCCATCGCAATGGTCAGAACAAGCCATTCCGACATGGCTTCCCTTCTTCGGTTCAGCGGGACGAGCGGGGTCGCAGTACCGCCACGGCGAAAACGGCGGGTGCGGTGATCAGAAGGGTGAGCGAGACCAGTGACGGTCCGGTCCGGGGTGCCTTGCGCGGAGGCTTTCTGTAGGTGGGCAGCGCGACGGGTGACGGGGCTGCTGGTATGGGGCGCACGGTCGGCCGCGGTGGTGCGGGTTCCGGATCCGGTTCGGGGGGTGCCGGGGCAGGCGGAGGTGGAGGAGGGAGTGGTGGTGGAGGCGGTGGTGGCGGGGGAGGTGGTGGCGGGGGAGGTGGTGGCGGTGGAGGTGGAAGTGGCGGCTGCGGTGCAGCAGGTTCGGGTTCGGGTTCCGGCTCGGGTTCGGGTTCCGGCTCGGTGATGACCGCGCCGCACCGTCCCTCGTCCGTCACGGCGATGGATGAGCCGCCATCCCCCTGCCCGATGGAGGCGACCGCGCAGTCGTCACCGGTCGCCGGCAGCGGGACGGCGAGCAGCAGGAGCAGGGTGGCGGCCGTCAGCCGCCATATGCGTGATCCGTACACGCCGGGGAGCATGTTCCCTCCAGCCGCCGGACACGCCGAACGTGAGGCTGATTCGCCTGATGGAGGGGACATCGGGCCATTCGCGTTTGCGCCCGTCAAAACGTAATCGGGCCCCCGCTGAACATCCGGGTCTTTCGCGGCCGTACCCACGGCCGCGAAAGACCCGGATGCGCGTCCCGAACGGCAGAAGGACGACGGGAGTCGACAGGAGTACCTGGGCGAAATGTCTCGCTCTCGGTGACGAGGGTGGCCCTGTCGTTGCTGGCGGCGGCGTGCGGGTCAGGAGAAGGGCACCGCGTCCCCCAGCGGCCGGGCCGTGGAAAACGGGCTCCTGCCCAGCAGCCGTCCGACGGCGGCTACGGCTCATGACGGTCCACCGCTTCGGGAAGGATTCGGCGTGGCCGATGACGTCCGCGTGCAGGGGGGAGTGCCTCAAGAATCGGCCGGTCGTCGGTCCAGTGCCGAGAATGACGTCACAGGCGTCACCACGAAGCGATCCGTCACCGTCAACCGCCCGGACGGCATCCAGCAGCAGTCGCTCGGCTCCGGCGAGCTTCGCACGGGCCCCCAAGTAGCGCCCAGGAAAGGCTTTTTGCTGCCCGTCCGTCGTCGAATGCGTACACGCAGCGACGGACTCGCGGCACATGCCTCCGGTGTGTGACCAATAACGGATCTCTAATTTCCGTTTCCACTCGCTCTCTTGGCGGTCGATCAGTAGCCTCTGGTCAACACTGACCATGAACATGGCCGGACCGCCGTGGCGACTTGTTGGAGACATCGATGGAGCGTCCCGCCTGGGCACCGCAAGGCATTGACATATCGGTGCCGAGCGTGTCTCGCATGTGTGACTTCTACCTGGGCGGTTCGCACAATTTCGAGGTGGACCGGGAAGCGGCCCGTAAGGCCATGGAGTTCATGCCGGGCCTGCCCAAGGTCATGCAGGCGAATCGTGCCTTTATGAGGCGGGCCGTGCACTACGCCACCGCTTCGGGCGTCAGTCAGTTCCTGGACATCGGTTCAGGGATACCGACCTTCGGAAATGTGCACGAAGTCGCCCAGACAGCCGATCCCGAGGCCCGGATCGCCTACGTCGACCACGACTGGGTCGCGGTCGCACACAGCCAGGCCGTGCTCGAGGGCAACGAGCGGGCCGTCATCGCCGCGGCGGATCTGCGTAAGCCCCGAGACATCCTGGCGCACCCGGAGATCAACGGATTCCTCGACCTGGACAAGCCGGTGGCGCTCCTCCTTGTGTCGGTGCTCCACTTCATCGAGGACGCCGACGCCCCGTACGCCGCGGCCGCCGAGCTGCGCGACGCGCTGGCTCCCGGCAGCCTGCTGATCCTGACCCACGCCTCGTGCGAGAGGATTCCGCTCACCCGGGAGGAGGTGAGCGGGGCGCTCGGTGTCTATCGCACCATCCGCAACCCGCTGATCATGCGCTCGAAAGCGGAGATCAGCCGATTCTTCGAGGGGTACGAGATGGTCGAGCCCGGGCTCGTCGCCATGCCCGAGTGGCGTCCCGAGTCCCCCGGGACGCTCGCCCAGGAAGATCCGTTCGCCTTCTCGGGCTTCGCCGGGGTTGGGCGTAAGGCGTGAGCATTCCCGCCCAGTCGTCCGGTGCGCCGGACGCGGAACCCGACGGCCCTGAGGGCCGGCTCCGGAGATTCGCGACCATCTGGAGTCGGGCCATCTTCCCGTCCACGGCCACCTCCCTGACCCGCCCGGAGTTCGAGGAGCATCTGTTGCCGCTCGCCCGGGGCCTCAGCACCACCCTTCACGCCAGGGTCTTCGACGCGACGCCGGCGCACGGCGTCGGAGCAGCGCTGGTAGCGGCACACTGCACGGATCCCGACGCCCTGAGCTCCACGCTCGGTGTCATCGACTCCTACCTGGTCCTCTACTGCGGCGGCAACGGGCCGGTGGAGCTGTCGACGGAGGACAGCCGGGCCCGATGCGCCCGAATCCAGCACTCGCTCGCCGGGGGATTCACCCAGGCGCTGCGCGAGCGGACACTCGCCGAGCAGGAAGCCATCGCCCGCTCGGCGCTCACCGCCCGCTCGAACGCCGAGCAGGCGCTGCACGCGACCGAGGCACGCTTCCGTGCCGTGTTCAAGGACGCCGCCATCGGGATCGGCATCGCCGACCTCGAAGGCGGCATCCTGGAGATCAACGACACCCTCACGAAGATGTTCGGCGGCCTGGAGAACCACGTTCGCAGCCACAAGCTGAACGAGTGGGTCCACCCGGAGGACTCACCGCACGTATGGAAGTACTACGACGAGCTGGTTCGCGGCGAGCGCGAGCACTACAGCGTCGAGAAGCCGTACTACCGCAACGACGGCACCGTCCTGTGGACCAACCTCACCGTCTCGCTGCTGCGGGACTCTGAAGGGCGGCCGGAGTACCAGCTGGCCCTCATGGAGGACACCACCGAGCGACGGCTCCTCAATCTGCGGCTGCGCTACGAGGCGACCCACGACGCGCTCACCGGCCTGCCCAACCGGACGCTGTTCTTCGAGCGTCTCGAGAAGGCCCTCGCGCCCAGGGAAGGCATGCGCTTCGGGCTCTGCTATCTCGACCTGGACGGTTTCAAGGCGATCAACGACAGCCTTGGCCACGCGGCGGGGGACCGGCTCCTCGTCGAGGTCGCCGACCGGCTTCAGAGCTGTGCGACCGCCCCCGGCGAGATGGTCGCGCGGCTCGGCGGTGACGAGTTCGTGGCCCTCACGACCGGGCCGCGTACCCAGGACGAGGTCCACGAGCTGGCCGGACGCATCCTCCTGGCGCTCGCCACGCCCGTCCGTCTCGACGGCCGGGAGTTGACGGTACGCGTATCCGTCGGCGTCGTCGAAGGCCCCTCGGGCGAGCGCACCGCCGCCGAGGTACTGCGCAGCGCCGACATCACGATGTACCGGGCCAAGGCAGCGGGCGGGAACCGCTTCGCGCTCGCCGACGCCGAGGCGGACGCCCGCGCCATCACCCGGCACGGACTGACCACGGCGCTGCCCACGGCGCTGGACCGCGGTGAGTTCTTCATCGAGTACCAGCCGCTGGTGCACCTCGGGGACGGCAGTGTCCACGGCGCCGAGGCGCTGGTGCGCTGGTGTCATCCGCAGCACGGTGTGCTCGGCCCGGACCGTTTCATCCCGCTCGCCGAGCACACCGGGCTGATCGTGCCGCTCGGCCGCTGGGTCCTGGAGGAGTCCGTCCGCCAGGCGAACTTCTGGCAGGAACGTCATACCGACGGCGGGCCCCTGCGGATCAACGTCAATCTCTCGCCGACCCAGCTGCACCATCCGGGGCTGGTCGCCGAGACCCTCGACGTGCTGGAACGCTCCGGTCTGGAGCCCGGTGCGCTCTGCCTGGAGGTCACCGAGTCCGCGCTGATCGGCGCGGACGACGATCTGCTCAAACCACTGCGCCAGTTGGCGGAGATGGGCGTCGACATCGCGCTGGACGACTTCGGCACCGGCTACTCGAATCTGGCGAATCTGCGCCGGCTTCCGGTGAGTGTGCTCAAGCTGGATCGTTCCTTCACCCGGGGCATGCAGCACCACCCGGCCGACCCGGTCGATCTGAAGATCGTCGAGGGCATCGTCTCGCTCGCGCACAGCCTGGACCTCGCGGTCACGGTGGAGGGTGTGGAGACCGGTGCCCAGGCCGAGCAGCTGCGCCGGATCGGCTGCGACACCGCTCAGGGCTGGTACTACGCGAGGCCGGGCGCCCCGGACCGGATCCACTCGCTGCTGCTCGCGGACGCGGTCTGACGGCGTCGCCCTCAGTCGCGGGCCGGGCCCGGCCCGCCGGCGGCCGGGGGCACGACGGGCGGCCCCGACCCCAGCAGCATGCGCTGCAGCTCGCGCGCCGCACGCGGCGGTTCGACGTCGCTGCGGTGCGCCAGCGCGATCGTGCGCCGCAGGCCCGGCGACGCCAGAGGTGTCGTCCGTAGATCCTGGCCGGCCCGCACGGCGACCATGCGGGGTACGACGGCGATTCCGAGGCCCGCCCGTACGAAGCCGAGGACGGCGTCCATCTCGCCGCCCTCCACCGTGAACGACGGCTCGAAGCCCTCTGCCCTGCACGCGGCGACGGTCAGCTCCCGCAGGTCGTAACCGTGCCGGAACATCACCAGCGGCTCGTGTTCCAGATCGGCGACGTGCACGGAGCCCTTTCGTCCGGGTGCAGGCCGGGAGACCGACGACACCACCACCAGGTCCTCGTGCAACAGCTCCACCGTGGTGAGCGCGGGCGAGGCGGCGGGCAGCGGCAGTACGAGCAGTGCGAGATCCAGAGCCCCCCGGGCCAGCTGCCGTACGAGGTCGTGGGAGCCTCCCTCCTCGATCAGGAGCTGGATCCCCGGGTGGGCGCCGTGGAAGGCGCGCAGCACATCCGGCAGCAGGCCGGTGCAGACACTCGGGGTGGCGCCGAGCCTGATCCGTCCCCGGCGCAACTGGACCAGTTCCTGCACCTCATGCCGTGCGGTGTCCGAGTCCGCCAGGATCCTGCGGGCGAGCGGCAGCAGCGCCTCGCCCGCGTCGGTCAGTGCGATGTTGCCGCGCGCCCGGCTGAACAGCTCGGCACCCAGCTCGTTCTCCAGGGCCTTGATCTGCTGGGAAAGAGAGGGCTGCGACACGTGCACCTCTTCGGCCGCCCGGGTGAAGTGCCTGGCCTCGGCCACGGCCACGAAGTAAGCGAGCTGCTGGAAGTGCATACAGCCGACGATAGCGAACTTCATAGCTGATGCCTATGGAGATGAGTTGTTTCATGTCTTGGACTGATGGTGCCCTTCACCTTTAGCGTCGTGTCCATGGCATTGGCAACGCGGACGGACCGACGGCCGTCCATGACGCGTACGCTCTGGGACTCGTCCGTCGGCAAGAAGACGATCATGGCTGTGAGCGGCCTGATCATGCTCGGTTATCTGGTGGCCCACATGCTGGGCAACCTGAAGATCTTCTTCGGATCCGACGAGTTCAATCACTACGCGCACTGGCTCCGAACCCTCGGCGAGCCCTTCCTGCACTACGAGTGGGCGCTGTGGATCATGCGCGTGGTCCTCGTCGCGGCGGTCGTTCTCCACGCCGTCTCGGCATACCAGCTGAGCCGCCGTGACCTGAGGGCGCGCCCGACCGCGTACGTCCACAAGAAGGCGCGCTCGAGCTATGCCACGCGCACCATGCGCTACGGCGGCATCATCCTCGCGCTGTTCATCGTGTGGCACATCCTGGACCTGACGACCGGCACCGTGCACACCAGCGGATTCCAGTCCGGGCACCCGTACGAGAACGTGCTCGACACCTTCTCGACCTGGTACGGCAACGTCATCTACATCGTCGCCGTGCTCGCCATGGGACTGCACGTCCAGCACGGATTCTGGAGCGCGGCGCAGACCCTCGGCGTGGGCAGCGCGAGCCGGGACCGCGTCCTGAAGGCCCTCGCCAATGTCCTCGCAGTGGTGCTGACGGCCGGCTTCGTGTCCGTGCCCGTCGCCGTCATGACCGGAGTGGTGAGCTGATATGAGTGACTACACGAACTACCGCACCGGCGAGCCCGTCGTCGACGCCAAGGCGCCCGAGGGGCCCGTCGCCGAGCGCTGGAACACCCGCCGCTTCGAGGCGAAGCTCGTCAACCCGGCCAACCGCCGCAAGCACACCGTCATCGTCGTCGGCACCGGCCTGGCCGGTGGCTCGGCCGGCGCGACGCTCGCCGAACAGGGCTACCACGTCGTCCAGTTCTGCTTCCAGGACTCGCCCAGGCGGGCCCACTCCGTCGCCGCGCAGGGCGGGATCAACGCGGCCAAGAACTACCGCAACGACGGCGACTCGGTGCACCGCCTCTTCTACGACACCGTCAAGGGCGGCGACTTCCGCGCCCGCGAGTCCAATGTCCACCGCCTGGCCGAGATCTCCGTGGAGATCATCGACCAGTGCGTCGCCCAGGGCGTCCCGTTCGCCCGGGAGTACGGCGGCCTCCTCGACAACCGTTCCTTCGGCGGCGTCCAGGTCTCCCGTACCTTCTACGCCCGTGGTCAGACGGGGCAGCAGCTCCTCCTCGGCGCCTACCAGGCGCTGTCCCGCCAGATCGCCGCGGGCAACGTCGAGCTCCACTCCCGTACCGAGATGCTCGACCTGATCGTCGTCGACGGCAAGGCCCGCGGCATCGTGGCCCGCGACCTGGTCACCGGGAAGATCGACACCTACTTCGCGGACGCGGTCGTCCTGGCCAGCGGCGGCTACGGCAACGTCTTCTACCTGTCCACGAACGCCATGAACTCCAACGCCACCGCGATCTGGCGCGCCCACCGCCGCGGCGCCTACTTCGCGAACCCCTGCTTCACCCAGATCCACCCCACCTGCATCCCGCGCACCGGTGACCACCAGTCGAAGCTGACGCTGATGAGTGAGTCCCTGCGCAACGACGGCCGCATCTGGGTCCCGAAGGCCAAGGGCGACGACCGCCCCGCCAACCGGATCCCGGAGGACGAGCGGGACTACTACCTGGAGCGCATATACCCGGCCTTCGGCAACCTGGTGCCCCGGGACATCGCCTCCCGCGCCGCGAAGAACGTCTGCGACGAGGGCCGTGGCGTCGGTCCCGGCGGACAGGGCGTCTACCTCGACTTCGCCGAGGCCATCGCGCGTATGGGCAGGAAGAAGGTCGAGGAGAAGTACGGCAACCTCTTCGACATGTACGCGCGGATCACTGCGGAGAACCCGTACGAGACACCGATGCGCATCTACCCCGCCGTGCACTACACGATGGGCGGCCTCTGGGTCGACTACGACCTCCAGACCACGATCCCCGGCCTCTTCGCCATCGGCGAGGCCAACTTCTCCGACCACGGCGCGAACCGGCTCGGCGCCTCCGCGCTCATGCAGGGCCTCGCCGACGGCTACTTCGTCCTGCCGTCCACCATCAACGACTACCTGGCCCGCAACCCGCACGCGGAGGAGGTCGACGCCGGCCACCCGGCCGTCACCGAGGCCGTCGCCGAGACCGAGGACAGGCTCAACCTCCTCCTCGCGGTCGACGGGGACCGCACGCCGGACTCCTTCCACCGGGAGATCGGCGAACTCATGTGGGAGTTCTGCGGGATGGCCCGCACTGAGGAGGGGCTGCGCAAAGCGCTGGACCGGATCCCGCAGATCCGGGAGGAGTTCTGGCGCCGAATCAAGGTGCCCGGTACCGGCGAACAGTTCAACCAGTCACTGGAGAAGGCCAACCGCGTCGTCGACTACCTGGAGCTCGCCGAGCTCATGTGCCTCGACGCCCTGCACCGCGCCGAATCCTGCGGCGGCCACTTCCGCGAGGAGTCGCAGACCCCGGACGGCGAAGCCGCCCGCCACGACGAGGAGTTCTCCTACGCCGCGGCCTGGGAGTTCAGCACCACCGGCGACGCCCCCGTCCTGCACAAGGAAGACCTCGTCTTCGAGTACGTCCACCCCACTCAGCGGAGCTACGCATGAAGCTCACCCTGCGCGTCTGGCGCCAGCAGAACGCCGAGGCGCCCGGCGCCATGGCCACCTACGAAGTCGACGGCATCTCGCAGGACATGTCGTTCCTGGAGATGCTCGACACCCTGAACGAGGAGCTCATCCTCAGCGGGGACGAGCCCGTCGCCTTCGACCACGACTGCCGCGAAGGCATCTGCGGCGCGTGCAGCCTCGTCATCAACGGCGATGCCCACGGCCCCGAGCGGACCACCACCTGCCAGCTCCACATGCGGTCCTTCGACGACGGCGACACCATCGACATCGAACCGTGGCGCGCCTCGGCCTTCCCGGTCGTCAAGGACCTCGTCGTCGACCGTTCCTCCTTCGACCGCATCATCCAGGCCGGCGGATACATCTCCGCGCCCACCGGCACGGCGCCCGACGCACACGCCACTCCGGTGCCCAAGCCGGACGCCGACTCGGCCTTCGAGCACGCCGAGTGCATCGGCTGCGGCGCCTGCGTCGCAGCCTGCCCGAACGGCTCGGCGATGCTCTTCACCTCAGCCAAGGTCAATCACCTCAACGTGCTCCCGCAGGGGGCGCCCGAGCGGGAGACCCGGGTGCTCGACATGGTCGCCACCATGGACGACGAGGGCTTCGGCGGCTGCACCCTCACCGGGGAGTGCGCCACGGCCTGCCCCAAGGGGATCCCGCTGCCCTCGATCACCGCGATGAACAAGGAGTGGCTGCGCGCCAACCGCAAGGTCCGCCGCTGATCCTGTCCCATACGGGGAGCCAGCCCGTCCGCAGCGCCTTCGCCAGGTACGCGGCCGTACGGCTCCCCGCAGCGCGGGCGACCACCCGAGCGCGCCGTAGCTCCGTGGCCCGCTTGATCCGCTGTGCCTGTCAGCACCAGCGAACAACCCATCGAGGACGGTGTCGTAACGCTCCAGGACTACGGTCTGCCGGTGATCCTCCCGCACGCTGAGGACCACCGGCAGAAGGGCGCCGGACCTACACCATCGGATCCATGCCGCGGTCGCGCATGGAACTCTCCTGCTCGCTCTGCTCCCGCAGGCGGCGGGCTTTGTCCTGGAGCCGCTGCCGCTGCTCCGGGTCGGTGGCGCGTTCCGCGGCCTCGTTCAGTTCCTGCGCCTTGGCACGTAGCTGCTGGGCACGGCCGCCGGACTCACCTGCAACACTCATGATCACTCCTGGATCTGTGGGGAACCGGACACCGTCCAGCGAATCAGCGCCCGGGCCTGCCTGCATCTCGGACGGCCACGCTCGGCAAGCGTGTCGGCCCCGTGCCCCGTTCGGACCTCCTGTCCGGCAGGCGTAAGGGCGAGGGTGTGGGGTAGTGGGTGCGGCGGTGCACCACCGTCGTCCGACAGTGAGGAGAGGTGCCATGCCCGCAGGATCCAGCTCCAAGCGCGAACGCCAGTACGAGCACATCAAGGAAGGTGCCGAGAAGCGGGGCACGTCCACGAAGCGTGCCGAGGAGATCGCGGCGCGCACCGTCAACAAGGAGCGCGCCAGGTCGGGAGAGTCCAGGACCGCGAGCCGGGCATCCCTCCGGGACCCCAAATCGTCGTCCGAGCGCGGTGGACAGCGCTCCCACAGCGGAGCGCAGGGGCCGACCAAGGATCAGCTGTACGAAGAGGCCAGGAAGCGCAACGTCGAGGGCCGCTCCTCGATGAACAAGGAGCAGCTGCGCAAGGCTCTCGGGCGCTGAGGGCGCGACGACGTGCGACTCGACGAGTGCCCTGGGGGCGTGGCAGAGGCCCGACCTGACGGCCCGGTGGTGGTGAACGAACGGACGGTGTCCGGGGTGGCGTCCTGCATCCGCAAGGTGTCGGCGTCGAGGGTTCCGCAGGGCACGGGAGCAGCAGGTCGTAGGCGGCGGCGGAGTCCACGTGGAACAGGACGAGGGGGCGGCCGGGCGGTCTCCCCTGGTATTTGTCGTCGACGCGCGTGCGCGGCGCGACCGGGACGGGTTCTTCTCGGCGGCGCCCCACGACTTGCCGCTGGAGGAGGGCGCGGGCCTGGTGCCGGCGAGCGTCGAGGAGAGCGAGATCGTGTACCTGACGGGCCTGCCCGAGAAGTGCCGCAGGGACACCCGGCCTGGTTGGAACGGCCGAGGCTGCCGAGGGGCAGCGTCCCTATGCGGCGCGACGGCGACCGGCCCGTCGCGCCGAGTTGGAGATCCTGGAACGACTGAGCCGGGACCGCGAGCTGCGCGTTCTCGTCGATGACGACGAGCTGGTGTGTGACGCGGCCGAGCAGGCCGGTTTCACGGTCGTACGCGCCCGGAGGGCCGTTGCCCGTTGTCCCGCTGCCGCTGAAGGATGCTCAGGAGCGTGAGGGGCGCACCTGAGAGGACCGGCCGCGGTCCCTGCCCGGACCGACGTAGCCGGTCAGGCGTTCTCGTCGAGCCGGAAACCGACTTTGAGTCCCACCTGGTAGTGGGCGATGCGGCCGTCCTCGATATGGCCGCGGACCTGCGTCATCTCGAACCAGTCGAGATTGTGCAACGTCTCGGAGGCTCTTGCGACGCCGTTCCGGATCGCCGCGTCAAGGCCTTCCTCGGAGGTTCCTACGATCTCGGTGACCCGATAGGTGTGATGTGACATTTAATGTCTCCTTTCGTGGTTCCACGGTGCCTCACTCCGCGTCGGAGCGCGAGGCATCCGCTCCCGCGCACGACTGCCGGGGTGCCGATTCCCTCGTTCGCGTCGACCCGGGGATTCAGCCGTCGCACATCCCTTCGCTCCACAGCGGTCACGTCGAATCCAGCCGGTCACGGAAGAAGTAAGGGGCCGGGTCGTCGTACGTCCGAGACAGCCCGGCAGCCGCACCCGCTGATCCGTCCCCGGAGACTGCCATGACCGTGCTGCCCGCCTCCCTCGCTCCCACACCCGTCGGGGTACCCGCCCCGCGTCCGGCCGCTGCCCCCGCTCCCCCGGGGTACCGCGTCTCCCTGGCCACCTGCCAGGACGACGTACGCGCCGCCCAGCGCCTGCGCCACCTGGTCTTCGCCGGAGAACTCGGCGCCAGGCTCGACAGCGCCGAACCCGGCCTGGACAGTGACGCGTTCGACGCGTACTGCGACCACCTGCTGGTGCGCGAGGCGGCCACCGGAGAGGTGGTCGCGACGTACCGGTTGCTGCCCCCCGAGGGGGCCAGGCTCGCGGGCGGACTCTACGCGGAGACTGAATTCGACCTCGGGCGGCTCAGCCCGATCCGCGACGACCTCGTGGAGGTGGGGAGGTCCTGTGTCCACCCCGCCCACCGGGACGGTGCCGTCATCGCCCTGATCTGGGCCGGACTCGCCCGCTACATGGAACGCACCGGCCACACCTGGCTGGCCGGCTGCTGCTCCGTCCCCCTGGCCGACGGAGGCGCGCAGGCCGCCAGGAGCTGGGACACCGTACGGACCCACAACCTCGCGCCCGAGGAGTACTGGGTCACCCCCCACCGCCTCTGGGACACCACCGGCCACCCCGGCGGCGGCGCGGGCGGCCGCGCCGCACTGCCGCCGCTGCTGCGCGGCTATCTGCGCCTCGGCGCCTGGGTCTGCGGAGCCCCCGCCCACGACCCGGACTTCAACGTCGCGGACCTCTACGTCCTGCTCTCGATGCACCGCACCGATCCGCGCTACCTGCGCCACTTTCTCTCGCTGGCCCCGCTGCGATGAGTGCCTGGCCGCCCGTAGCCCCCTGCACCCCGCGCGACTGCGCACACCACGAGGGCGCCACACGCGCGCCCCTACCCGCCGCGGCCCTGCTGCTCGCCGGGTGCGCTCTCACTTTCCTCGGGGTGCTCTGCGTGCCGGTGGCGCTGCTCCTGACGCCCCCGTACCGCGACAGGCTGACCCGCCGGTGGGCATACGGGGTGGTGCGGGCCTTCGGCGTACGCGTACGGGTCACAGGGTGCCCCGTGGAGCGGGCCCGGCCACCGGCGGGCGAGCTCGTGGTCGCCCATCACGTCTCGTGGCTGGACATCCCGCTCGTGGCCGCCGTGCTTCCCGCCCGGATGGTCGCCAAGAGCGAGATACGGAACTGGCCGCTGCTCGGACCGCTGGCCGCGCTCGGCGGCACGCTGTTCATCGAGCGGGACCGGCTGCGTGCCCTGCCGCACGCGGTGCGGGCCGTCGCCGGAGCACTGGCCTCCGGATCACGGGTCGCGGTGTTTCCGCAGGGCAGCACCTGGTGCGGCCGGAGCGGCGGCGGCACGTACCGGCCCGCCGCCTTCCAGGCGGCGATCGACGCCGGTGCCGTCGTCCGTCCGGTCCGCATCAGCTACCGGACGACGCAGACGGACACGGCGGGAGCCGTCGCGTTCGTCGGGGACGACCCACTCGCCGCCTCGCTGTGGCGGGTGGTGACCGCCGCCGGGCTCACCGCTGAGATCCGGATCCTGCCGCCGGTCCTCGTGGAAGGTGAGCCCGACCGGCGGGCACTGGCCCGCGCGGCTCAGTCCGCCGTCGCCAGCGACAACGCGAACCTGCCCGCCGCATCCGTCCACCACTGATCCAGCCGCAGGCCGGCCGCGGCCAGCTCGTCGCGCACCCTCTCCGCACGGAACTTCGCCGAGATCTCGGTGCGCAGTTCCTCCCCCTCCTCGAACTGCACCACGAGATCCAGCTCCCTGATCTTGACCGTCAGCGCCCGGCGGGCGCGAAGCCGCATCTCGATCCACTCGTGATCCGGATCCCAGAGGGCCACATGACCGAAGTCGTCGAGAGCGAAGTCCGCCCCCAGCTCACGGTTCACCACCGTCAGCACGTTCTTGTTGAAGGCGGCCGTCACCCCGGCCGCGTCGTCGTACGCAGCCACGAGGGTCGCCTCGTCCTTGACCAGGTCCGTGCCGAGCAGCAGTCCGTCCCCCGGCGCGAGCCGCGCCCTTACGGACCGCAGGAACTCCGCTCGCTCCTCAGGAAGCAGATTGCCCAGCGTTCCGCCGAGGAACACCACCAGCCGTGGCCCGGGGCTCCCGGGCAGTTCCAGCACATGCGTGAAGTCAGCGACGAGCGCGTGAACGGAGAGTCCCGGACGTTCGGCCAGCAGCGCCTCGGCCGCACCAGCCAGGGCGCTCTCGCTGACATCCACCGGCACATAGGTGTGCAGCGCCGGCAGCGCGTCCAGCAGGTGCCTGGTCTTCTCGGAGGAGCCCGACCCCAGCTCGATCAAGGTCCGCGCCCCCGAGGCCGCAGCGATGTCACCGGCACGGGCGATCAGGATCTCACGCTCGGCGCGGGTCGGGTAGTACTCGGCCAGCCGGGTGATCTCCTCGAAGAGGTCACTGCCGCGCGCGTCGTAGAACCATTTGGGCGGCAGCGTCTTCGGGTGCCGCGTCAGACCGCTCAGCACATCGGCGCGCAGCGCCGCGTCCGTCGCGTCCGCAGGCAGGGTGCGGGTCAGCTGGAAGGGACTCACGCGGTGGGCTCCTTGAGCGGGGTCAACAGGACATCGGTGCGTGTCGCGGCCAGCAGAGTGTGGTCCGGGACCTCGCGCCAGTACGGATCGTCGTCGTACGGCTCCGAGGCCACCACCGCGCGGCGTCCCGGTTCGTGGAGGCACCAGAGGGAGTCGCCCCACGTGGTCGCCACGATGGTGGTGCCGTCGGTGAGCAGCAGATTGAGACGCGAACCGGGGGCTGCGGCGCCGGCGTCGACAACCGTGTCGGCAACCGCCCGCGCTATCTCGTCACCCTGCGCGGTCCGGTGGAGCACCAGCGCCCAGAGCAGCGCCGAATCGCTCCGGGCCGCCAGGGCGAGCAGCCTCTCGGGCGGCAGCGCGCCGGCCAGCGGGGCGAGGGAGCCGGGCCAGCCGCGGACCGCACCGTTGTGGCTGAACAGCATGCTTCCCTCGGCGAAGGGAGCGGCGGCGGCCTCCCCGTCCGCCCCGGCGAACGTCGCGTCGCGTACCGCGGCGAGCAGCGCCGTGCTGCGCACCACGCGGGCGAGGTCGGCGAAGGTCTCGTCGCCCCAGACGGGCCCGGTGCGGCGGTAGCGGCCCGGTACGGGGTCCCCGTCCGCATACCAGCCGACGCCGAACCCGTCGGCGTTGACGGTGCCGTACCGCTGGCGCCGGGGCTCCCAGGATTGGCGTACGAGCCCGTGAGCGGGCGAGACCAGCACATCCCCGAGCGCCACCGGAGGTCCCACGTACGCGATGTGCCGGCACATCAGGCATCCCTCGCCGTACGGAATCCGGAGAAGATCTGGCGCCGGACTGGGAGGTCCCAGTTGCGGAACGTACCGCGGCAGGCCACCGGATCCACGGCGAACGAACCGCCACGCAACACCTTGTGTCCGGGGCCGAAGAACACCTCCGAGTACTCGCGGTACGGGAAGGCGGCGAAGCCGGGATAGGGCAGGAAGTCGCTGGAGGTCCACTCCCACACATCACCGATCAGCTGGCCCGCGCCCGCCGGGGAGCGGCCGGCCGG
The DNA here is from genome assembly GCF_053591835.1 of Streptomyces sp. NPDC002911. NCBI lineage: Bacteria > Bacillati > Actinomycetota > Actinomycetes > Kitasatosporales > Streptomycetaceae > Streptomyces > Streptomyces sp. NPDC002911. Next base: position 43,716 of record NZ_JBSFUO010000013.1, on the reverse strand, counting down.
GTACGCGCCCGCGGCGGCGGGCCGCAGGTGCCGCTGGCCCAGATTGGCCCGCTCGGGTGTCGGGTCCTCGTCGCCCCAGGGGTAGCGCAGCGACCGCCCCGAGGCAGGGTCGTGGCGGGCGGCCTTCTCCCATTCCGGCTCGGTCGGCAGGCGCCGGCCCGCCCAGCGGGCGTACGCGTCCGCCTCGTACCAGCTGACGTGGAGCACCGGCTCGTCCGCCTGTACGGGCTCGGTCACCCCGAAGCGCCGCCGCAGCCACCGTCCGGCGTCCCGGTGCCAGAACAGCGGTGCGGTCAGACCGTGTTCGCAGACCATCCCCCAGCCCTCGGGCGCCCACCAGCGTTCTTCGGCGTAGCCGCCCTCCTCGATGAAGCGCCGGTACGCGCCGCAGGTGACCGGAGCGGTGTCGATGTGGAACGCCGCCACGTCGCGCCGGTGCGCGGGCCGCTCGTTGTCCAGCGCCCAGGGCTCGGTGGAGGTCCCCATGGTGAAGGGGCCTCCGGGGACCAGGACTTCGGCGGGCAGTGTGACGGCTCCGTCGGGCTCCGGCGGCTCCGGCGCACTGAGTACCGCCGGCCCCGAGCGCAGCTGATGGGTGATCAGCATCGTCTCACCATGCTGCTGTTCGTGCTGGGCGACCATGCCGAAGGCGAATCCCGCCCTCTCCAGCGGGCGCCCCCCGCCGTGCAGCGGGGCGCCGCCGAGGACGTCCAGGGCCCTGTCGCGTACCTCGGCGGCGTACGTCCGCGCCTCCGCGGGCGCCAGCAGGGGCAGCGAGGGCCGGCTCGCCCGGGAATGCTCGAAAGCGTCGTACAGCCCGTCGATCTCGGGGCGGATCGCCTCACGGCCTCCCACAGCCCGGAGCAGCCACAACTCCTCCTGGTTCCCGATGTGCGCCAGGTCCCAGACCAGGGGGGACATCAAGGGGGAGTGCTGCGCGGTGAGTTCCTGGTCGTCGACGCTGTCGGTGAGCAGGGCGGTGCGCTCGCGGGCAGTGACGAGCGCGGCCAGGGCACGCTCGCGCAGCATCTCGGCGTCGAGTTCCGGGCCGCTGTGCGGAGCAGGGGTGTCGGTCATCGGGTCACGCCCTTTCCGTACGGCACCTGCGCCGGGTCGGGAAGATCGTCGGCTGGGCAGCGGCCCCGGGCCACATAGCGCTCGTCGAAGGCGGCGACCGTCCCGAGGACGTGGTCGCTCGCCCCCATCCTGGGAAGCGCCTCCAGTGCGGCCCTGAAGCAGACCGCTGCCGCCGCCGCCAGGTCCGGATCGCTCAGCCCGTCACGGGCGGCGGCCGTCCAGAGCGGGTTGCGGGGCGCGGCCGGCAAACCCGCGGTCTCGGCCAGCGGTTTCACGGCGCGGTACACGGTTTCTGCCGCCGCCGGGTCGTCGAACAGGGCGGTGGCGACGGCAAGGGGGACCAGCCAGCCGTCGGCGCCGGACTGGGCGTCGATCATCCGCAGTTCCAGATGCCCGCGCGGGCGCATCGGGGGGAACAGCGTGGTGAGGTGATAGTCGAGATCGGCCCGCACCGGTGGCCTCGGCCCACCGCCACGGATCCAGTCCCGGAACGTCAGACCCTCCGGTACGGCCCAGGGGCCGTCATCGCTCCGGACGCACATCACCGACGTGGCGAGCACATGGGCGGCCCAGGCGTCACGGGGCGCGAGACGGCTCGGCGGCGCGAGCGACCTGGCCGGATCGAGATCGGCCCACAGCGCCTGCCGCGTCGACCGCCAGCCGGTGCGCCGCCCCTGCCGGAACGGCGAATTGGCGAACGCCGCCACCAGCACCGCGCCGAGCAGATGCCCGAGCTGCCAGCGCCGTCCGTAGCCCAGCGGACCCGGCTCCTCCTCACCGGCGTCCAGACAGACCTGGACGGAGGCGGAGGTGCACATCATGGCGCGGCCCGAGGGGCCCGACCGGTCGAGCGCGGCTTCCATGGCGTCGTAGCGCGGCTCCCGGAGCAGACGACGGGGCGGATGCCACGGGTCCACACCGACGCCGGCCAGGGCCAGCCCGGCCCGGCCGAGGGTGTCGCGTACGGAGGCCAGGTCGGCGGCCGTGGCGTCGACGCACGCCATCAGGGAACCCGCCGGCTGGGAGCTGAGCTCCAGCTGACCACCCGGTTCGAAGGTCAGGGAAGCGTCCAGCTCGGTCGCGCGCACGGCGTCGGCCGCCGCGCGCAGACGGTCGTGAGAGACGGCGACCTCGGGATGTCCACGGTCATGGATCAGCCATTCCAGCTCCACACCCACCGTCCGGGGCGGTCCCGTCTTGAAACATATGCCGCGAAGCAGATCCTCCGCCTCGTCCTCGCTCAGGGGCGACACGTCGACGGGCAGGCCGTGCTGGCCGAGAGCGTCCGGGGGCATGCTGGGCCTCCTCTTCGGGTGCTTGCTTTCCACTCAAACCCTTACCGGGAGTTCGCACAAGGGTGCCCCTGTGCAACGGAAAAGCGGTTGCGTCCATGCCGCCGGGCCGTCCAGCATGCCCCGTATGCACGATACGGGGGAGCGCCCATGAGCGCACGGCTGCGCGGCATCGCGCGAGAGACAGAGTCCATCGTCCTGGCAGGGTGGTACCGCACGCCCGAGGGGCGCGAGGTGACGATCGAGCGTGCCCTGACCACCGCGCTCTCCGGCACCCGGCTGTACGGCCCCGAGCCCGTACCCGTGGCCCTCCTGGACACCGGCCGCAGCCCGGTCACCGAGGTGACGGAGGAGACGAGCCTGCAGGCGGCACGCCGGATGGCGAACGAATCGGCGGCCAGGGTCGCCGTGCTGAACTACGCCTCCGCCCGCAACCCCGGCGGCGGCTATCTGAACGGCGCGCAGGCCCAGGAGGAGTCCCTGTGCCGCGGTTCCGCGCTCCATGCAACGCTGCTGCGCGCCCCCGAGTTCTACGCGCACCACCGCGCCGAACGCAGCGTCTTTTACACCGACCGGGTCATCCACTCACCCGGTGTGCCGGTCTTCCGCGACGACCGGGGCCGGCTGCTGGAATCCCCGTACGCCGCCGGATTCCTCACCTCACCCGCACCCAACGCCGGAGTCATCCGCAGCCGCGACCCGGACCTGGTCCCTCGCATACCCGCCGCACTGGCGAGCCGCGCCGAACGGGTGCTCGAAGTCGCCGCCGTCCGCGGCTACCGACGGCTGGTCCTGGGCGCATGGGGCTGCGGCGTCTTCATGAACGACCCGGCCGACGTGGCCGGTGCGTTCCGCGCACTGCTCACCGACGGCGGGCGGTTCGCGGGCCACTTCGAGCAGATCGTCTTCGGCATTCCGGACCGCGACCCCGACTCCGCCGTCCGGGCGGCCTTCACCCGTGCGTTCCGCGGTCAGCTCCAGCCGTAGCGCTCCCGCAGCCGCTCCACGACCCGGTCGAACCTGCCCCGGTCCAGCGCGCAGGCCTCGCGCCGCATCCCGTCCTCATGCACCCGCAGCACCCGGTCCAGATCCACCCAGGACGGCCGTCCCGAGCTGTCCCACGGACCCGCGCCCAGGGCGACCCACTCGTGGTCGCCGTCGTGCTGCCTGCTCGACAGCTGTACGGCGAGAAGGGTGCTGCCCCTCTCCTCCCGGGCCACGACGAGTACCGGCCGGTCCTTCCCCCGCCCGTCGTTCTCCTCGAACGGCACCCAGGTCCAGACGATCTCGCCGGGGTCCGGGTCGCCGTCCCGGTCGGGGGCGTACGAGGTACTGACGGGCCCCACATCGCGGGGTTCGGCCTCCGCGGTGGCGGCAGGACCGCTGCGGCCGGGGAAGTCCGTCGTGCTGTCGCTGCTGTGGTTGTGCTGGAACGTCATCGCAACACCGTAGGACGTGTACGGGCCGGTCCGTGGAGCGGGTCGGGAAACGGACCGCAGGCCGGACCTCATGTTCTCCTCCTGCGTCCGCGCACCTCTCCGGGCGTTTCGCCGACCGGATCCGGATCATGGCGGTGTTTACGTGCCCCGGCCCGTCGGCAGGGCGAAGGGGTCTGTAAGACTGCCGGACGCCATGAGCCATTTACCCGAACCGCCCGCCGCCCTCTCCGTACCGACCAGCGCCGATGTCGCGCGGCTCGCCGGAGTCTCCCGGGCCACCGTGTCCTACGTGCTGAACAACAACACGACCGTGCGCATCAGCGAATCCACTCGTCGCCGGGTCAGGGAAGCCGCCGCCGACCTCGGCTACGTCCCGCACGCGGCGGCCCGGAGCCTTCGGGCCGGCCACACCAGAATGGTGCTGCTGCCTGCCGCGCCGGCCCTGGCGGGAACCTCGTACCAGCGGTTCTTCAGCGGGCTCGAATCCGGCCTGCGCCGCCTGGACTACACCGTCGTGCAGTACGGCAGCGTCGGGCTCGACGGCGACGAGGCGGCCAGGGCCTGGGCAGAACTCCGCCCTGTCGCCGTCGTATCGCCCGGCGGCGTCGACCTCACCCCGCACGGCATCGGAGTACTCACACGCTCCGGTGCCAAGGCCGTGATCACACTGGGCCCGAAACCGGTGGACGGCGCGCACGCCCTCGTCATGGACCAGCGCGAGGTCGGCGGCAGCGCGGTTCGGCATCTGCTCTCCCGTGGGCGCCGCAGGATCGGGGTGGTCATGCCCCAGGAACCCGGCCACGCACTGTTCGCCGAACCACGCCTGGCCGGAGCGGCGCGCGCCGCCGAGCAGGCGGAAGCGGACGCCCGTATCCAGCCGCTGCCCCTGCGGTACGAGGAGCAGTCGGCCGAGGACCTCGCCGCCCGCTGGCGGTCCCTCGGTCTGGACGCCGTGTTCGCGTACGACGACGAATACGCCATGCTGCTGATGAGAGCGCTCCAGGACGCCGGGATCGCCATACCCGCCGAGACGGCCGTGATCGGCGCCGACGACCTGATGCTCGGCCGACTCCTGAGGCCCCGGCTCAGCAGCGTCATCATGGAACTGGCGACCGCGCAGCCGCCGGCCGAGTTGATCGACCGGCTGGTGCAGAACCCCGGAGGCGCGCCGGAGCGCCACGATCTGCTGCGGGCCGCGGTGGTGCCGCGCGAATCGAGCTGAAGCGGGCCGACCGGGTGTCGCGACATGCGGGGCAGACGGCGGATGTCTAGCGTCGTCGGCATGAGCCATCCGCAGAGCTACGAGATTTTGCTGTTCCCGGAACCGGAGGAGTCCGACACCGGGGCGCCCCCGCCCGGCACCGCCATCCGTTCCGCGGTCGTGGCAGCCACCGGGGACACCGGGGCCTCGGGCTACCCGCGCTACGCGGGGGACGGCATGGAGGCGGACATCGACCCGGCCTCGCACACCGTGGAGGCCCTGCTGGTGGACGGCGCGGAGCTGGACTACGGCCTCACGGTCAGGGTCGCCGAGCGGATCGGCGGTACGGAGGCCACAGAGCCGGACAGCGGCGGGACGCCGGGAAAGGACGCCGGGGAGGACGACGCCCCCGGGGCCTCCGCTTCCACCCCATGACGAAGGCGCCTCGTGATGAGGGCCCGGCCGAAAGGCCGGGCCCTCATCACGTCTGCCGCACATCCCCAGGGACTACTGCTGCTCCTGCTTCTGCTCCTCGACGGACTTGCGTACCTCGTCCATGTCCAGGTTGCGTGCCTGGCCGATGACATCTTCCAGCGCCGCCTCGGGGAGCGCCCCTGGCTGCGAGAAGACCGCCACGTTGTCACGGACGATCATCAGCGTGGGAATGGACTGGATCTCGAAGGCGGCCGCCAGCTCCTGCTGCGCCTCCGTATCGACCTTGGCGAAGACCAGATCGGGGTGGCGCTCGGACGCCGAGTCGTAGACCGGGGCGAACTGCCGGCACGGACCACACCAGGAAGCCCAGAAGTCGATCAGCAGAAATTCGTTGTCGCTCACGACCTGATCGAAGTTTTCCTTGGTGAGCTCTACGGTGCTCATACTCTGTTACCTCTCCCTGGGACCGTTCGGACGTGTCCGGCACAACGGTGATGTCACGTGCGCTATTCCGCCTGCCCATGTGGCCGTGGCGCACACCCACGACGACACTGTTCCCATGATTGATGCTGATGGTGCGCAGAGCAGTGAATACGACGTCGTTGTCATCGGGGCGGGCCCTGTGGGGGAGAACGTGGTGGACCGTGCCAGAGCCGCCGGACTGAGCACCGCGGTGATCGAGTCCGAACTCATCGGCGGTGAGTGTTCGTACTGGGCGTGCATGCCCAGCAAGGCGCTGCTGCGCCCGGTCGTCGCACGTGCCGACGCGCGCCGGGTACCCGGGCTGAGCGGCGCGGTGCGGGGGCCGCTCGACGCGGACGCCGTACTTGCCTACCGCGACGAGCAGACCTCCCACTGGAAGGACGACGGCCAGGTCGGCTGGCTGGAGGGCGTCGGCGCGGACATCTACCGCGGAATGGGCCGGCTGACGGGAGTCCGTCAGGTGTCCGTGACGGCGGCCGACGGGTCGGTGCAGCACCTCACCGCCCGGCACGCCGTCGCCGTCTGCACCGGGAGCCGGGCCGTCGTCCCCGCCCTGCCCGGCGTCGGGGACGTCAGGCCCTGGACCAGCCGCGAGGCGACCAGCGCCAAGGAGGTCCCGGGCCGGCTCGTCGTCGTGGGCGGGGGAGTGGTCGGGGTGGAGATGGCCACCGTCTGGCAGGGGCTCGGCGCCGAGGTGACCATGCTGATCAGGGGCAAGCGGCTGCTCCCCAAGATGGAGCCCTTCGCGGGCGAACTGGTCGCCGAGTCCCTGACCGGGGCCGGCGCACGGATCCTGACCGGCGTATCGGCCAAGGAGGTGCGCAGAGCGGGCCACGACGGTCCGGTCACCGTCGAACTGGACAACGGAGAACGCCTGGAGACCGACGAGATCCTCTTCGCCACCGGCCGGGCGCCGCGTACCGACGATCTCGGCCTCGACACGGTGGGGCTAAGGCCCGGTTCCTGGCTCGCCGTCGACGACAGCTGCCGCGTGGAGGGCAGCGACTGGCTGTACGCGGTCGGCGATGTCAACCACCGCGCGCTCCTGACCCACCAGGGCAAGTACCAGGCCCGGATCGCGGGAGCCGCGATCGCGTCCCGCGCGCGGGAAACGCCCCTGCTGGAGACGGACCGCTGGGGCGCGCACGCGGCCACCGCCGACCATGCGGCCGTCCCCCAGGTCGTGTTCACCGACCCCGAGGCGGCCTCGGTCGGCCTCACCCTGGCGGAGGCGGAGGCGGCGGGCCACAGGGTCCGGGCCGTCGACTACGACCTGGCCTCGGTCGCCGGATCCGGCCTGTACGCGCGGGGGTACAAGGGCCGGGCCAGGATGGTCGTCGACCTGGACCGCGAGATCCTGCTCGGCGTCACCTTCGTCGGACCGGGAATCGGTGAACTGCTGCACTCAGCGACGATCGCAGTGGCGGGTGAAGTGCCGATCGGGCGACTCTGGCACGCGGTGCCCGCGTACCCCACGATCAGCGAGGTGTGGCTGCGGCTGCTGGAAGCTTTCAGGGGTTAGGAACCCCGGTTGCAGCTAGACGGCGGAGACGCCGATCGAGCGTTCCTGCGACGGTCCTGACCGTTGCTGCATCGGCGCCCGTGTCTCCCAGGTCCTGGGCGCGGCGAGGGGGCGGCCCGGGAGCGTCGGGCGGGCCGGTGCCGCCCCCCGACTGGTCCCGTTATCCCACATTCTGGACGATATTTAACCGGTCCGTGAGATGCGTGAGATCGTTGCGGTGCCCGCACCGGTCGCGCGGCCTTGCCACGAGGGGTCCTGCGCCGCCGTGGGGGACCGTCGGCCCTCTACGTCGACGGCCGCACTCCGCCCTCGTGGGAAAGCCCCAGAGATGTACGCTCCCGTCACCGGGCCCGCCGAGGCCCCGTCGCAGTCCCCGGCCGAGGCCGCGCCCGCCAACTCGCGGTCCCGCGTCCTGATCGCCAGCCTCATCGGCACGACGATCGAGTTCTACGACTTCTACGTCTACGCAACCGCCGCGGTCCTTGTCTTCCCGAAACTCTTCTTCCCGAGCAGCGACGCGACCACGGCCCTGCTCTCCTCCTTCGCGGTCTTCGGCGCGGCGATGGTCGCCCGCCCGATCGGCGCGATCGTCTTCGGCCACCTCGGCGACCGCCTCGGCCGCAAGGGCACCCTGGTGGCCTCGCTGCTCACGATGGGCATCGCCACCTTCCTGATCGGCGTTCTGCCGACGTACGCGCAAGCCGGCTGGGTCGCCACGGCATTGCTGGTGCTGATGCGGCTCGCCCAGGGCTTCGCACTCGGCGGCGAGTGGAGCGGCGCGGCCTTGGTCGCCACAGAGAACGCACCCGCCGGGAAGCGCGCGCTGTGGGGCACGTTCCCGCAGCTGGGCGCCCCGCTCGGGTTCATCATCGGCAATGGCCTCTTCCTGGTGATCGCCGCGCTGCTGCCCTCCGCGGCGGGCGCCGACCCCTCGCAGCCCTCCGACGCCTTCCAGAGCTGGGGCTGGCGGATCCCGTTCCTGTTCTCGGCTGTCATGGTCGCGATCGGTCTGTGGGTACGCATGCGCCTGGTCGAGTCGCAGGTCTTCGCGAAGACGCAGGAGACCGGCAAGGTCCGCAAGCTGCCGCTGGCCACCGTCTTCCGCCACCACTGGAAGCAGCTGGTCCTCGGCAGCTTCGCGATGCTGGCGACGTACGTCCTCTTCTATTTGATGACGACGTTCTCGCTGAGCTACGGCCGCACCGCCGAGGACGCGGACGTTCCGGGCCTCGGCTACAGCTACACCGCGTTCGTCCTGATGATGATCTTCGGTGTGTTGTTCTTCGCCGCGTTCACCCTGATCTCCGGCCCGCTCGCGGACAAGTACGGCCGCCGCAAGACTCTCGCCTGGGTCACCGCCGGTATCATCGTCTTCGGCCTGGTCTGGGTGCCGTTGATCAACCTGGGCACGCTCGGCGTGGTCCTGTGGCTGGTCCTCGGCTTCACCCTGATGGGCACGACGTTCGGCCCGATGGGCGCGATGCTCCCGGAGCTCTTCCCGACCAGCGTCCGCTACACCGGCTCCGGCATCGCCTACAACGTCAGTTCCATCCTCGGCGCGGCCGTCGCCCCGTTCGTCGCGGTCGCCCTCTGGGAGGCCGGCGACGGCTCCCCGTGGCTGGTCGGCGTCTACCTCTCCGTGATGGGCGTCCTCACCCTGACCGCCCTCCTTATCGGCGAGGAGACGAAGGACGTGGCCCTGGACGAGGGCGAGGCCCCGGCGACCCTCGGCCGGGCCGAGGCCCCGTCCGCCTGACGCGGACCTAGGGTCTGTTGCGACAGTGCTGGTCGCAGCCATCAACGCGTGGCTTCGACCAGCACTGTCGCAACAGACCCTGGAACGGCCGGATAGCCCTGTCTGGCTGACCCTCCTCGTCGTCTGGCTCGTGCTGAGGGGGGCACCGCCTTCCCGCTCGTCTCCGAACTCCGGTTGCTCGACTCCTTGCCCGACGGGTGGGCGGCTCCCTCGACGGCCTGCGCCCCTACTGCGAGTCCGGCGACTTCGAGCGGGCCTACACCGAGCCCGTCGCCCACGCCGTGAACTTCGTCCGCCATTTCCTCGCTCAGGAACACCCGGCGTGGCTGGAGGACCTCGCCCCCTGCGAGATGCGGGCCAGTCCGGAGGTTCGCGCTCTCGGGAGTGAACGCCAGCGGAGCATGCGGCGTCAGTCCGAAGGAGTGAACGCCGAGGGACTTCCACGTAGGGCAGGACCTCCTCCAGCCGTTCAAGCGTCTCGTCGACGTGACGCAGCTGCATCCGCGGGTGATCGAAGATCAGACTGGCCTTCACCTTGATGCCCTGCTCGCGCGCCAGCCGCATCGACCGCATGATGTCGGCGTACGTATTGCCCTTCTGTATCCCGCCCAGGACCTCGTCGGCCAGTGACTCGACGCCGATGCCGATGTCGTGGACCACATCGGGCGCCTTCCTGAAGAAGGCGCTGACCTCGAACGGGTCCTGCGAGGAGAGGAACGGTAGTCGCAGAAGTCGCACTTTCCCCGGTAACAGCCCTGCGAGAGCAGGACCGGATAGATGTGTTCCGGAAGGTAGGCCACATCCTGGACCAGGTTGTACGACAGGGCGCGAACCATGGACCGGACCGCGCCGCCCTTCGCCGAGGCGTGGCGCAGCCTGCCCGTCTCGTCGAGATACGTGGCGCCCGCCACCTCGCCAGCACCGCACTCGCCCCGCAAGTACGCCGCGAGCGTGCGAAATTCCCCGTACAGGCTGTACTCGTAGGAGAGGTCGGCCGAGCAGGTGGTCATCAGCTGTTCGAGCGCCATGTCGTCGGTCAGTTTGATCGCCGCACCACCGAGGATGATCCGCCCCGCGAAACCGGCCTCGCGCAGCCTCCGGCACAGCTCGGCCGTCGCCTCGGTCTGCGTGTGGAACAGGGTCGAGAACGCGACGTGGTCCGGCCCGCGCCGCAGGATTTCCTCGCAACGGCATCCCCGCCAACGTGTGGATGCCGTCCTCGTCATAGCCCGCGGCGAACAGTTCCTCACGGACGGTACCGATGGCCGCCCGGTGGTCGGGCTCCATGGCTGCGAACACGTACCGGCCTGGTGGTGTTCGCTGAAGCTGTCGAGCGTCACGGTTCCACTTCACCTTGACTCGGGGGCAGCTGTTTCGCGTTGTCGTCACAGATGGTCAGGTTGGCACGGACCACGTCGACCACCTGTGGGAGGTGATCGGCGCCCTGCGTACGAGGTCGACGACCAGATGGTCCGGTAGTACCGGCAGCTCCTCCAGGCCCGCCGGCAGCCCGTCTGGCGCCCCTTCACCACTTGCTCCGCCGCCTCCCGGGCGTCGTCCCCTCGGCCGAGGCAGTGTGGATGACGAGGCTGAACGCCTGAGCTGCGATCAATCAGGCGCCGAGCGACAGACTCCGGTGCTTCAGATCGCCTGGGGGTACAGCAGGCAGTCCTGCGGGCGGATGAGCAGGTTGATCTCGCGGCCGGTGTGGCGTTCCGCGCTCTCGGCGTGGAATCGCAGGCCACCGATTGCGAGTTGGTACTCGAAGCGGGCGCCGGTGTACGAGCACTGCTCGATCGTGGCCCTCAGGACGTTGACGGTGGTGTCATCGGGCCTGACGTCCGCGCGGTCGCTGAGGGTGATGCGCTCGGAGCGCAGACCGATCGTGGCCGTCGTTCCAGGGGTGGCTGCTTCGGTGTGGGTGACGGTCAGGTGCTGTCCGGTCCCGCCGAGTTCGACATACACGGTGCCGTCGGCCGCAGGTGCTTGGTCGCCGATGAGGCCGTCCAGGAGGTTGCAGCGGCCGATGAAGCCGGCGACATCCGGGGTGGCCGGGGTCTCGTAGATCTCAGCGGGGGTGCCGACCTGCTGGAGCCGACCGTGCATGAACACAGCGACACGGTCGGACAGCGACATCGCCTCGACCTGATCGTGGGTGACGTAGACCGTCGTGATGCCGACCTCCCGCTGAAGGTCCTTGAGCCACAGGCGAGCTTGGTCCCGCATCTTCGCGTCGAGGTTGGACAGCGGCTCGTCCAGGAGCAGTACGCCGGGTGAGTAGACGATGCCGCGGGCCAGGGCGACGCGCTGCTGCTGGCCTCCCGAGAGCTGGTGGGGGTAGCGGTCGCGCAGGTGCAGCATGTCGACCTTGCCGAGGGCGTCGTCGATCAGATGCTGCTGCTCGGTCTTGGTGAACTTGCGGAGCTTCAGCGGCATGGCGAGGTTGTCGGCGATGGTCATGTGCGGCCATAGGGCGTACGACTGGAAGACCAGACCAAGGTTGCGGCCCTCCGGCGGCACGGTGGTGCGTGGGTCGCCGTCGAAGAAGACCTGGTCGCCGACTCGAATCGTGCCGGAGTCAGGGGTGTCGAGCCCGGCGACGCACGACAGTGTCGTGGACTTGCCGCAGCCGGAGGGGCCGAGCAGGGTGAAGAATTCACCGTCCGCGACGGTGAAGTCGATGCCTTCCAGGACAGTGGTGCCGTTGAAGGACTTCTTGATGTTCTTGACGGCCAGCTCAGGCATGAGCTTTCTCCTTCTTGTCCTTCTTGCCCCGCATCAGGAATCCGGCGAGGCCGGCGACGAGGGCGGTGACGGCGATCTGCAGCGTGGCGAGCGCGGCGACGGAGCCGGTTTCACCTTGGGTCCACAGATCGATGGCGGTGGTGCCGATGACCTGCGACTCGGCACCGGCCAGGAACATGGCCGGCGCGTACTCGCGGATCATCTGGGTCCAGATGAGCAGGAACGAGGCGAGCATCGCCGGCATCAGCAGGCGGATCAGAATGCGGGACACGGTCCGCCACCAGTCGGCTCCGGCCACTCGTGCGGCGTTGTCCAGCTCCATACCGAGCTGCATCGTCGCCGGGGAGATCGCTCCGTACGCCGACGGAAGAGCTCGCACACCGAAGGCGATGATCAGCGCGAGCAGCGTGCCGCTCAGCGCGTCTCCGCCCGGTATCCAGGCGAACGCCCAGAAGAAACCGATGCCGACGATCAGACCCGGCACTGCGTGCGGCGACTGTGCGGTGGTCTCCAGGACGCGTGCGAAGCGGAAGTCGGAGCGGCGGGACACCAACACCACGACCGTACCCAACAGCGTGACGGCGACTGCGCCGATGAACGCCACGGTGACGCTGTTGGTGATCGACTCCGTGTACGGCTCGTAGGCGAAGATCAGCCGAAAATTGTCGAGGGTGAGCAGCTCGAACGGGTTCACCAGCGGTGTGAGCAGAGAGGTGAACGCTCGCAGGACCAGGGCGATCATCGGCAGCAGCGCACCGAAGACGACGTAGAGCCCGACGAAGGCGAAGCCGAGCCACTTCCAGCCGCCGATGTCGAGGAGGTGCGAGCGGTTGGCCTTGCCGCGCACCGATACGAACCGCTGGGCGTGGCGGAGAAGCCGCGTCTGCAGTACGACCAGTCCGATCGTGGTGAGCAGGACGAAGGTTGAGGCTGCGCCCAGCAGACCGTAGTCCGGGCTGATGGAGTCGATGCCCTGCTCGTACAGGAAGTTGGAGAAGAGGGTGATGCCGGCGGGTTCGCCGAGGATCAGCGGGATGGAGAGTGTCTCGACTCCTGTGCCGAAGATCAGCAGTCCCGCGTAGAGCATCGGCGGGCGCAGCATCGGCACGACGACGGAGCGCAGGATGCGGAAGGGCCCGGCGCCGACCGTGCGGGCGGCGTTCTCCAGCGAAGTGTCGGATGCCGCGAGGGCGTTGGCGCAGAAGAGGTACGCGACCGGTACCTGGGCGACTGCCTCGACGAACGCCATGCCGGGCAGTGAGTACAGGTTCCATGGCACCCAGCCGAGGCCTTCGCGCACTGCGGTGGTCAGGAACCCGGCGGGTCCGTAGACCACGATCCAGCCGAAGGCGAGGACCAGCGGCGAGACGTAGATGGGCCAGCGCAGCAGCTGTCCCACGATCCGGGCGGCGGGGAAGCGGGTGCGTTCCAGGAGCACCGCCATCGGGACGGCGATGGCGAGCGCGAAGAGTGTCGTGAGGGCGGCGAAGAAGAGGGTGTCGAGAATGATCGAGCCGAAGCCGGCCTCGGTGAAGAGACGGGTGTAGTTCGACAGGGTGAAGGCGCCGCCCGCTGCGTACAGTGGCTCGTTGCGAATGGACTGGTAGAGGATCGGGATGACGGGTGCGAGGACGAGCGCGGCGGTGACGAGGAAGGTCAACCAGTGAATGGTGATCTCGCGTCCGGCGCCGAACAGTCGACGGTACTGCGGCGGGCCAGGGTTCCCGGCGCTGAGGGCGCGGCGGTCCGGCGCGGGGGCCGGGGGTGTCTGAATGGCCATGACGACTCCGTACGGACAAGGCGGGTGCGGAACTGGAGGTGCGGGGAGGCGAGGCGGGGGTGGTCAGCCCCTTGCTTTCTCCCAGCGCTCGACGTATGCCTCCTGCGTGTGCTCCGGGACCTGGACGTAGCGGTAGCGGTGGACGCGGTCGGCGCCCAGTCGGCGCTCGATGTCCTGCAGGCTGTCCATGCCGTCCTGGCGCACGCCTTGCCGGTACGGAACGAGGCCTCCCGCGCCGACCGCTTCCTGGCCGTCGGCGGAGAGCACGAAGTCGAGGAAGAGGCGGGCCGCGTTGGGGTGTGGTGCGGTCTTCACGACGGACACTCCGCGCGGGATGAGGAGGGTGCCCTCCGTGCAGTAGCTCCAGCCGAGCAGGCCGGCGCTGTTTTCGGCCGCGGGGATGGCGACACCACCGCTGAGGTTGATGGAGAAGTCGTACTCGCCGGAGATGACTTTCTCGACGAGTGCACCCGTAGAGTGGTCGGCTCGCGTGAACGGCAGGACGCGCCGGAAGGTGTTCCAGCCGTCGGGGACCTGGGCGGTGTAGCCCTGGTTGCTGGAATAGCCGTACGCGTTCGTCGGGTCGTACACGCCGATCTTGCCGCGGAAGCGGGAGGGCTTGGCCTCGACGACGGTGGCCAGCGAGCGGAGTCCTTCGGGGTACTGGGAGGGGGTGAGCGTCCTACGGTTGTAGAGGACGACGACCGGGTCGGTCGACATAGCCCACACACCCGGCAGCATCTCGGCCCAGTCGGGCAGGTGTGCCTGCTCCGGGGAGCGGTAGTCGGCGGCGATGCCACGTGTCGCGTAGTCGGCCCAGAGGGGGCCGCCGTTGTTCACCAGCAGGTCGGCGGGGGATGTGCCGGCAGCTGCCTCGCTGTAATAGCGCTCGTAGACCGCTGAGCCACCGAGGTTCGTGGCCCGGATGTCGGACAGCCATGGGTAGCGCCGGGTGAACGCGTCGAAGGTCGGCTGCCAGTTGGTCTGCGAGGTGTTGGAGTAGATCAGGAGCTTCTGTTCCCGACGCGACGCCTCCACGATCTCGTCGTACGTCGTGGGGTAGTACGAAGGTGCGCGGGGCGCGGCGGCCTCTGCCTCTTCTGCGGTGCACCCGGCGAGCGTGCTGCTCGTGGCGGCGAAGGCGCCGACGGCCGCGGCGGTGTGCAGGATGCGACGGCGGGACGGCCGGGACTCGGGAGCCGGGGCGGCTGCGGGCCCGGATCGGGTGGAATTCATGGAGGCTCTTCTCGTAGGGGGCGCCAACGGCGCTGTCAGCTGCTTCGAGAGACCGGCTGGCCGGTGGGCGCCGGTGGAGCGTAGGGCTCGGGGGCGGAGTGACCGTGGCGCGCGGAGGGGCGCGGCCGGGGCGTACCCGCGGGCCCGGCAGGTGGATCGGTCGGGCTGCGCCCCGGCGGGTACCTGTCCTCGGCCTATGACTCCGCGACGGCACGGCGTGCGACGTACGGCAGAATGCCGCCGTGCCGGAGATAGGCCAGTTCCTGCTGGGAGTTGAGGCGCAGCCGGAGGCGGGCCGAGGCAGGGGGGTGACCGGGACGCTCGATCAGCAGGCCGATGGAATTGGTGCCTACGCGCAAGCTGTCGAGTCCGTCGAAGCCGAGCACTTCCTCGCCCGTGAGGGCGTATGCCGACGCGTCGTCGCCCGGCTCGAATTCCAACGGCAGCACCCCCATCCCGATCAGGTTGCTGCGGTGGATGCGCTCGTAGGACTCGGCGACGACGGCCCGTACACCCAGCAGCGCCTGCGCCTTGGCGGCCCAGTCGCGGCTGGATCCGGCACCGTAGTTGCGGCCCGCCACCACCACCAGGTCGTGGCCTGCCGCGCGGTAGGTCGGCGCGGCCTCGTGCACGGGCAGTACGGTGCGGCGGTCGGCGGTGTGGGCGTGGCCGCCCCGGTACTCGCCGGTCTCTTCGAGCAGCCGGTTGGAGACGGCGGCGTTGCTGAAGGCGCCGCGCAGCATGACCTCGTGGTTGCTGCGGCGGGTGGAGTACTGGTTGAGATCCCGCCGGGCGACTCCCCGCTCGGCGAGCCACTGCCCAGCGGCGCTGCGTGCGGGGATGGCGCCGGCCGGTGAGATGTGGTCGGTCGTGATGTCGTCGCCGAGCAGCAGCAGCACCTTGGCCCGGTCGATGCGCAGCCGCTCGGGCGCCGCAGCCGGCAGGTTCGTCAGGTGAGGGGGACGGCGGATGTATGTCGACTCCGGTGCCCAGGGGAAGTGGATGCCGCTGGGCGCTTCGACGGCCTGCCAGGCCGGGGTGCCATCACGCAGCCGCTCGGCGTTGGCCCGGAACATCTCGGGCCGCACCGACGCGGCCACCCGCGCGGCGACCTCGTCGTCGGCGGGCCACAGGTCCGTCAGGTAGACGGAGGAGCCGTCGGGGCCGGTGCCGAGCGGGTCGTGGTCGAAGTCGTGCAGGATCGAGCCGGCCAGTGCGTAGGCGACCACCAGCGGTGGTGATGCGAGGTACGACTGGGCGATGCGCGGATTGACGCGGCCGGCGAAATTGCGGTTGCCGGACAGGACGGCCACCGGGTCGGTCGCCCCGTCGGCGGAGAGCCGCTCCAACTCGGCATGCAGAGGCCCGGAGTTGCCGATGCAGGTCATGCAGCCGAAGCCGACGATATGGAACCCGGTCCCCTCCAGCGCGGCCAGGAGACCGGCCTCGCGCAGGTACTCCTCGACAACGCGGGAACCGGGGGACAAGGACGTCTTCACCCAGGGCTTGGAGGACAGCCCGGCTTTCAGCGCCCGCTCGGCGAGCAGCGCGGCCTGCACGATCAGCGTCGGATTGGCGGTGTGCGTGCAACTGGTGATCGCGGCGATGGCCACCGGCCCCGCAGGCAGTGGCTCCTCGAAAGCATTCGGCGTGGCCTGGGTGAGACCGGCGGTGGGCCGGAAGGAACCCGGGACGCGGGACAGGGGCAGACGCTGGTGGGGCAGGTCGGGGCCGGCCAGGCTCGGCTCCACCGAGGTCAGGTCGAGGTGAATGAGGTCGTCGTAGTCCGGTTCGGCGCTGTTGTCGGTCCGTTTGAGTCCCTGCGCGGTGAGGTACGCGTCGACGAGCCGGACATGCTCCTCGTCCCGGCCGGTCAGCCGCAGATAGGCCGCGGTCTCGTCGTCGAACGGAAAGTAGACGCAGGTCGCGCCGTACTCGGGAGCCATGTTGGAGACTGCGGCGCGCTCCGCCCAGCCGAGTGTGAGTGCGCCGGGGCCGCAGAACTCGACGAACTTGTCCACCACGCCCTTGGCGCGGAGCAGTTCGGTGAGAGTGAGCGCGAGGTCCGCGGCGCCGACGCCGGAGCGCAGACGGCCGGTCAGTCGCACACCCACCACGGACGGATACGGGATGGTGACCGGCTCGCCGAGCATCGCGGCCTGCCCCTCCAGGCCGCCCACGCCCCAGCCGACGACACCCAGCGCGTTGATCATCGGAGTGTGGCTGTCGGTCGCGACGAGCACGTCCGGGTGGAGCCAGGGCAGTCCACCGTCGGCCGCGTCCGCGCGCCAGACGACGCGGGCCAGGGCCTCCATGTTGACCTGGTGGATGATTCCGGTCCCGGGAGGAACGACCCGGAAGTTCCGCACATTGCGTTCGGCCCATTTCACGAACGCGTACCGCTCCGCATTGCGACGGAAGTCGATCTGCAGATTGCGCTCGACGGCGTCCGGCCGCCCGTACTCCTCGACGATGACCGAGTGATCGACGGTCAGGTCCACCGGGACGGAGGGCTGCAACCGCGCCGGGTCGCCTCCGAGTTCGGCGACGCTGTCCCGCAGGGCCGCGAAGTCGGCCAGGGCCGGAAGGCACGTGGTGTCGTGCAGCATGATCCGGTTCGGGTGCACGGGCACCTCGCAGTCCACCTCGCCCGTCCGGACTCGGGCGAGCATGTCGTCGAGCGCGGCCGGGGAGCGCCGGGCGACGTTCTCCAGCAAGACCCTCACCGCGTACGGAAGGGCCGCGAGCCGCGCGGGCGGCAGCAGCCGTTCCAGCGGGTGGTAGCGGTATGCGTGGCCGTCCACGGTCAGGACGTCAGTGTGGTCTGTGCTCATGATCCCTGCTGTTGGTCCGTGGGAGACATCGACGCCGTCGTCCTGGCGTGGACCTCGCTGGCGGCCCAATATTGTCTTAAGGTGCTGATTGATACAACCATTGGGATGGAGAAATCTGAGCAGCGATGCCGAACGGAAGCCGGCGGCGCATAGAGCACGTGTGTGTTCGGGAGCCCGTGGTGCGGGTCCCGCGTCGGCCTCGGGGGTGCTCCGGCCGCGCCCCCCGACGCCCGGCGGTCTGGTATCGGGCAACCGGGGTGTGAGGGGGCGGGGGGTCAGCTACCCGTCTTGATGATCCGCACCTTGTCCAGGTGGTCACGCAGGAACGCGGAAGCTTCTTCGACGGCGCCGCTCTCCACCAGGTCGAGCAGCCTCAGATGCTCCCGGGCCTGGCCGGCCAGGCGGGAGCGGTCCAGCTGGAGGCGGTACTCGATGAGACGGCGAAGCCGGTTCTGCCGGCGCACGGCGTCCAGGAGGAACTGATTGCCCGAGCAGCCCACGAGCATTTCGTGGAACGAGGCGTTGACCTGGAACAGCTCGGCCCGTGGCAACAGGAGGATGTCGCCGCGCAACAGCGCCTCCTGTTGTGCGCGGTGCCGGGCGAACAGCTCCGGATCCACCATGAAACCTGGCTCGAGCAGCGCGTTGGGCTCGATGATCATGCGGAAGCGATAGCTCTGGGCGTGTGCCTCGACGGTCGAGAACGCGTGCTGGAACTCCCAGCCGCGCCCGCCCGTCCTGCGGCGGACCAGGTCCTCGTTCTCCATGCGTGCGAGTACGCGCTCGGCCTGACGTGGTGCCAGCTGATAGGCGCGGCTGACATCCGCCGCGGTGAACGGGCCGGAGAACCGGCCCCCGACGTAGTCGTCGGCGATCCGGAAGTACGCGTCCTGCTCCACGTCCGTGCCCTTGTCCAGGTCGGTGCGGGACAGGGCGGCTGCGCTGCGGGCGAGGAAGAAGCCGCGGTTGGCTTCCCGGGTGAGGATGCCGACCTCGGTGAGGAAGAGCATGGCCTTGCGGACCGGTGTGCGTGAGACATCCAGCTCATCCGCCACCCACTGTTCGGTGACGTGAGCGCCCTCTTCGAATCCGCTGCGGCGCAGGAGGTCCACCAGGCGGGTGGCGAGGGTGGTGGTCAGGTTCGGCCTCGACATCAGCCTCTGCGCTCTTCGGATGGGTACGCGGACGGCTCCATCTTAGAAGCTTCGGGACCGGCGTCCCTCTGGCCGGCGGCGTGAGGTTCACACGGAGGATGATTGTGTCTAGAGTCACGATAATACAAACGGCCCGTGTCATGACGATCGAAGGTTCCGATGCATACGACGACTCCCGTGCCCACCGCCGACCTCGCCGACCGGTACGGGGACCGGCTCCGCGTGTGTGAGGTGCAGTTCACCTCCTACGGGGCGGAGCACACCTTCGCCGGGCCGGTGAGGACCGTGTCCTGCCGCGACGACAACGCACTCCTGCACGAGCTGCTGCGGGCCCCCGGCGAAGGCTGTGTCGTGGTCGTCGACGGCGCCGCCTCGCTCCGCACCACCCTCGTAGGGGACCTGATGGCCACCAGGGCCAGGGACAACGGATGGGCGGGGATCGTCGTGCACGGTGCCGTTCGGGACACCGCCGCACTCGCCGGTATCCAGGTCGGAGTGAAGGCGATGGGCACGACGCCGCGCAAGAGCGCGAAGGACGGTGCGGGCTCGGTGGACGTACCGGTGTCGTTCGGCGGAGTCACCTTCACCCCCGGCGACATCCTGCACGCCGACGCCGACGGGGTCGTTCTGCTGCCGCGTGCCTGATGGCCCTGCCGGCACCTGGCCGTCCGTCTTCGGGCGGGCGGCCCGTCCGGTCGCTCAGCGCGACATGAGATCAGACGGGAGCATCGGGCATGCTGTCGAGACCCGGCTGACGCAGGTTCTGATGGATCCGGCTAAGGGAGCGGAAGAGGTTCGGGGCTCCTCTGATCCACGGAGGCGCTGCTGAACGCACCCTTGTGTGCCCAAGCCTCTCCTGTGGCGTCGGCCAGTGCCGAGGCGAGGAACTCCAAGGACTCGAGGGCACCGGCGGGCGCAGGCGTGTGGTTGAGATGGCCGTGTGGCATCCCGGCCGCCA
This sequence comes from Streptomyces sp. NPDC002911, assembly GCF_053591835.1. Classification (NCBI taxonomy): domain Bacteria; kingdom Bacillati; phylum Actinomycetota; class Actinomycetes; order Kitasatosporales; family Streptomycetaceae; genus Streptomyces; species Streptomyces sp. NPDC002911. The sequence continues at coordinate 23,804 of NZ_JBSFUO010000013.1, read as the reverse complement.
GGTGTGTGCGCACGTGCACTCCTACGGAGACCAACTGTCGCTGCAGCAATTCTCCTGAGGGGCGCAGGTCGTCGAACTGCGACAACGCGATCGCGGTGGGTGGCAGTCCGTCGAGCCGGGCGGCGCCCGGAAGCGCGAGCGGGGGAAGGTCGGTGATCCTTCCGACGTAGTTGTCGACCATCGACTCGACCGCGTCCGGCGGCAATCTGAGGATCTCCGGCATCGCTGCCATCGCACGAGCGGTTTCGGTGTCGAGCGCGGGATTGGGGTAGTGCGCGAAAGGATAGGCCAGCAGGAGACGGTCGGCGGGCAACGAGCTGTCCCGCCCACGGAGGGCTGCGGCCAGCGCCAGGGCCGCTCCGGCGCTGGCACCGCCCAGTGCACGGGTACCGGTTTCCGAACGTGCGCAGAGCCATTCCCATGCCGTGTACACGTCGTCGAGCGGTACCGGGAAGAGGACGCCGTCTCCGGCGAGCCGGTAGCCGACGGACACCACGAGAGCCGAAGCCCGCGCGGCGATTTCCACGCTCACGCCGTGCCCTTCCGGCATGTCGATCGAGCCGTGGCCGAAACCTCCGCCATGCATCCACAACAGCGCGGAGGCCGGTCGGCCCGCCGGCCTGTAGATGCGCAGCGGGATGGTGCCGTGCGGACCGTCGATGTGGTGGTCCTCGGTCGTCACCGAGGAAGATGCTGACCCTTGCTTCATTCTGCCTCCGTGGCCGTTACGGGTGAGTTGAGCATCGTATGGCAGACGGTGAAGGCCGAGTGAGCGCAACAGCCGCATGTGCCCTTCGCGATATACGCGCCCGGCCCGGGCGCTGAGAACGGGGATGGCTCAACTGAGCTTCCGCCAACCTGAAGTCGCAGGTCGAAGGGATGGTGTGACCGGCTTTCGCGGCGCTCACCCTACTCGTGGGCGGGAGCCCATCGAGAAGATCGTCTGCCAGAGGTCAAAATTGTCTCCGAAACGAAGTCCGGGGCAGCGCTCCGGCCCGTGCACCCAGGCTGGGAAACGCAGTTCGTCCCGCTGGCCGGTGCATGCCATCCTGGCCTCGTGCTCCTGAACGATCTCTCCAGCAGTGTCGACCTCCGCCCAGTGCGTTATCGGTTCGCCACCGTTCGGGGCGACTCGTACGACGACAACTGGCTGGTCATTGACGGCACGGTGATGACTCCTGAGCAAAAACTGGTCCTTCGCCGATCCGTGTCTGCTCACCGATGAGGACCGCCAGGTGTCCGCGTGGCTGCGCGCGGTAGCCGCAGGGACGGTGGACGTCAGCGAACCTGATGCCGAATGGCTTCGTTGATGTCTAGGAACAGCGTTTGTCGAGTGTTTCGCGAGGCGGTTGGTATCAACAGGCTTGGGAATGTCGAGAGAAATGACGGCACTGCCGTAGTCGCGGAGTACATCGCTCGAGTGCAGGCGAGAACTGCGGCGTCTACGGTGCCCGCAAGGGGGCTACGTTGAACCGGGAGTGCGCCAGGTGCCGGCACCGTTCAGTGGCTCATGCGCGCCCAGGTCGTCCGTCCGCACCCCTACTTCGCCGGCGATGGTGGTGGTGGTGCGGACGGATGACCTGGGCACCAGTCGGCTCTGTGCCGCGGACTTCACCTACGCCGCGGGCTGGTCAGCAATCTGCACCGATGCTGGAATTATCCTGATCGAGATACGAGAGCCCGAACGCCGGCCTCCCCTGCCTGCTGAGCCGCGTCGGCCAAGTCGGCGATGAACTGTGGACTGATTGCGGTTGTGCGGCGGGACGGTCAGCACGCTCGAGCGACACGGCCGGAATGTTCGCATGCGTTTACGAGAGCACTCACACCTGCGCGTAACCACCGTCGGCGAAGAACTCGGCACCATTGACGTAACTCGACGCGTCCGAGGCAAGGAACGCCGTCACGGCGGCGCCCTCCTCGGGTTCGGCGAGCCGAGCAAGGGGGACTTCACCTTCGGCCTGCTTGAGGACCTCGGGCGGGATCAGCTCCAGCAGACCAGGGGTGTGTGTACCGCCAGCGGATACGACGTCGATCCGAAAGCCATGCGCGCGCGAGCTGAGGGCCCAACCGCGGGCAAGGTTGCGGACCGAGGCCTTCGATGCTGCGTAGACCTCGAGTCCCTGGCTGGGCCGTGTCGTGGCGGTCGAACCTGTGAGGATCACCGAAGCGTTGGCGCTGAGCAGCGGCAGCGCTTGTTGCAGGGTGAAGATCGTTCCCTTGACGTTGGTGGCGGACACCGAGTCGATCAGTTCCTCCGTCACCTCGCCGAACGGAGCCGCGGTGCCGATGCCGGCGTTGGCGACCAGTACGTCGATGCTGCCGGCCTGGTCGCGCACGATGCTGTACAACGCGTCGAGGTCTGAGGGCACCGCAACATCACAGACCACGCCAGTTACGGCAGGTCCGAGCTCGGCGGCCGCGGCGTCGAGCGCGTCCCTGCGGCGACCGGTGATGAAAACCCTGGCGCCCTCGTCGCGGAATGCGCGTGCGGTCGCGAACCCGATGCCGGTGCTACCCCCGGTGACCACGGCGACCGCCGAGGAACGGGCGGCGTTCGCGCCGATCCCTGGGCAGGTGGGCGGCCGGGCGGTGATGGTCATCCCGCACCGTGCGGCGAATGTGGAGGAGACCGTGCTTCCGCCGGACTACCAGCGCATTCTCTCCGTCGTGCGGCAGGCGGCCGGTCCGGTCAAGGCCCGGCAGGTCGGCGAGGTGCTGGGGGTGGACGTCGGCGTGAAGAGCAAGCTGGAGCCGTTGCGCGGGAAACTGATCAGGCTGGCCGACCGCGGCTGGCTGCGGAAGCAGCCCGACGGGCGGTTCACCACCGGTTGTGACCATGGAAGCCGTTGCCCGCGGGCGGTGCTGAGCGGCCGTAACCGGGTTGCCCCCGGTGGCTGTTGGAAATGTGTGATTAAAACGAAAGAGCACACCGAGGACACCTTCCCGCTTGTCGGCCGATCACTACCGGTCACACCCCAGCACGCGACCGCCATGCTCCGGCTCACAGCCTGAGAACCCATCGCCCTGGGATGGGAGGCCGTCTCTCCTGCGGGGGACGGCCGTACATATCCGCAGGGGCACCACCGGGGCCGAACCAGCCGATCAGCAACCCGAGTCGGCGGTGCCCCACGATCCCGCGCCTTGTGTGCATGCGTGGTCTGCACTAGCATCACGGTTGATGCATCAACTAAATTTCAATCCGTGGGCTCCCGTAGCAACTGACATCAGGAACCGGCCCCGTCGGCATGGAGCCGATGAGCCACTTCGAGTGAACGGAGCAGTCGTGGTGGACGTTTTCACCCTCGGCATCACCGGCGGCGCCGGCGGTCTGTTGACGCAATGCTCAATCGCGCCCGCCTTGGCGGAGCGAGGAACGGATGTCACCCTCAGCTAAGGCGGGGGGCCTTGGCACGCGAGCTGAGACCGCAGGGCATAACCGTCAACCTGGCCAGAATGGCCCGGTCGATGCCGATCTGAATCCTGTGGAAAGTTGCGCAGGTGATCTCCACCGTCGCTCAATTCCCTTTGGCCCACGGGGCGGTGGAAGAGCTTGCCGCGGTCCGCCGTCGTCGCGAGTTCGGAGGCTGCCCTGATGCTTCAACTCCCAACGCCTCGCGGGCGCCCCCAGACCACATTCGACCCCCAGCGATCTGTATTCTTTCCTAGCGCGTTCCGTAAGTTTCAATCGAATGAGGACAAATGACTGGAATTATGCCCAACACCCAAGCGCAATCGACGCAGAATCCCCCCGGTGCGGATTTGATCGTGATCAATGCAAAAATCTTCACCAATAACCGCGGCCAGACCGAAGCATCCGCTTTGGCCGTGAAGGGCGGCCGCATCTACTCGGTTGGTGCCGATGTAGATATTTTGAGTTTGAAAAATTCAGAAACGAAGATCATCGACGCGCGTGGCCGTAGACTCATTCCGGGTATTATCGATGCGCACACTCACGTGCTCAACGAAAGTGGCTACACTTACAATATAAGGTGGGACGGCGTACCTACGCTGCGTCGCGCGCTGAGCATGCTGCGCGAGCAGGCGGAGCGAACGCCTGAGGGGCACTGGGTCAAAGTGATCGGCGGCTGGTCCCCCTACCAGTTCGAGGAGAACCGGTTCCCTACGATGGACGAGCTGCACGAAGCCGTGGATAACCGTCCGTTGATCGTGCAATACGCCTATAACCGCGCTTTCCTGAACAGGCAGGCGATGGAATTGTTGGGCGTGGGCACCGATCGGTTTCCCGATCTGCCAGGAACCGAACTCGAGAAGGATGGTCAAGGACATTACACCGGTGTGGTCTACGGATACACATTCACCTTCGTCGCCGTGGAGACCATGGTCCCGCAACTTTCGTTCGACGAAGAAGTCAGCTCGCTGATCCATACCGTCCACGCCCTGAACCGTTTTGGTGTCACCTCGGTCGTGGATGCCGGCGCCAGGGAGGGCTACCCCGAACCCCAAGCCACCGTAGACGTCCTGGCCCGCGACAACCGTCTCAACGTGCGCATGCCCTTCGTCGACATGCAACTCGGCGACGGCAGCCCGATCAATATGGTGGACGCAGAAATTGAAGCGATCACCAAAACCGCTCCCATCAGCCCAGGTCAGAACCTGCACCCGACCCTGGAACATGGCCACGAATATCGTGGCGCCGGCGAAGTGTTGCAGGCGGAAGTGCACGATCATGAGAATTTCGACCGTCCGGCGGTCATCATCGACCCCGACCAGATGCGGCGACACGTCGAGGAAAATGTCGCTAAGTTGGTCCGGCGGCGTATCCCTTTTCGCATGCACATCAGCTACAACGAAAACATTACGCCGTTCCTTGACGCCTTGGAGAAGATGAACGAAACAACGCCGCTAGACGGTTTGCGATGGAGCATTGAACACGCCGAAACCATCACTCCGGAGAACATCGACCGGGTCAAAAGGCTTGGCGGCGGAATTGCCTTGGATGCCAAAATGGCGCTGCATGGAGATGCTTTCATCAAAACGCACGGCCGCGAAAAGGCTCTGAGGACTCCGCGGCTGCGCCAGCTGGTCGATAGCGAAATCCCTCTCGCCATGACCACCGATGCTTTCCGGGCAGCCACCTTCAACCCGTGGGTAGGCGTCAGCTGGATGGTGTCTGGAAAGTCGGTCTCCGGGTCTGAAGTGCTTGCTAAGGCTAATCGCCTGTCCCGCGTCGAGGCACTCAAGCTGTTTACCAGTGGTCCAGCATGGTTCATGAACACAGAATCCGAAATGGGTATGATCGCTCCAGGACACCTGGCGGATTTTGCACTGTTGGACAGGGACTATTTCACCGTTCCTGAAAATCAGATCAAACATGTTTGCTCCGTCTTGACAGTTCTGGATGGAAGGGTGGTGTTCGGGGCGCAGGACTACAGCGCCCTCACGCCGCGTCTGCCCGATATCCTGCCCGCTTGGTCACCCGTGAAATATTTCGGGGGCTACCACCACGGAGCCGAGTAAGCCAACGCTTGAGTGGCGGCCTCCTCGGCCGCCACTCACAGCATGCGGCTCGCGCAAGCTATCGGGGCGGGAACTATGATGAGCCCGTCCGGGTGGTCGGGGTGCGCGGAGACGGGGCCCGAGGTCCGCGACTATCCCTTGCAATCGAACAATGTCGTCACCCTCCGCGATCGCTCCCCAAGATCTGTGCCAGAACCCAGTTTTGAGGCCAGCGGTGGGTGGGTTCTGACTCCAGTGGTGTCGGCGGACAGTTGATGTCGGTGAGTTCTGACTCCGCTGGGGGCCTTGCGGTGGGAGTATCGGAGTGCATCAGCTAGCCCTGGGTGGCTCAAGTGCCCCTTTCGAAGGTCGAGTTGTACGCGGCTATCCGCTATGACGCTCGGGTCGAAGGGCTGTCCAGCAGGGCTTTGTCGGCCAAGTACGGGGTGGGCCGCAGGACGGTCGCGATGGCGCTGGAGTCGGTGTGGCCGGCGCCTCGCAAGCAGAATCCACCCCCCATCTCGCGCCTGGATCCGTTCAAGGCGACGATCGACCAGATCCCGCGGGATGACCTGGACGCGCCGCGCAAGCAGCGGCACACCGTCAAGCGGGTCTTCGACCGGCTGATCGACGGGCATGACAATGCCCTCGCCGAGTCGTTCTGGCAGGGGCTCAAGAGGGAGACGATGCACGAGAGGCTGTTCTCGACGGTGTGTCAGGCAAGGCTGGAGATCTTCCAGTGGCTGACCTACTACAACGCCGCCCGCAGGCGTCACAGCGCCCTCAACCTATCCGCCAATGGAGTTCGAACAGCAGCATCTGCAAGCAGCTAAACTCTCCATCGCGGCATGAGCCCCTGTGTCCACACTCCGGGGGACGCCTCAAGAGGAGCCGCCTCCTCGGACGAGGTCCACACCGGGTGCCCAGCCCGCAGTAGCAGTCCCACGAACGCCTTGCCGGCCCAGTAGGGGGAGGCCGGCCCGGAGTACGCCTGCGCGACGGGCAGGAACGGGCCGCACCAGCCCATGCTGAGCAGCCCGTCTTGGGGTGTGGTATACCACGGTCCGCAAAGTGCTTCAGGGCTCCGGAGGCGAGGCGACGGGTCCGGCCGGGCGGTCTCCTCCTGCAAGGCGCTTGCGCGTCCATGGGCTCTGCACTTGGGCCCTCCGACAGCCGCCGGTCTGGCGGTTGCCTTGTCCGGTCACACCGGGGGCATGACGGGGGGTTGTTGGAGCAGGACGCTCAGATCACGGCCCGCTCTGCGCAGGGGGAGGTCGCCGAAGGCGGCGTCGTTGGGGGTGAGTTCCACTGTCAGCGCGCTCTTGTACTCGTGGATCAGGATGGAACGGTGACGGCCCGTCGTGTTCTTGCTGGCCCGGTGCGCGGTGAGGCAGTGCAGGAACAGCACCGACCCCGGGCGGGTGCGGACCGGCACGACCTCGTCGTCCTCAGGCACGGGCTCGTGGTGGCGGTGGCTTCCCGGCCATACGAGGGTGGCGCCGGACTCCGCGTCCATGTCGTCGAGGTAGATCAGTGCCGTGACCAGCTCGGGCCGGGTGTGCCGGTCGGTGTCGAGGTCGCGGTGCCAACCCTCTTCGGCTGTCAGCCCGGAGGGGCGAAGCCGCGCGAACCCCATGTGGAAGTTGATGTCGGGACCCAGCAACTCGCCGACCACGTCCAGGACCCGCTCGTCGTGGATCAGCGCGTACCAGTCGTCCCCGGCCAGCGGCGTATTGACGACCTTCCATACTGCGTACGGGTTGTAGGGGTCGAGGTGCGGCAGGGGTGTGTCGGACGCGGCGTGGACGTACAGCCGGGGATGTCCGGAGGCCGGAGGGTCGATGAGGCCGGACAGCATCGTCTTCATCTCCGCCACCTCGTCCTCGGAGTAGAGATCGACCACAAAATATCCGTCGCGCTCGAACGCGTCGCGGTTGTTCATCGCAGGGCTCCTCATGAACCGGTGCCGGCGTAGCGGTCGACCCCGCCTCGCCACAGCAGGACCGCAGGCAGGAACAACAGGGGGCCCGCGAGAGGCAGGGCCCAGACGAACGGTGAGTCAGTCTTGCCGAGGATGTAGAGGCAGGGGAAATAACCGACGAAGGCGAACGGTACGACCGTGGAGAACACGGCCATCAGCCACTTCGGATAGAAGCTCATCGGCAGCTGCGCGAAGCTGTCCAGGCGCCAGATCAGCATGCTCAGCATCGCGTCCTGACGCAACCAGAAGGACAGGGCCGTGACGGCGAGGTGCATGGCCGCGAGAACCAGAGCGGAACCGATCAGCGCCAGCGGGATGAAGATCAGTACCGGCCCGGAGACGTCCGCCCCGCTGACGTAGAGGGCGCTGCCCAGCATGCCTGTCCCGACGACGATCTCGATCCAGACGTCCGTGTCGACCTTCGAGAACAGAATGAGTGCCAGCGGACTCGTCGGACGGACCAGGAAGTGGTCGAGCTCTCCGCTGCGCACCATGTCCGGGATGTCGAGCGTGCCGAAGAAGACGGTGTTCCACAGCGCGCGGGCCACCGTGGTGAATCCCGTCAGCGCTGCCCACTCGGCGAGCGTCCAGCCGTGGACGCCGCCCGACGCGGAGAGGGCCAGCATGAAGACGGCCGCTCCGGAGACCGCCTGGACCAGAGCTCCGATGTTCGCGAGCACGACCTCACCCGGGTGCACCAAGTGGCTCCGGAAGTTCATCCGGGTGGCGAGCAGAGCGATTCCGGCGGACTTCCGCAGCCCGACCAGGGTGTCAGCCACCGGCGATCACCAGCTTCCGCAGGGCGGCGCGAGTGCACAGCACGCTGATTCCGGACAGCAGGACCGCCCAGCAGGCTCCCAGCGCGATGATCCGGCCGTCGACGAACGGGTCCCGGACCAGAGTGCCGACGGGAGTGTAGAAGCCGTGCACGAACGGGGTCCAGACCGCGGCGTCACGCAGCTCCCGCGGGTACAGCGAGACCGGCATCATCGAGCCGCCGAGCAGAAGCAGCAGGGCCTCCCGGATCTCGTTGAGGCCCTCGACACGTCGGATGAAGAACGCCGACAGACCGATCAGATAGCTGAAGTCGAACAGAATGACGAAGGCGATGGCGGACGTCAGTACCAGGCGCCCGGCGTAGGCGGGATCGAGGGTGAAGGGGTACAGCAGCACTCCTCCGGCGAACACCGCGGGCACGCCGACGAGTGCGGTGACGCCGAGCGTGCGGCCCAGGGCGGAGGAGAGCCACTGCGACAGGAACCCGGTGGGCAGCAGCAGTTCGGTCACGATCCGCCCGTCCCTGATCTTCCCCTCCAGTTGCCGGGCCAGCGCGAGTCCCGGCACGCAGAGCACCCAGATGGTTCCGGCCGCCGCGTACACCGTCGTCTGGTGCAGGGTCAGCCAGTCGGCCCGCGCGGAGTCGTCGCCGCCCGCGTAGACGGCACTCCAGAGGGCGACCTGAAGGCCGATCAGCAGGAGGGCGCCGATCCCTTGCGCGAACGCTCTGGTCCGGTAGTGGAAGGCCAGTTTCACCTGCATGCCGGCGATGGCCCGGTGGGTCCGCCACCACCGCCGCACGGCGGCCATCACGCGCCCCCCACGTAGAGGTCCTTGATGAGGGTCTCCAGGCTCGGAGCCTCGATCTGGACGTCGTCGACCTGCGGGTCGGAGAACAGCGCTGCGAGGAGCTCGCCGGGCAGCTCTCCCTGACTGAAGAGGTACGTGGTGATCGTGCGGGTCCGCTCCACGGCCTGGGCCGGTCCGGGCAGCGGGGGCAGCCGATGGCCAGGCGCGTGGTGGATCACGAGCTTGCGATGGCCGCCGCCGAGCGCGCGCAGTTCGTCGATCTGCCCGTCGTACACCAGCCGGCCGTCGTCGATCATGACGATCCGGTCGCAGATCGCCTCCACGTCCCGCAGGTCGTGGCTGGCCATGAGGACGGTCGGCGCGGTGTCCTGGCGAAGGTCGCGCAGGACGTCGCAGATGGCCTCCCGCGCGAAGATGTCGAGGCCGATGGTCGGTTCGTCGAGCAGCAGCAGACGCGGAGCGTGGAGCAACGTGCCCACCAGTTCGGCCCGGGTCCGGTTGCCGAGGGAGAGTTCGCGCACCGGGGTGTCGAGGTACCGCCCGATGTCGAGGCGGGCCACGAGGTGCTCGCGGCGGCGCCGGTAGACAGCCGGCTCGATGTCGTAGACCCGCCGGAGCAGCTCGTAGGAATCCTTCACCGGCAGGTCCCACCAGAGACTTGCCCGCTGAGCCGCGAGATACCCGAGCTCGGCGCAGAGGCGCCGACGGTCGCCGTGCGGATCGCGGCCGTCCACGGTGACCCGGCCGGCGGTCGGCGTGAGGATTCCGGCGAGGAGTTTCATGGTGGTGGACTTGCCGGCTCCGTTGAGCCCGATGTACCCGACCGCCTCGCCCTCGTCGACCCGCAGGTCGATCCCCCGCAACGCCTCCACCTCGCCGTTGACCCTGCGGAGCAGGCGGACGAGGCGACTGCCGGTTGCCGGCGGGCGGCGCACCCGGTAGGAGCGGTGCACGGATTCCAGCTGGACTCTCACGGGGACGCCCCTGTCGACACGTCGTCGGCGATGCGGTCGATCGCCGTCACTTCGGCGGGGGGCAGGGAGAACTCGCAGACCTCGAGGTTCGCGGTGAGGTGCGCGCGGGAGGCAGCCTTGGCCACGACGGGGACACCGTGTTCGAGGTGCCAGCGCAGCAGAACCTGATGGACGCCGCGGCCGTGACGCCCGGCGGTGGCCCGCAGTACGGGATGCCTCAGGTCGTTGTCGCTGAACGGGCTGTGTCCCTGGACCTCGATCCCGAGGGCGGCGTGGTGCGGAGCGAGCGCGGGGTCGAAGCAGCCGGGACCGAAGGCAACCTGGTTGACCGCGGGCACGACGCCTGAGCGGGCGACGAGGTCGTCCACCTGGGCGGTCCGGAAGTTACTCACGCCGATGGCACGGACCAGGCCCGCCTCCCGGGCCTCGATGAAGCGTTCCCACACGGCCAGGGACCCGTCGGCGTCCAACGGTCCGTGAATCAGCCAGAGGTCCAAGTACTCCACGCCGAGCAGGTCCAGGCTGCGCAACAGCGTCTCGCGTTCCCGTCCGGCGTTCTCTTCGGGGAACTTGGTGACGATCAGCAGGTCGTCGCGCTCGATGCCGGAGGCTCGGATTCCGACCCCCACCGCCTGCTCGTTGTCGTACCCGGTGGCGGTATCGACGCACCGGTATCCGAGGTCGACGGCCTCCTGCACCCCACGGCTCGCCGCCCGGCCCCACATCTGCCAGGTGCCCAGGCTCACCGGAGGCAGGCCGAACGGCAGGGTTCCCCCGCTCACCGGGCACGGCTCCCGCCGTCGCCGCCGGTCCTGCCGTCGAGCTGCTCGAACGTCGCGCCGACCGTCGTGAGCACCGCGTGGTTCGCCACGTCCCCGAGCACCTCGAAGTACCGCTTCGCGAAGTCGAGGTTGGACCGGTTGATGAAGTTGGCGGTGACGGAGACGGTACCCGTGAGGTTGTGCACCTCGTGGGCCCAACCGCTGGGCGTCACCACGATGTCTCCCGGCACTTGGACCAAGGTGACACCCTCCCCGCCGTACCCTCCCGGAACGCTGCTGCAGCCGGGAGGCAGCAGATGCCACTCCTCGGCGCGGTCGGGAGGGTGGAAGGTCCATCTCTTGCGCCCTGAGCAGAGCAGGTTCCATGCGGAGCTCGCCATCGTGTCGACATGCAGGGGAGAGCTGGTGCCGGCCCCGCCGATCATCAGCCACACCCAGTCCGGGCGTACGTCCGCGGGCAGCGCCAGCAGCCAGTTCAACCGGCGGACCTCGCGCGGGACGAGCTTCCACAGCTCCGGTTCGAACTCCGAGACCAGCTGGTTGCGCAGGTAGAGTCCCCGTGGACGAGTGGCCCCGAGCTCGTCGAGCATCTCCCGCAGCCTTACGGTCACCGCCCGGCGCTCGGAGTCCTCCGCCACCACAGGGCGGTCGGCGAGCTCCCGCAGGCGTGCCTCCCTCAGCGCGGCGCGGACCGGCCAGTCCCGGCCGGCTCCGCGCAGTACGGTGGGCCGGTCGCCGCACACCTGAGCGGCCGTACCGGCGTTGTCAGGCGTTGAAGTAGTCAACGCGGCTGCCCCCCTCCGCCTGGCGGGCCCAGTCCTCGCGGTGCCCCCGAAGTGCCTGGGCCCCGAAGGCGTTCTCGATGTCGGTCCGCGCGCGCAGGCCCTGTACGAGGTTCTCCCGCTCCGACACGCAGCGCGCCCGCTTCGCCGTCACCTTCTCGCGTACGGTCCCGGCCGGGTCCGACGCCCTGAAGGGCGCCTCCGGCACGGTCACCGTGCACATCGGCGCCGCCCAGCAGGTCCGGCAGGAACCGGCCTGCACTGCGTCGCGGAACATGCCGAGCTGCTCCACCCCGGCCAGCGGGTCGACGCCCCGGTCGGTGTGGCCGACGGCGAAGTCCGGGGACTGGAATTCGTACGACGAGTAGAGGGTGCCGTCCGAGCCGAGGACGAGGTACTCGTTCCCCGGAACGAGCTGGACACCCAGCAGATGTCCGAGCCGTGGACCGCCGTCCCGTTCGGGCTGGTTCAGGGCCCGGTGGAAGGAACGGTGGAGGAAGCCGTGGCTGAAGGCGAAGCGATACCGGCCCGACTGCTCCCGCTCGTCGTACGGCAGCCGGTGCGACGCCACGAAAAGGTCCCAGACCCGGCGCTGCTCGGCGAACATCTGCTGGAAGTCCGAGTACGACTCCTCACCTCCCGGCAGCAGCAGGTCGAAGTCCCAGGCCAACGCCCGCAGCGCGGTCGGCCACTCGCTGAAGTACCGGTACAGGGCGGCCTCGTCGAGCGGCGCCGACAGGACGCAGATGACGGCGACGCGCGAGGCGAAGTACTCGGGCCAGTTGTCCGCCAGCCAGTCGGCCCGCTCCCGTACCCGGTCATGGGTTCCCTTGCCTCGCGAGTCGATCCGGTAACGGTCGTGATTGGGGCCGTCGATCGAGATGTTGAGGTAGATGTCGTGCTCGACCAGGAAGTCGACGATCTCCGGGGACAGCAGCATGCCGTTGGAGTTGACCTGGATGATGAGGTTCTCCAGCCGTGAGTCGACCTCCTTCTTCCGCTCCTTCAGGGCAAGTACGGCCGTCCTCAACTGGTCGAACGCCAGCAGCGGCTCACCGCCGAAGAAATAGACCGCCCGTTGCGCGGGCTCCAGCCGCTCCTCTCCGGTGACGAACAGGTCGATCGCCGCCCGCACCATGTCGGTCTCGGGGGAAGCCGTACGGTGCGGGCGGGTCCCTGGATAGGCGCCGCCGTAATAGCAGTACGTGCAGCGGATGTTGCACTGCTCCGTGGGGTTGAGCATGAGTACCCGGACCCGCGGCTGCTCGAGACGCGCGTCCTGCGGCAGATCCGGGAACTGCCAGCCGGCTCCGTCGAACGGCCTGACCAGCGCGGCGAGCTCTGCGATCTCGGCCTCGGGGAACCCGGCCTCGACGCGCGCGGCCGAAGGCCCCTGGGCCCCTCCCTGGGCGGGCGGGTCCCAGCTCGCGGCGCGAAGCAACGCGGCCTGGCGGGAGGTGATCTCGTGGACTCTTCCGGTGGCAGGCGCGTACAGGTGGAAGCGCCCCACGTGCCGGTCGCTCTCCCACACCTTGTAGAGCCAGGTGCGGCCACGCTCATGACGGATCGTCACATCTTGTTCCCCCGGGTTGGCCCCGGTGGCGGACCCCTCGTGCGTCCGGATGTCGGGCCGGTCCGTCCGCTCGATCAGTTCGATCTGCCAGTCGTGCAGGCGGCGGGTTCGCTTCTGGTCTGCCGTGTTTGTGCTCATCTGCCCCTCGCTCGGTCGTCCAGCAGTGCCCGCAGGCAGCTCATGACGAGCGCGGAGATCGCCGCGCTCGTCGCACGGTTCTCGCGGTCGTCCTGGAGGGCCTCCACGATGTCGACGGCGACCACGCGCCGCGTACGGCAGACGTGCTCGATGGCGGCGAGCAGTTCCCGCAGGCGGTAGCCACCGGCTTCCGGGTGTCCGGTCGCAGGGAACTCCGTGGGGTCGATCACGTCGAGGTCGACCGACAGATACGTCGGGCCGTCGTCCCCGTGGTCCGCCGGCTCGGGGAAGCCGTACTCGTAGAGGCAGCGCAGGCTCTTCGGCAGAGGGCCGCAGGAGGCAGGCAGGTAGGTCCGTACGCCGTACAGCTCGCACGCGGTGACCACGCCCGTCTGGAACAGGTGGCCCAGGAAGTCGCCGTGGGTGATGTCGGTGACGCCGGGCATCGGCCGGGCGCTGAAGTCGCAGTGGGCATCGAAGCACACGACTCGCACCGGTCCGTGCTCGGCCGTCAGCCCCGTGACCACAGGGGCGGAGAGGCTGTGGTCCCCTCCGACGAACAGGGGGATCGCCCCCGTCCGGGCGAGCCGTTCAGTGAGACCGGTCAGCGCCCGGTAGTAGGCGGCCCGGCCCACCCGGGGGTCGATCGGTACTGCCCCGAGGTCGCCGAGGTCGAACACCCGGCGGCCGGCGAGCACCGGCCCACCGGTCAACGGGTCGATCAGCCCGCCCAGTGCTCCGTCATCATCGACGCTCCAGTCATGGCCGGGGCTGAGCTTGCGGAAGATCTCCGGTCCGTGGCGCTGGCCCGGCACGCCCGTCACACCGGCGTCGAACGGCAATCCCATGATCACCGCGTCGGCGACCAGGGAGCCCGATACAACGGAGTCGATGTCGGCCGCAGGAAGCCCCAACGCGCCCGCACCGGGCCGGATCGAGGTGTATGTCAAGAGTCCCGCCACCCGTCGGTCCGGCCGTCGGCGACAGTGACCAGGCGAGCCCGTAACAACGCTGAGACCAGAACCGATACGGCGGCCGCGGAGGTGCCTGCCCGGTCGGCCAGTTCCCCGATGCCGAGGCGTCGTGTCCGGACGAGCACCTCGCATGCCGTGTGGTGTGCGGCCGGTAGAACGAACTCCTGATCCGCGGCGGTGAGCACGAGATGTTCACCCCTGAGTTCGAGCAGGGGCGGCAGTACGGTCGCCAGTTCGACGACCGCCTCGGCCGGCGGTCGTGCCTTCACCACGTCCCACGGCAGGCTTGCGATGTCCCGGCCGCCGCTCCGGCGCCGTTCGGCGCCGAAGAAGTCATGCAGCGTCGACCCCTTCGCCTCGTTCACGAACGCCGTGACGAGCCGTTCGGCCTGCGCCCGCTGCTCCTCCGGCGTCCCCGCCCGGGTCAGGCTCTCCCGCACGTCGACATTGTCGAGAGCTCGGTACGCCACCCAGCGCAGCCAGTCGTAACCGGTGCGCCGAGTGAAGGCGAAGGTCAGGTGGAGGCTGAACTCGCCGCCCCCGCGCACGGTGTGCCACCAGCCGCGGGGCACATGGATCGCGTCGCCCGGTTCCAGCGTCTTCTCGAACAGCACGGTCTCCGGGCAGCGGGCCGGATCACTGTCTCCGTACTCCGGTAGCGGATGCTCCTCCGACGGCCCGTGCACCTGCCAGCTCTTGGTGCCGAGCACCTGGAGGACGAAGGTGTCCACCTCGTCGAAGTGGCTTGCGAAGGCCTGCGAGTCGTCGAAGGTGACGAAAAGATTACACGAGGCGGTCTCGCCGACCATCCGCATGACATCGTCGGTCGCGGCGCGGACCGCAGGGTGGATCCGGTCCAGCGAGTCGATGATGAGGCTGGCGCCGGATCGGATGAGCGAGAACGTCCTGGTCAGGTCGACCACGCGTTGGCCGGCCCGCATCACCGTGAATTCGTGCTCCGGCAGGGAACTGCCCCCGGTGCACAGCTTCAGCTCCGCGGGCTCGACGCGGCCCCGGGAGAGGATCTCGTTCAGGTCGTGCCAGGAGAAGTGCTCCCGGAGCAGCTCCGGGTCGAGATGCCGGAGCACCACGTCGGTGCTGAGGTGTTTCACCGCGAAGTCAGGGCCGAATGCGGCCGCCAATGCCCGGCCGAGTTCCGAGGCGGGTGACGTCATGATCTCGATTTCTCCCTTGTCGCCGCCGAACAGCGAAATTCCAGAGAAGGGATGCGGGAAACGGTCCCGCGCGTACCGAAGCCTTGCGGATCGATACGCGCAGGACCCTGGTCCCTACTTCACCGATTCACCGAACATCTGGGTGAAGTCTGGAACGCCTGCGCGGTTGTGTGTTTTGGCGAAGGTTGCCCGCGCCCTCTCGGCCACGGGGGAAACCTGGATCTCCACCTCGGGGAATTCCTGCTCCGAGGTGTTCCGTGCAGTGTTGTCGGCCATGTTTGCCTCCAAAGCGACGTTGCCGGCAGTTCTCGGCGAGAGTACGACAGGCTTTGTGGGGCGAACAAGAGGCGATACCCGGAAGTCCGTTTTACGGGCGCGGTCATAATTCCTGTACAGGAAAACATGTTCTAGTCGTACGGCTCGTCGTTCCACTGCGGGGCGGTTACCGTTCCGGACGCCCAGTCCCGGCGGAGGACCGCATAACCAACCGCGTCGTGAACCGTGCCGTCCGAGGACGGCCACGCGTCCCGGTAGTGCGATTCCTTGGCGTAGCCGCAGCGCAGGAGGGCGCGTCGCATAGGGCGGTTGTCCTGCCGTGTCGTGCCCTCGATGCGACGCACTTCCGGAAATTCTTCGAAGAGATACCTGGTCAGCCAGGTCACCGTCAGCGTGCCGATCCCGCGACCGCGGTCCGTGGCCCGGAGGCGCAGGTCGAACAGGGGTGTGTCGTCCGCCAGGTCCATGAGCCGGACCAGGCCGACGGTCTCCCCGTCGACGACCACCCAGAAGCTTCTGTTCTCCTCGCTCTCGAAACGACCCTCGGTGACCCACTGGCCTGCGGTCTCGCTGTCCACCTCCCTGACGCTGTGGAAGGGCCATTTCTCGCTGGTCAGAAAGCGGATCAGGGGCACGGTTTCGGACGCGGAGAGGCGTCGGAAGATAATATCCACGGTCGCCACCCTACGGTCCTCGATCACCCTGCGGTGTGCGGCGGGCCAGAAGTCGTGGTCAGAGGTTCGGTGCACCATTCGAGGGCCGAATATCGATGCCGACTTCTTATCAGGGCGGGGAACAATGCGCGCCTCAGAATGCTGGCGCTGCGGCTAGGGACTCAGCGGCTTCCTTCGGACGGGGTGAGTGGCGCGTTCTGGTTCCTCAAAAGGCTTCTGGGCGCGCGCCAAGCCCGCGCTGTCGCGTACGCCGCACGCTCGATGGCCGGAAATAGTGTACCGAAATGCAGTGGCCCTGACGCGCATCGACAACTCGGGCGGCCCGAGAGCGTAGTCCTGGAACGGGCGGCCCGGGACGGAATCGGCCAACTTTCGGAACAGGAGGAAATTCCGGCGGCTACGGAATGGCGCGCTCCGGCGCGCGCCGGGAATTCGCCGCGCGCGCCGGACTGTCGTGGTCCGGCGTCGGAGGCCTGGCGACCGCGGGCACGGCCATGGCGGCTCCCGCACCGGCACGGGAGCAGACGGTGGGCGCCGAGGCCGTCACACCGCTCGCGGTGGTCAACCTGGGGCTGGACACCGCGCAGGCGAAGAGCTGGCAGTGCCGGCTGAGCCGCACGGGTTACAACCCCGGCGCGATCGACGGGCAGCTGGGCACCAGCAGCTGGAAGGCAGCGCAGGAGAAGTTCAACGACCTCGGCTACAAGGCCGGTATTGTCGACGCAATCGTCGGAACCGACACGATCAAGGCGCTGCAGAGGTTCCTGAACCTCCACGGCGCCGGCCTTGCCGTCGACGGGGTCGCCGGATCGGCGGCCAAGGCCGCGTTCTGGAACTTCTCCGGCGCCCACCGCTGCTGAGCGGGCCGATCGCAGACACGTCGCGGCCCGTCCTCCGGCAAGGGGAGAGGACGGGCCGCCGCATGTCTGCTGCGGGCGTGGAGGCCGATGTCGACCGCGCGCGTGCCGTTCTCGCGTAGCACCAGCGACGCTGTCCCGGTTCCGGGAGGCAGTCCCACTCCAGATCCCACAGTCCAGTGACCGTGCGACGAGCGCGGTCAGAGCGGCGATCCAGGCCCTGCCTGCCTTGCCGAAGGTTCTGGCGTACGACGTGCCGGAGATCGCGGGCATCAACCGCATTCGACATGCTCACATCGGACTTCCTTCCATCAAGTCGAGTCGCTCGCCGCAACCTGTCGGAGCACAGAGGGGGCAATGCCAGGTGTGGACGTTCGTAGCCTTCCGCATCAGCGAAGCGATCAGGGCAGGCGCCGAGGACATGTGAGCGACGGCCTTCCAGCTGCATCACGGGCACCGTCCTGCCACGCGCGGAACAGGCCGGTCAGGAACGAGTGCCCTGTGCGTCATGCAGGAGAACCGGATGCGGAGGCTCGCCGTGCGCGGTCGCGCCCGGCGATCGCCTCGGCGACCTCTTGAACGGCGCCACGAAGAAGGTCACCGTAAGGATTCTGAGGCAGGGCGTGGGCGTGCGCTCCGGCCGCGTCGATGTGTTCGGTGGCTGCTTCGAAGGAGCCCAGACGGCGGTAGTTGTCGGCGAGATTGAGGTGCAGGGACGGGTAGAAGCCGGCGATGTGCAGGCTGGTGTGGTGCTCTTGGACGCGCTGCTCGGTCACGGCGTCGGCAGCGTCCAGGGCGCGGGTGTCCCATGCCAGGGCCTGTGCGGGATCTTCGTAGAGATCCGCCAGGTAGTGAGCGAGGGAGCAGCGGTGCAGCGGGTCGCCGGTGACACCGATCGCGGACCACAGGCTCAGCAGTTTCCGGCGGGCGGCGGTGACGTCTCCGGCTCGGCCCTCGGTGACGGCCTGGCCGATGGCTTCCATGGTCGGGTCGGGGTCGGCGGGTGCGGTGGTCATGGTGTGGTCCTCGAATTCTTCTCAGGCAGAGTGGCGGGACTTGACCGGCATGGCCAGGGTGGTGAGATCGCCACGGTCGGCGGAGCGGATCGTGACGGGCTGGTCGTGTCCTCTCAGGTCGAGCATCACGTCGGGGCCGATCGCGGTACTCACGGCGGGATAGAGCGTGGTCAGCTCGAACCAGATCCGAAGGGCCGGCCCCGTCGAGGTAGCCGGGAGCGGGATGCCGGGGTGCTCGCCGTCGGCTGACCGGACGTACATCCCGTGGCCGGCTATGTGGAGCGCGACGCGTTCCCCGGAGTGTTCTTCCAGGGCTCGCAGGAACAGGCCCTTCGAAACCGTCACACGGGTGGTGACCTCACCCAGGGACGTCAACATCAGGCGGTAGTCGGGGAACTCCCCGGGCAGCAGCCGGCAATGCCGGTCCTCCCGCTCGGCCACCCGGAGCCACATCCCGTGCGGCACCGCTTCGAGGCGCACCAGCGTACTGCGGCGGATCTCGGCGACCGCGGCCCGCAGCTCGTCCCCGTCGACCGTACCGGCCCATGTCCGACTCGGCGGTCCGGCCGGCACCAGGCTCCGGGTGGAGAGCCGGTACCGGTCGGTCGAGGTCAGGGTGACGGCCTCATGACCCGCCTCGACGCGCAGGCCGGCGAGTACCGGCATCCCCGGCTCACGTGCGGTCGCGGTCAGGACCTGTTCGACCGCGGCCGCCAGCACCGGGCCCTTCAGCACCGCAATCGGCAGACTCGGCACGTCGCCGAGCGCGGGCTTGATGAGCGCGGCCCTCTGCTGCGCCGCTGCGGCGTCCCCGACGACCTTCGCGACATGCTCGTCCACCAGCCGGGACGCCTCGGCGGCCCCCGCGTCGAGGACAGCCTCGACAGCGGCGAGGGGCATGGCGATCTCGCGGAGCTGACGCAGCACGGTCGCTCGCGCCACCTGGTCAGCGCTGTAGTAGCGGTAGCCCGAGGCCGAGTCGGTCTCGGCGGGGTTCAGCAGCCCGGAGTCGGCGTAGAACCGCAACGCGCTGGAGGTCAGACCACTGCGTCGGGCGAAGACCCCGATGGGCATCAGTTCAGAATTCGGCACCGAGCCATCATCGAGCTTCAACCAGCTCGAAGGTCAACACCACGAGCAGCGCCGCCGCCGGCCTCGCCGATCGCCCCGGCGGAACGGCACCGTTGACACCTTCACCACCCGTCACTACCGTCGCGGCAGGATTTCGGACGCAAGACGAAATTTCGAACGTGACGAAGAGGCAACTTCCCCCGTGAGGAGCCGCATCGACATGAGGACCAGCAGCGCTCCGACGGACAGCGGCAAACGCAGTCGGGCCGGCCAAGGCGGCCACCGGGGCAGCTCCGGGCCATGAACTCCCGTGAGTACCGCGACGACATCGACCGGAACACGACACGCCTACGCGCTGTGCGCCGCACCGGTGCACGCAGTACGGCCTTCCCAAGGGGTCCACTGTCATGCAGCACTCGTCTTCCTCGCACCAGCCGCCCCGCCTGCCCCGGAGCGTCAGCCGCCGTCGGCTCCTGGAGGGCGGGGCCGCCGGATTCGGCGCGCTCGTCCTCTCCACCCTCCCGGCAGCCGTCCCCGCAGGCACGGCCGCACGTGCCGACTCCGCCCCCACCGCCGGCGGCCCGCCGGCCAACGGCTACCCGGAGTGGAACAACAACATCGCGCTCTTCGACGTCGGCTCCGAGCCGCCCCACACCACGCTCATGCCGTACAGGGACGTCGACCAGGCCCTGGCCGGTGACCGGACACGCTCCCCGTATCGGCTCGACCTCGACGGGACGTGGAAGTTCGCCTACGCCGACCGCCCCGACGACCGCGACCCCGACTTCCACCGGACCGATCTCGACGATCAGTCCTGGGACACCATCCCGGTGCCGTCCTGCTGGCAGTTGCACGGCTACGACTTCCCGATCTACGCCAACATCACGTATCCCTGGTGGGGTGCCAACGGCCAGGGCGAGGAAGCGCAGCCGCCCTTCGCACCGACCCGCTACAACCCCGTCGGTCAGTACCGCCGCACGTTCGACGTTCCGCGGAAGTGGGCGGGACGGCAGGTGTTCCTGCACTTCGAGGGGGTGAAGTCCGCCCACTACGTGTGGATCAACGGTAAGCCGGTGGGTTACCGCGAGGACTCCTACACCTCCGCCGAGTACGACATCACTCCGTACCTCGAACAAGGCCGCAACCAGATCGCGGTGGAGGTCTACCGATTCTCCGACGGTGACTGGATGGAGGACCAGGACATGATCCGGCTGAGCGGAATCTTCCGCTCGGTCCACCTCTTCTCCACCCCCACCGTCCATCTGCGGGACTTCAAGCTCGACACCCCGCTCAGCGACGGCTACACCACCGCCGAGCTGTCCGTCACCGCCTCCGTGCGTGCCTACGGCGACGTCGCCGCCGGGAAAGAGACGTACACCGTCGAAACCCAGCTCTACGACGCCGACGGCCATCCGGTCTGGTCCCGCCCGCTGCGGCAGACCGCCGATGTCGTCTCCGCCCCGGCCGGCGGAGACGTGACCGTGCAGGCGGCCAAGACCGTGACGAGGCCGGAACTGTGGTCCGCCGAGCACCCGAACCTCTACACCGCCGTACTGCGGTTGCGTGACCCGGCGGGCAGGGTGACCGAGACACTGTCGCACCGGGTGGGCTTCCGTGAGTTCGCCCTCACTGACGGGCTGATGCGTATCAACGGCAAGCCCGTTTCCCTGCGCGGCACGAACCGGCACGAGATGCACCCCGAGCGCGGCATGTCGCTCACCCGGGCGGACATGGTCAAGGACATCGAAACCGTCAAGCGGCTGAACCTGAACACCGTCCGTACCTCCCACTACCCCAACAACCCGCTCTGGCTGGAGCTGGCGGACGAATACGGCCTGTACCTGGTGGACGAGACCAACCTCGAGACGCATGGCATCCGTGATTCCTACCCCGGCAGCCACCCCGACTGGACCGAGGCGTGCGTGGCCCGCGCCAAGAACATGGTCCACCGCGACAAGAACCACGCGTCCGCCGTCATCTGGTCACTCGGCAACGAGGCCGGCACCGGCTCCGCCTTCGTGGCCATGTACGACTGGATCCGTTCCTACGATTCCACGCGTGTCATCCAGTACGAGGGCGACGACCGTCCTGGGATCAGCGACATCCGCTCGGAGATGTACACCAAGCCGGCCCAGGTCGAGCAGCGTGCCAAGGACACCACCGACACCCGGCCGTTCGTCCTGATCGAGTACTCCCACGCAATGGGCAACTCAAGCGGCAACTTCAAGAAATACTGGGACATCATCCGCCGCTTCGATGTCCTTCAGGGCGGCTGGATCTGGGACTTCGCCGACCAGGCACTCACCTGGCCCACGCCGACACGCAAGATGTTCACGGAAACCGGCCCCGGTGCGGTGAGCGGGGAGATCCTCGCCCCCAGCGGCAGCTTCGACAGGGACACGGGCGTATCCGGGGGCACGGTCTTCGGACGCCACGCAGGCCTCGACATCACCGGCTCGTTGACCCTGGAGGCGTGGATCACGCAGAAGGTGAGCGGCAGTCACCAGCCCATCCTCGCCAAGGGCGACACCCAGTACGCGCTCAAGCAGACCGACGGCGACCTGGAGTTCTTCATCCACTCCGGCGGCCGGTGGATCACCGCGAGCTGGGCGGTGCCGCAGGGCTGGACCGGCACCGAACACCACATCGCGGGCGTCTTCGACGCGGCGGCGGCCACGCTGACCCTTTATGTCGACGGCGAGGTCAAGGCCACCCGGGCCGCTCCCCAGCGTCCCGACAGCAACAACGCGCCGGTCGCGCTCGCCACCGACGCGGACAACTGGACCCGCGAGTTCAGTGGCACCATCCGGCGGGCGCGCGTCTACGCCCGGGCCCTGACCGCGGCCGACCTCGCGTCCCGCTCCCGCGGCCCGGGCGACGACGACGTGCGACTCTGGTTCGACGCCGCCACCGTCGACTTCAAGGAGATCCGGCCCTCCGAGCCGACGTTCTACGCCTACGGCGGTGACTTCGGCGACAACCCGAACGACGGCAGTTTCAGCGCCGACGGCATCGTCACCGCCGACCGTGGGTACACCGGCAAGGCCGCGGAGATCAAGCGGGTTCTCCAGGCGGTCGACGTGGCGGCCACCGAAGGCGACGCGGACGCCCGGCTGATCACCGTCACCAACGAGTATCTGTTCACCAACCTCCGTGCGCTCGAAGGCAGCTGGGCCGTGGTCGCCGACGGCAAGGCGGTACAGCGCGGGAAGCTGACCCGCGCCCAGCTCGACATCGCCCCCCTGACCAGCAAGGCCATCACCGTCCCCTTCACCATGCCCGACGACCCGGCGCCGGGCACGGAATACTTCCTCCAGCTGACGTTCACCACGAAGGAGCCCACGAAGTGGGCGAAGGCCGGGTTCGAGGTGGCCGCACAACAGCTCCCCCTCGACGCCGGCAGCCCGGCCGTGACGCCTCAGCCGCTGGACTCCGTAGGGGCGCTTAGCTACCGGGACGGCGACGGCGCCGTGACGGTGACCGGTGAGGACTTCTCCGTCACCGTCGACCGGAGCAGCGGTGTCATCACCTCCTACGAGGCGGGCGGCGACCGGCTGATCACCTCGGGTCCCGCCCCGAACTTCTGGCGGGCACCCACCGACAACGACGTCGGCAACGGCCAGCCCGGCCGGAACGGCACCTGGCGCTACGCGGGCAGCGACCGGGAGGTGACCGGCTTCACGGTACGCGGACTGCGCGACCGGGCCGTCGAGATCACCGTCAGCGGCATCCTGCCCACCTCTACGGAGTCCACCTACACCACTACGTACACGGTGTTCGGCAACGGCGAGATCAAGGTCGACCACACCCTGCACCCGGGCACGGGTCTCCCGTACATCCCGGAGGTCGGCACCCTGCTCTTTCTGCCCGGCCGTCTGGAACACCTGCACTACTACGGCCGCGGCCCGCACGAGAACCACTGGGACCGCAACAACGGCACCGATGTGGGCGTGTACTCCGGCACCGTCTCCGAACAGTGGACCCCCTACGTCCGCCCGCAGGAGAACGGCAACAAGACAGACGTGCGGTGGGTGGCGCTGACGGACGCCAGTGGCAAGGGGCTGCTCGCCTCCGGCGAACAGCTGCTCGAGGTCAACGCCTCGCATTTCACGCCGGAGGACCTGTCGGCGGGCGCCCGCCACGACTACCAGCTGAACCCGCGGAACGACGTCGTCCTGCGGCTGAATCACCGGCAGATGGGGGTGGGCGGTGACGACAGCTGGGGCGCGCACACGCACGACGAGTACAAACTCTTCGCGGACAAGGATTACTCCTACAGCTACCGGCTGCGCCCGCTGACCGACCGGGACGGCGCGATGGACGCGTCGCGGCGGACGACGGCGACGGAGTTCTCCGCCTAGCCTCGCCGTTTCACTTGGGTACGCCTGGCTTGGGGGGGAAACGCGAAAGTGCCTTCCTGACCTGGGACGATGAACCTTGCTGAGGGGTTCTGTCGGTCCAGGCGGAGGGCACTTTCTACGTGCAGG